>DATDAP010000682.1:0-22993 GCA_036525335.1 Microlunatus sp. | reverse complement strand
CAACCCGATCGGTTCCAGGGGAGTCACCGTCTGACCGACCGACGTGGCGACCACGATCGCCACACCGATCCCGGAAGCGGCCAGCACGCCGCGCCGACTGATGCCCGGTGTCGCCGGCGGCGGTACATCGCCGGCGTTGCTGTGCGAGACCGGATTCTCGTCCCACGGGATCTCGGTCAACACGTCGGCATCGGCCAGCCGCGCCCGCAACCCGTACACGATGTCGGGGAGCTTGATCCCGACGTGCAGCAGCAGGGCGCCGATGACGACGTACGCCAGGTAGTGGTGCACGACCACGAAGTCCCAGCCGAACGGATACCAGTTGAGGGCGTTGAAGAAACCCGTCACCAGCTGCACGAGGGAGGCCGCGACCAGCACCGCTATCGAGCCGCGCTCCAGGGCGTGGACCAGCGAGCGGAGCGGCGGGAACCGGAACAGGTTGGGGTAGACCGACCAGAGCTTGATCATGATCAGCGGCAGGCACGCGGTGCCGGTCGCGATGTGCACCCCTTGGGTGACCCGGTAGATCCATGGCGGACTCGCCGGCCAGGGAAACCAGGTCAGTGGCTGATACTGCAGCGCGCTCAGCAGACCGGTCAGGAAGCAGACCCCGAAGGCGATTCCGAGGACCCGGCCGAGTCGAGCCGTCAGCGCGGTGGAGCGGACGCTGCTGGTGAACGACGGCCACCAAGCCGGCCGGACCGGGGCGGAGCTGGGGGGCATGCCCCTCAGTCTCGGCCGCCCTGCGAGGCGGGCCTATTACGCAGACCTTACGGCGATGGCGGCCGGATGCTGCCGGGTCGCGGACGGTGGGTCCGTACGTGTGGGAGTCGCCGGATGCCGCCACGAAGTCACGGACGGTCACCCACTGGTCGCCACGTGTCCGCGGCCGATTACTCCACCACGAGCGCCGGCTCGCGGTCCTCGGCCGGCGATCCCCAAGCGACGGTCTGGGCCGGCTTCGCGAAGAAGACGACGATGATCACACCCAGGGCGAGCACCACCGCTGGGAGCAGCAGCGACTGGGCCATGGCGGCACTGAAGCCGGCCTGGGCCGCGGCTGGCAGGGTCGAGCCCGCGGACTCCCGGGCCATGCCGGTCTCGAAGCCGGGCAGCTCCACCGCCAGCCGGGCGTTGATGAGGGCGGCGATGGCGGCGCTGCCGAGCACGGCTCCGACCTGACGCGTGGTGCTGTAGACGCCGGATCCGGCCCCGGCCTGCGCCATCGGCAGATTGCGGGTGGCCGTGGCGGCCAACGGGGACCAGATACCCGACATCCCGATGCCCAGGAACGCGGCCGGTATCAGCAGCTTCCACAGCCCGGTGTCCGGACCCATCAGCGACGACAGCCACACCAGGGCGGCCGCGGAGACGGTGAAGCCGGACAGTGCCACCCACTTCGGGTTCACCCGATCGGTCAGTCGCCCGACGATCGGCGCCATGATCAACGTGGCGACTGCCATCGGCGCGAGCATCAGCGCGGACTGGGTCGGCTGCATACCGCGGGCGATCTGGTAGTAGAACGTGATCGGCAGCGGCATCGCGGTGATGGCCAGACCGACCAGGGCGATCGCGGCGTTGGACAGGGCGAAGTTGCGATCCTTGAACAGCCCGAGCGGCAGCAGCGGCTCCTTGGGGTTGTACCGCTGCCAGACCACGAAACCGATCAGCACGACGACGCCGGTGATGATCAGGCCCCAGACGGTGATCGGTCCGGTGATCGTGCCCCAGTCGTAGGTCTCGCCCTCCTGGATACCGAAGATCACCAGGAACAGACCGGTGGCGCTGAGCACGACACCCAGCCAGTCGAAGCTGTGGGCGTGGGTCTCCAGGTCGGGGACCAGCCGCCAGGCCAGCACGAGGGCGACCACACCGACCGGCACGTTGACGAAGAAGATCCACTCCCAACCGAGGTTGTCCACCAGGACGCCACCGAGGATGGGGCCGACGAGGGTGGCGATGCCGGCGACGGAACCCCAGAGACCCATTGCGGCACCACGCTTGTTCGGGGGGAAGATGCGGGTGATCACTGCCATGGTCTGCGGCGTCATCAGGGCGGCACCGAGTCCCTGGACGACGCGGGCCGCGACCAGGGTGCCGATGCTGTCGGCGAAGCCGCACCAGGCGGAGGCGGCGGTGAACACCACCAGGCCGATCATGTACATCCGCTTCGGCCCGAAGCGGTCACCGAGTCGGCCGGTGATCAGCAGCGGGACGGCGTACGCCAGCAGGTAGCCGCTGGTCACCCAGATGACCGACGTGATGTCGGCATCCAGGTCACGCAGGATCGCGGGGTTGGCGACCGACACGATGGTCGAGTCGACCAAGATCATGAAGAAGCCGAGGACCAGGGCCCACAGGGCCGGCCACGGTTTGGAGACTGTCTCGTTCACGGGGTTGTTTCTCTTTCGGGCGACAGGAAGGTTGCGGGAACGGTGAAGCGACCGGACCCGATATCGGTGATGGCGCTCTCGAGCCAGCCGGCCTGGGCGCTGAGGACGGTGTGCAGGTACTCGAGCTGGAGCCAGTAGGCCCACGGCAGGCTCTTGCCGCGGACCAGGCCGATGCCGGCCTCGATCTCGCCGATCGTCTCCCGGAGCGCGGCCTGTCGGGTGGTCAGCAGGCGGACGACCTCGTCCTCGGGCAGGTTGTGGGCTTCGCCCAGGGCGAAGGGGAAGACCGGGTATTCGGCCGCCACCTCGGCGAGCATCAGGGCCACGTTGGTCTGCAGCCGGTCACGCCCGGCATCGGTGATCTCGTACGTGGTGCGCTCGGGCCGGTTGCCTTCCCGCTCGGTGCCGACCACGGCGACCAAGCCGCCATCCGCCAGCCGGCGTACGGCGTGGTAGAGCGTGCCCGGTCGGATCTTGACGAGGCGGTGGTCCCGACGCTGCATGGACAGCTGATACATCTCGTACGGATGCATCGGGCGCTCGGCGAGCAGGGCAAGGGCAGCCAGAGTCAGCGGCGACAGAGGTGCGACGGAGGACGTCATAGCGAGACCTCGTATATGGTTCGAGTCGAATAGTTCAGGTGGAATATATCGCGCGAACCATAGGTCTGCCACCTCCGAATCCGACTCCGCGGGTGATATATCCCCCGCGGAGTCGGTGGGTGCGGCCCGATCTTCACTACGCTGGTGTTGCAGCACCCGCGGAGTTGCGTGGGGGACCCCCTGGAGGGTCAGGAGCGGGGAGCGGCGGTGGAGTCGCGGACGACCAGGTGGGTGGCCAGCTCCAGATGACGGGTACCGACCACGTCTCCGGCCACGAGCTGGAGCAGGGAGCGGACGGCCAGCCGACCCATCTCGATCAGCGGCTGGGCGACCGTGGTGAGCGGGGGAGCGGACCGGCTGGCGAGGAAGCTGTCGTCGAAGCCGATCACGCTGAGGTCCTCCGGTACGCGGATGGCGCGACGTCGGGCTTCCTCGAGGATGCCGAGGGCGATCTCGTCGCAGGCGGCGAAGATCGCGGTGGGCCGGTCGTCCCGGTCCAGCAGCTGGGCGGCGACCTCCCGGCCGGCGTCGTAGGTGAACAGCGAGTGCGTGACCAGGCTGTCGTCCTGAGCCAGGCCGGCCTGCCGGAGCGCGGAGTAGTAACCGGCCACCCGGGCCTGGCTGCACTCGACGGTGGACGGTCCGCCGGCGTGCGCGATCCGCCGGTGGCCCAGGGAGAGCAGGTGCTCGGTGGCGGTGACCCCGCCCGCGAAGTTCGTGGCGCCGATGCTGACGCACCGCGTGGCCCCGACCCGGACCGGGTCGATCACGACCACCGGGAAGCCGGTGTCGGACAGGGCCTTGATCGGCGGGTGGGTGGCGTCGACGGTCACGAAGATCGCGCCCACCCGCCCGGACCGCCGCAGCTCGTCGGGATCGATGTCGACCCGGTTGTCGTGGGCCCGTGGGCCGATCACGATCTCGTAGCCCTCGGCTTCGGCGGCGGCGGACAGTCCGTCGAGCACGGCGGTCTCGTACGCGTTCTGCCACTCCGGGAAGGACACTTCGATCAGCCGATCCGTCGATCCGGTGGATCGGCGTGGCGATCGTCGGGTCGATTGGTAGCCGGACTCCTTGAGGAGCTGTTGGATCCGGCGACGGGTCGGTTCGGCGACGTCGGTGTGGTCGTTGAGCACCTTCGACACGGTGGCGACAGAGACGCCCGCAGCGTCGGCGACCTCCGCCAGCGTAGTGCGGTTCTTCTTCAACGCAGGCCTCCGAACGTCTGGACCTCAGTCCGAAAAGTTTCGGGATCAGCGTAGCGGGTCGGCTGGCGGTTGGGCGGCCGCTGCGTATCAGGAAGCCCGCCACTCGACTCCCCGGGTGATATATCCCCCGCGGTGTGCAGGTAGGGCTCGCGGAACCGTTGCCTTACCCTGTTGACTCGACGCGGGTTGGGCGATACGTTTTCAAAAACTTTCGGGGATGTCGAAATGTTTCGACGTGCTCACTCGGACTTCGCTTCTCTTGGAGGATCAATGACGTTTCCTCGCACCAGCCGCCGGTCGTTCCTGGGCCTCGCGGCTGCCGCCATCGGAGCCGTGAGCCTGGCCGGCTGTGGCACCTCGGGTCCGGCCCAACCGGGCGGCGGCTCGGGTGGCGGTACCCCCGCCGCCGCCGGCGGGGGTGGGGCCACCATGTGGGCCCTCAGCGGTGAACCGAACGAGACCATCCGCAAGGACTCGGTGACCGCGTTCAACGGGATGGGCAAGGGCTCCATCGAAGCCACGTTCTTCCAGAACGACCCGTACAAGACCAAGATCAGGACCGCGGTCGGTGCGAACCAGGCCCCCACGCTGATCTTCGGCTGGGGCGGCGGCGTGCTGAAGTCGTACGTCGACGCCGGCCAGGTCGAGGACCTGACCAGCTGGCTGGGGGAGAACGCGGACTTCAAGGACAAGCTCTTGCCGTCCACCTGGGGTGCGGCCACGTTCGACGACAAGATCTTCGCGGTGCCGATCCAGACGACGCAGCCGATCATCATGTACTACAACAAGTCCCTGTTCGAGAAGGCCGGTGCTCAGCTGCCGAAGACCTGGGACGACGTGATGAAGCTCGTCGACGTCTTCAAGGGTCAGGGCGTCGCCGCGTTCTCGCTGGCGGGACAGTCGAAGTGGACGTCGATGATGTGGCTGGAGTACCTGCTCGACCGGATCGGCGGTCCCGAGGTGTTCGCCAAGATCTTCGCCAACGAGCCCGACGCCTGGTCGGATCCGGCGGTGATCGAGACGTGCACCAAGATCCAGGACCTGGTCAACGCCGGCGGGTTCGTCAAGGGGTTCTCCTCGATCGCGGCCGACAACAACGCCGATCAGGCACTGCTCTACACCGGCAAGGCGGCCATGCTCCTGCAAGGCGCCTGGGTGTACGGCGGCATCAAGTCCGACCAGCCCGAGTTCGTCTCCGGCTCGCTGGAGTTCGGCAACTTCCCGGCCGTGACCGGCGGCAAGGGAGATCCCGCGAACATCGTGGGGAACCCGACCAACTACTTCTCCATCTCCGCCAAGGCGACCGAGGAGGAGAAGACGGTGGCCAAGGCGTACTTCACCGACGGTCTGTGGACCGACGCGGTGGTGGACGCGTTCATCGCCAGCGGCGGGGTTCCGGTGGTGTCGGCAGCGGAGACCAAGCTCGGCAGCTCCGACGACGCGAAGTTCCTGCAGATGACCTTCGACATGGTGAAGAACGCCCCGAGCTTCCAGCAGTCCTGGGACCAGGCGCTCAGCCCGGCCCAGGCGGAGGCGCTGCTCAACAACATCGATCAGCTGTTCCTGGTCGAGATCACCCCGGACCAGTTCGCCTCGGCGATGAACGCCACCGTCGGCAAGTGACCGGCGGCAGGATCGACGCGGTGGCTGTAAGCCCCGCGGCGGCGGCGACGGCCGTGTCACCGCGCCCGTCGTCGTCGGCCCGCGGCTCCAGCGGGTTCAACCTGCTGGTGCTGCCCGCCCTGATCATGTTCCTGGCGTTCGCCTTCATCCCGATGATCGGCGTGCTGGTCCTGTCGTTCACGTCGTGGGACGGGATCAGCCCGATCACCTTCACCGGTCTGGCCAGCTGGCGGGAGATGCTGACCGATCCCGGTCTCTACCACTCGCTGGCGGTCACCTTCGCCGTGATGATCTGCAGCTGGTTGGTGCAGACGCCGATCAGCCTGCTGCTGGGGACCTTCGTCGCGGGGCGCCAGCGCTATCGGGCCCTGCTGGCCGTGCTCTACTTCTTGCCGTTGCTGATGTCCTCGGCCGCCGTGGCCATCGCCTTCAAGTCCCTGCTGGACCCGTACTTCGGTCTCGGCGCCGGTCTCCACCTGGAGTTCCTCTCCCAGGACTGGCTCGGCGATCCGCAGCTGGCGTTCGGTGTGGTGATCTTCGTCATCGCCTGGCAGTTCGTCCCGTTCCACACCCTCATCTACCAGGGCGGCGTCCGCCAGATCCCCGGTCAGCTGTACGAGGCGGCGCAGATCGACGGTGCCGGACGGATCCGGCAGTTCTTCTCGATCACCATCCCGCAGCTGAAGTACACGATCATCACCTCCTCCACGTTGATCCTGGTCGGGTCCCTGACCTACTTCGACCTGATCTTCGTCTTGACCGGGGGCGGGCCCGGCAACGCGACCCGGATCCTCGCCCTGGACATGTACATCCGCGGCTTCCAGGCCAACCAGATGGGCGCCGCCAGCGTGATCGGGGTGTTCCTGGTCGCGCTCGGACTGATCCTCACCCTCGGCATCCAGCGTCTCGGCGGCCGTGACCGCTCGGCGAGCCAGATGGAGGGCATGTGATGACAGCCACCACCGTATCGACCGCATCCTCGACCTCGACCCCGCCAGCAGCCAGGAGCACCCGGGTGAAGGGTCGCCGCAACTACCTCGGCGGGCTGCTCGCCTGGATCTGGCTGGCGATCATCATCCTGCCGATCTACTTCATCGTGGTGACCAGCTTCAAGAACCAGGGGGACTACTTCACCAACAACCCGCTGGCACCACCGATCCCGCCGAACTTCACCCCGTACGTCGAGGTGATCGAGAAGGGCATCGGTCGCTACTTCCTCAACTCGGTGATCGTCTCGGTCGGCGCCGTCGTGCCGGTGGTGTTGATCAGCTTCCTCGCCTCGTACGCGATCGTCCGCGGCGACAGCCGGTTCCTCCGCTTCTGCCGTGGTCTGTTCCTGCTGGGCCTCGCCATCCCGTTGCAGGCCACAATCATCCCGATCTACCTGATCATCATCCGGCTCCGCATGTACGACAGCCTGGGCGCCCTGATCCTGCCCTCGATCGCCTTCGGCATCCCGCTGACCGTGTTGATCTTGAGCAGCTTCCTGCGGGATGTGCCCCGGGAGCTGTTCGAGTCGATGAAGCTGGACGGCTGCACCGACTGGCAGATGGCCTGGCGGCTGGCCTTCCCGTTGACCCGTCCGGCCATCGTCACGGTGGCGATCTACAACGGCTTGAACGTCTGGAACGGCTTCCTGCTGCCGCTGATCTTGACCCAGAGCCCCGACAAACGCGTGATGCCGCTGGCCCTGTGGGCCTTCCAGGGGGAGTACCAGACCAACATCCCTGCGGTGCTGGCGGCCGTGGTGCTGTCCACGGTACCGATCCTGGTCCTGTACGTCGTCGGTCGGCGTCAGCTGCTCAGCGGACTGACCGCCGGTTTCGGCAAGTAGCGCGAGAGATCCTCTCTGCAGAAACGGAACGACCATGACCCTGACTGTGTCCACCGCGGCCTGGCGCGACCCTTCCCGCCCGGCCGCCGAGCGGGTCGAGGCCCTGCTGGCCGACATGACCCTGGCCGAGAAGGTCGCCCAGCTCGGCAGCATCTGGCTCGGTTTCGACTCTGCCACCGGTGATGTCGCCCCGATGCAGAACGTGTTCAGCCGAGCGTCGACCTTCGCCGAGGCCGCCGCTGAAGGTCTCGGGCAGCTGACCCGGGTGTTCGGCACGGCCCCGGTGACCGCGGTCGAGGGAGTCGCCCGGGTGCACGAGCTGCAGCGGACGCTCATGTCGTCGACCCGGCTGGGTATCCCGGCCGTCGTGCACGAGGAGTGCCTGACCGGGTTCACCACCTACCAGGCGACGGTCTACCCGGGTTCGTTGGCCTGGGCGGCGACATTCGACCCGGCACTGGTGCACGAGATGGCCTCGGCGATCGGTCGTGACATGGCAACGGTCGGCGTCCACCAGGGCCTGTCGCCGGTGCTCGACGTCGTCCGCGACTATCGCTGGGGTCGGGTCGAGGAGACCTTGGGGGAGGACCCGTACCTCGTCTCCCAGATCGGGTCGGCCTACGTACTCGGCCTGGAGGAGAACGGCATCATCGCCACCCTCAAGCACTTCGCTGGCTACGCCGCCTCCCGGGCCGCGCGCAACCACGCACCGGTCGGCATGGGACCGCGCGAGTTCGCCGACGTGATCCTCCCCCCGTTCGAGCATGCCGTCCGGTACGCCGGCGTACGCAGCGTGATGAACTCCTACACCGATGTCGACGGGATCCCGGTGGCCTCCGACGACGCCCTGTTGACCGGCGTGCTGCGTGACCAGTGGGGCTTCACCGGCACCGTCGTCTCGGACTACGGAGCGGTGGCCTTCCTGCAGATCATGCACCGGATCGCCGAGACCGAGGGGGAGGCGGCCGCGTACGCACTGGCCGCCGGCCTGGACGTGGAGCTGCCCAGCACCCTCTGCTACGGCCAACCGCTGCTGGACGAGCTCGCGGCCGGACGAGTCGACGAGGACCTGGTCGACCGCTCCGTGCGGCGGGTCCTCGCGCAGAAGGTCGAGCTCGGTCTGCTCGATCCGGACTGGTCACCGGAGGCCACCGCGGCCCCGATCGAGCTCGACTCCGCCGGCAACCGGGACATCGCCCGTCGGCTCGCCGAGGAGAGCGTGGTCCTGCTCGACAATCCCGCGGAGGCGCTGCCGCTGACCGCCGACCGCGCCGTCACGATCGCGGTGATCGGTCCGTGCGCCGACGACCCGCAGGCGTTCTTCGGGTGCTACGCCTTCCCCAACCACGTGATCCCGCAGCACCCGGAGTTCAGCGGGGGCATCGGGATCGAGGCCGTCTCGCTGCTTGCGGCGCTGCGGACCGAGCTGCCGGCCGCCATGATCAACTACGTCGCCGGTTGCCAGGTCAGCGGCGGCGACGACTCCGGGCTACCGGCCGCCGTCGATGCGGCCAGGACCGCCGATCTGGTCCTGTTGGCCGTGGGAGACCGGGCCGGTCTGTTCGGGGGTGGCACGTCCGGGGAAGGCTGCGACGCCGAGGACCTGGCCCTTCCGGGGCGGCAGCCGCAGCTCGTCGAGGCGGTGCTCGACACCGGCACACCCGCGGTGATGATCATGGTCTCCGGACGCCCGTACGCGCTCGGCCCGTACCGCGACCGGCTGGCCGCGACGGTGCAGGCGTTCTTCCCGGGTGAGGAGGGCGGCGGCGCGATCGCCGGGGTGCTGTCCGGTCGGGTCACCCCCACAGGGAAGCTGCCCGTCGGCGTTCCGCATCATGTCGGCGGCTCGCCCTACACCTATCTGGCTCCGCCGCTCGGGCAGAACAGCCAGGGCGTCAGCAACCTGGACCCCAGCCCGGCGTACTGGTTCGGTCACGGGCTGTCCTACACCACGTACGCGTACGCCGACCTGTCCGTCGACAGCCCCGAGATCGGCGTGGACGGCTCCGTGGGGCTGAGGGTGACCGTGACCAACACCGGCAGCCGCGACGGCGTCGAGGTCGTCCAGCTGTACGCCGGCGATCCCGTGGCCAGCGTGACCCGGCCGGTGACCCAGCTGGTCGGTTTCGCCCGGGTGCCGCTGGCGGCCGGAGCGTCGTCGACGGTCACCTTCGAGGTGCACACCGACCGGCTGTCCTTCACCGGTCGGGACCTGACCCGGATCGTCGAGCCGGGCGTGATCACCTTCAGGATCGGGACCGCCGGTGACACCTTCGCCGGCCCGGTCTCGGTCCGCCTGGTGGGGGAGACCCGGACGATCACCGGCCGCCGCGTCATGGACACGCCCACCCCCCTCAACTGACCCCCAGATCCCGGACTTCGCTGGTGTTGAAGTGTGCACGATCGGCTTGCGGCGCACGCTGTCCGCCTCAAAGCTCGAACCAGGTAACAGCGGTCGGCCGTTGCAAGTCGATGGAGAACTCCTCGGCGCAGCGCATCGCGGTTGTCATGCGGACCACCGTGGAGCCCGGCATCGTGATCGTGGCTCCGGCACGGTTCTCAGGGAACTCGACGGTCACCGCAGCGTGTCCGAGGTCGCCGATCGACTGTGCGCCAGCGTTGCCCTCGGCGGCGAAGTAGTGGACGACGGCGAGGTCGCCGCTGACCATCAGGTCGAGCATCGGATACGCCGTACCGAGGGCAGCGATCTCGAAGTGATTGCCGCCGTCGAACCGGCGACTCAGAGCCCGATGGAGGTGCTCGGCTGACGACGCTTCCAGGCGACCCTCGAAGTCGAAGATCTCGAGATCTTGCATGAGGTGACCGTAGACCGGTCCTCAACGGCGCGTGCTGAGCTGGTCGACTGTCGCCTCAGTCAGCAGCGATCGCGCGCCGACCGGTTCGAGGCCCGGCAGGCGACAAGCATCGTCGAAGTCAAGGACCAGACTGCCGGACGGCCGCTCGATCACGACGTTCTCCACAGACTCGCCAGGGCCACCCTCGTAGTACGAGGCGTCAGTTTCAGCGCAGTTCGCTCACTCGTCCGACGGATGACCATGCTGGCCACAGTTTCCACTGAGGGTCGTTGAGCGCACCACGAATCCGATCGAGTCGACCCTCGCGACCGTGCGGCTACTCATGATCTCTGCCCCGTCCGGGCTGACTCAGCGAGTTGTGGGCGGCTTCTGGCGGCAGACGTCGCGATGGTGGGGTGTGGCTGTGCCGGTCGGGTGATGCCCCACATGCTCTGGACCGCTGTGGAGGGTGCCGTTTCGTCGTCGCAACGCGCGCAGCCATGTGGTGGCGGCGACGATGCCGGCGGTCACCAGGATCGGTTTCAGGAGGGCGGCTGCGCCGATGACGCCGAACAGCCACCACGCAGAGTTTCCTCGGGCGTTGAGCGGGTCGGGATCGGACGGCTGCTCGACTGTCCGATGTGCGGACGCGGCAGTCGGTTGGGGTCGGAGTGTGCGCCGGAAGATGTCGGGATGAATGAGGGCTTGTGGCGGGTCGAGGAGTCCGGAGACGCGGAGGAATGCGCGACCGGCGGCGGGGTCGTGCGTCGCGGCTGTCAGTACGCGTTCGATGTATCGGTCGAGGACGGTGCTGCGTTGCCGGCTTGTCCGCGCCACGGGGAGGAAGGGGCGGTCGGCCGCCGTGGAGAGGCGCCAGGGCACGTCGACGATCCGTGCGAGGCTGGCCATCACTGGTTTGCTGGACGTGTCAGGGTCGCCGCTCAAGCGGTCGCGGAGAGCGTGTGCCTCCAGGGCTGCCACCGTCATTCCTTGACCGTAAACCGGGTTGAAGCTGCATAAGCTGTCTCCGAGAACGACCAGATTCCGTGGCAGCCGGACGCGCTCGTAGTGACGGCGGACGCTCGCGGGGAATCGGAAGAAGATCGGGTTGTCGATCGGTTCGCCCTCGCGGATGGCAGTGTGGATCTCGTCGCAGGCCACCGAAGCGGCGAAGGCGGCGAAGCCGTCGATCCCGGCCGGGGGATGATCGGCCCGCACGCCGATCAGGGTCAGCATCCAGATGTCATTCTCCAGCCGCGCCAGCGCAGCTCCGCGCGGCCGGCTGGGTGTCGGGGCGTGCAGCACGCCGACGTCGCCGTCGAGCAGGTCTGCTGGCAGGTGGAAGCGGCGGGTGGTGTAGCCGAGATCGATGGGGATCTGTTCAATCGGTGGGGTTTGGTAGCCGAGCTCGGTGAGCCACTGCGAGGTCCGGGACCCGCGGCCGCAGGCGTCGACCACCAGGTCGGCATCCACATCCTCGGCGCGACGGCCGCCTCGGCGGAGAACCCGGACACCGCTGACGCTGCCCTTTCGCCCGACCAGGTCGCTCACCTCGGTCGAGTCGACTACTGAGATGTTCGGCACGGACCGAGTGTGCTCTCGGATGTGGTGTTCGAGGAGTGGGCGGCTTGCGCTGAGGTGGGTCAGTCCGCTGGTGGCTTGGCGCAGTCGGTGTCCGTTGAAGGAGAGACGTATGTCGGCGAGGGCGTCGACGACTGGTGCCCCGTCGGCGGCCAGCTGCGCAGTGAGCCCGGGGAGGAGTTCCTCGAGGACTCGCTGTCCGCCGGTCAGCAGGCCATGGATCTGCTTGCCCTGGGGGACTCCTCGACGCTGTTCGGGGTTGGCCGGCAGGTGATCTCGCTCGATGACCACGACCGTGTCGAACAGGTCGGCAAGAACTCGGGCCGCGAGCAGGCCGGCGATGCTGGCGCCGAGCACCACGGCTTGACCTTCGCGATCTCCCATGACAGGTCAGCTCGCCCGGCCGGCGACGGTTCGGCTGACGATGTTCGCGAGGACCGCAGCGGCGATGGTGGCTCCTGGCACGGCATACCAGCGTGATCGTGGGAGCTGGTTCAGGTAGAAGGAGATGAACATGGCGCCGATGATGGTCGTGGCTGCGACTCCTGGGCGGCGACCCTGGTGCGTGTCCGTCGGTGCGGCGGTCCAGCCGACGGTGGCCAGGGTGAGGAAGAGCGCGTAGATGCCGAGCACGGTCGTCCACCCGCCGACGTCGTCCATGTTCCGCCCTCCCGGGAAGAGGGCCTGGCCGTGGGTCCGCTGCGCGAACCTGGCGACGAAGCCGAAGTGGATCGCATGCGCTGCCACGAAGGCTAGGTACAGCGGTCGCCAGGCCGATGGTGTGGGCCGCCGGAGCGCCTGAGCGATCTGCGCTGAGGTGAACAGCACGGCCGAGGTGCGTGCGGTGAGCCGCACCGTGCGATGCAGGGTTGCTGTCTTCATCGTGCTCCGCCCGGTCGGTATCGTATGGTTTGCTGGTTACTGCTTGTAATCACTCCCATGGTGGGCGAGGATCAGGGATGAGGGAAGACGGCACGTTGACGTGCCCAGGTGACCGGGAGGGAACCGTGCAGGAGCAGGGAACGGCGCCGCTGCGTGATCACCGAGTCCGTCAGATCCTGGACCCGGTCGGCGACAAGTGGTCCTTGCTCGTCATCGGGTTGTTGGGCGAGGGTGACCGACGTTTCAACGAGATTCGCCGCCGCGTCGACGGCATCAGTCAACGTATGCTTGCTGTCACCCTGCGAGGGTTGGAGCGCGACGGCTTGGTGGCTCGAACCGTCTAGTGACGTCACGCCTGCGTACCCGCACTCACAGTGGCGCCCCCTTGGCAGGCACTCCATGCACTCGATCTGCGCGCTGCGAATGCTCCCGGACATCGGTTCCAAGCCCTCTTAACCAGTGGGCCAGTTCGATCCCCTGCCCAAGCCCCGGGCGAGCTGCTGGATCCGCCTCTTGTTGAGATCAAGGCGGCGCGCTGCGCCCGCCTTCCAACGGTCAGTATCCGCATCAGCCTCGCGGTGGCCGATATGTGCGCATGGGGATGCCTTACGGGGCCATACCACGACCGCTCCCGCCTGCCCCGGGTTGTTCGCTCACCTGGGCTGGCGTCAGTCTGGGGCTGGTATCGCAGGCTGCGTCGGGCGCCTCCCCACTCGCTCGGCCGCCACCACCGCGTTGTCGAGCGGACGCCGTCGGGCTCGAGGGCCCCGGAGAGGACGGTGGGCACAGTTTGCGGGCGGCCGTCATCGGTGACCGAGAAGGTCAGTGCGTCGTCAACGGGCTCGACGGAGCCCGTGTACGCGACGACACCGTCGGTTCGCGACACATCGATCGTCGCCGACCGCCCGAAGGGACGGGCCAGCACAGGACCTTCACGCGGCGATCCGCCCGACCCGGTCGGCAGTCACCGTCAGCGCTCGACCGCCAACAGGTCCGACAGGCGCCTGTCCACCTCATCCAGGTAGCTCTGCTCGAACCCGAAGAGCCCGAAGTGGCCGGCGATGCTGTGCAGCATCCGCAGCTCGCTGTTCGGGGTGAGCTGCTGCTCGGGCTCGGGCTCGCGGTCGCGGGGCGGGAAGAACATGTCCTGCTCGATCGGCATCACGTACGTGGTCGCAGTGATCCGGCCCAGCGCGGCGGCCACGTCGCCGCCGGTGTTCCGGGCCACGTCCCCGCGCTGCCACTTCCAGCCCATGCTCAGCAGGGCGTTCGGGTCCATCAGGCCGAACAGCAGTGGGACGAAGTTCTGCTGGAACTCCGCGAACGTGGTCCAGCCCAGACCCTCGACCGGGACGATGCCGCGCCAGAACTCGGTCTTCCAGAAGTCGGTGGTCAACCCCATCACGGCCCAGAGGTCGGCGTGCCGGCGCAGCCCGTCGGCCACGTCGTCGGCGGCACGGTACTCGGCGCCGTTCCACCCCGGGTCGGAGGTGATCGCGCCCAGCAGCGTCAGGGTGAACAGGAAGTCGTGCGGGGCGTTCTGGGCCGTGCCGGCGATCGGCGCGGCAGCACCTGGTCGGGGAACCGGACGGCCCAATCCCAGGTCTGGTGGGTGCCGGAGAACCAGGTCGGGATCAGGATGGCGTTGTCCCTGGCCTCGTTCAAGGTGCCTACGTGGCTACCGCGAGCTGGAGATCCTCGATCACCCCACCCTCCTCGAGCTCGAGACGTCCGATCGAACGGAGCCCGTAGGCTCCCTGCATCTCGGCGGTGTAGAACGGGTTCTCCAACGGCATCTCGGGGCCTCATGGTCGCAGCGTCGCGGTGCTGTGCAGCCTAGACATCCCGAGAGAAGGAGACCATGCCCCAGGTGCTGTCCAGTGATGAGGTCGCGACCCTTCCGTCCACCGACGTGATCACCGACCCGGCTTCGCTCGTGAGCTACAGCCACGACGAGGCGGAGTGGGCGCCGTACGGGACGCCGCTCGCCGTCGTACGACCGATCAGTGCGGCCGAGACCCAGGCGGTGGTGCGGTGGTGCGTGGATCACCGGGTGCCGATCGTGCCGCGCGGCGCCGGGACGGGTCTGTCCGGCGGCGCGAACGCGATCGACGGATCGGTGATCATCAGCTTCGAGCGGATGAACGCGATCCTGCGGATCGATCCGGTCGAGCGACTCGCGGTCGTCCAACCCGGGGTCGTCAACGACGACCTGCGGGCTGCGGTCGCGGACCACGGACTCTGGTACCCGCCCGATCCCGCCAGCTCACCGTGGTCGACCATCGGCGGCAACGTCGCCACCAATGCTGGCGGTGTCTGCTGCGTCAAGTACGGCGTCACCCGCGACTACGTGCTGGGACTCGAGGTGGTCACCGGGACCGGCGAGCTGGTTCGGTTGGGCCGGCAGACCGCGAAGGGGGTCGCCGGCTACGACCTGGCCGGGTTGCTGGTCGGCTCGGAGGGCACCCTGGGGCTGGTCACCGAGATCACCGTACGGCTGCGTCCCGCGCAGGCACCTCAGCACACGGTGGTCGGCTTCTTCGACACCCTGGTCGCCGCCGGCGGGGCGGTGGCGGCGGTGGCCCGTGCCGGTGTGGTTCCCTCGGCGCTGGAGTTGTTGGACCGGCATTGCCTGACCGCGGTGAACGACTGGAAGAACCTCGGTCTGGAGGCCGACTCGGCCGCCATCCTGCTGGCCCGGCTCGACGCGCCGGGTGCAGCCGGGGACGGCGAGGCCGACGCGGTCCTGGTCTGCTTCGAGGGCAGTGGCGCGACCTGGGCGGCGCGCTCGACCGACCCCGACGAGGCCGACGCGCTGTTCGCGGCTCGTCGCCTCGCCTATCCCGCCGTGGAGCGACTGGGGCCGGTGCTGACTGAGGACGTCTGCGTACCGATCGTCCAGGTGCCGACCATGCTCGCTCGGATCGAGGAGATCGGTGAGCGGTACGGGGTGCTGATCGCCAACATCGCCCACGCCGGCGACGGCAACCTGCACCCGTTGTTGATCACCCCGCCGGGTGACGAGCCGGCCCGGATCCGTGCCCAGCAGGCGTTCGAGGAGATCCTGACCGAGGCGATCGCGGTCGGCGGGACGGTCACCGGCGAGCACGGGGTGGGTCTGCTGAAGCGAGCCGGACTGGCCCGGGAGATCTCCCCGGCGGTGGCCGAGCTGCACCGTGCCGTCCGCCGGGCGCTCGATCCGTACGGGATCCTCAACCCGGACAAGGTCATCTGAGAGCCGACGTATCTGGAGACCGCCACGGAGTGTCCTCTGGGTTGACCGGGTCGCGGCGGGCGGTCCGGTCGGACCCAGAGGAGATGATCATGGCCTTCAGCGTGTGCGAGGCCCGACCGGCCGATCTGGCCAGGGCGGTGCTGTGTATGGACGAGCTGTCCAAGAACGTCAAGGGTGAGCTTGTTCTCGTCGACGCGGATCGAGAAGTCTGCGACAAGCTCGACTGCGTCAGCTTGACCAGCGAGCACGTCATCCGGGCCGAGGTGCAGTCGCACGCCTGCGACTCCGAGATCGGCAAGCTGTTCGACGGACGACTCTCGGTCAAGGACCTGACCACCGTGTTCGCCCACGGCACCGGGATGGCTCGAGGGCTGCACGCCGGCACGTTCGTCTGGCGGACGTCGGTGGGAGTGGTGCAGGGCCGGCTCTCCGGCATGACCAACGAGGGCACGCATCGAGAGCCCGCCTTCAAGGGCTGCCAGGAGTGTGGCGAGCGCGGCGTGATGGAAGGGAAGCTGTGTGGCCGTCTGGTCCGGGCCTCCGACCCGAAGCTGGCCGGTGCTCAGGTCACCGCGGCGTACCGGTTCGCGTTCGAGCCGACCGAGAAGGGCGGCGAAGGAGGACTGGTCGGCACCATCGAGGGACTGGTCGTCCGCCCCTGCGAGCCGGTCGCCGAGTGCGTCACGTTCACCACGGTCGGCGTGGACACCAATCCCCGAGTCGTCGGCCCGGTGTCCATCGACACCCGCGACACCAGCGGGGTGAGTCCCAGCCAGACCGAGGTGGTGACCTGGTCCGGACAGACCGGACTCCACCTGTGGCACACCTCGACCCTCACGTTCGCCCAACCGGTCAGCCAGGTGGAGCTGACCATGGTCCACTTCTCCACCGCCCCGAAGGTCACCGCGTACGACGCCGGCGGCGCAGCGTTGGCGACCACGAGCATGACGGTGCCGCAGCAGACGCCGGAGACCCTGGTGCTCACGGGAGCCGGCATCGTGACCGTGGTGGTCGACGCACCGAGCGACGAGGTGCTGCTGCTCAGGTTCTGCTGGTCCTGACTGGACCTACCGTGACCGACTCCACGGGTTGTCACAACCCGCGGAGTCGGAGAGGGTCAGGGGTAGTCGATCACCACCTCGGCGCGGTTGCCGCCGGTCAGCCCGAGCACTTCCTCGACGTGATCACCGTCGGCGACCACCCCGTGATCGGCGCCGATCGAGAGGGCGAGCTTCACAGCGTCGGCGTCGCGATCGACCACGATCAGCTCGGCCGGGCTCAGCGCCTTGACCGGCCCCCGAGGCGCCGGGTATCGGCGGATGATCGAGCTCAGCCCGGTCGCTCGCGGCGGCACCCCGATGAGGTCGGCGCGGTCGCTGCCTGGTTGATGCGGACCGTGCGTTCATCACCGGCAGCGACATCCTGATGGACGGCGGGGTCACTGCTGCCTACGGCTTCCGTGACCTCGCGCCCCGCTGCCTACGGCTTCCGTGACCTCGCGCCCCGCTGACTCCCTGGACGACACCAGCTACGTCTGCACAGAGGACATACATGACTGCATCACTCACAGTGCTGGTGGTCGGCTCCACCGGCAGCACCGGATCACTCGCCGTCGCCGAGTCAATGGCCGCCGGACACCGGACCCGGGCGCTCGTCCGCGACCAGGCCAAGGCGCACCGACTGTTGCCGACGAGGCCGACATCGCCGCCGGCGATGTCACCCGACCCGACACACTCGCTGCCACCGTGGGTGGTGTTGACGCGATCGTGATGACCCTGGGCTCAGACCGCGCCGGCCCAGCCGGCGCCGAGACCGTCGACTACGGCGGCGTCCGCAACGTGCTGGCCGCCGCCGGAAGCCGTCGGGTCCGGATTGATGACAGCGATCGGGGACACCGACCGTGCCGGCGCCTACAACCAGTCGACCCAGGCGCACGATTGAACCGGCGCTCTGAACGCCTCGTGAGGGCCCGCGGTCACCCGTACACGATCGTGCGGCCCGGCTGGTTCGACTACAACACCCCGATCGACATCAGCTGACCTTCCTGCAAGGCGACTCCCGCCGCGGCGGCAACTCCAGCGACGGTGTCATCGCGCGCCGCCAGATCGCGCAGGTCCTGATCAGCAGCTCACCTCAGCCGCCGCGGCCGCCACGACCTTCGAACTCATCGCCGAGCACGGACCCGCCGAGACCGAATCCCACAGCAGCTGACCTCCGCGGTCGAGGCTGTGCTGACCGATCCCCGGTACCGCACCCTGCCGTGCGGGTGGCCGGGACTATTGCCGCACGCCCGACACCCGCGGACGCACTAGAGATACTGCGTGAGCGCACGGGTGCAGCCAGAGAGCCGGGCAAGCGTCAGGCCTAGGTAAGCGACACCACCGAAACGCGTCCTCGACGTCGATGATCTCGTAGCTACTCGTGCCGCGTCCCGCCCACTAGGCCCTGTCTGACAATGCGGTGTCGGCGAGGTCTCGGATCCAGATTCTGATGCTGGTGACGGTGATCGTGCTGCGGTAGTTGTAGTGGTGTTTGTCGTAGTGGGTGATGCTGGCCTTGTTCACGGCCCGCTCCACGGTATTGCGCTGCCGGTAGCGGTCCTTGTCAAAGCTGGGCGGTCGGCCACCAGCGATGGTCACCGACCCGTTCCACGAGCTCGGAGCACTGCACCTCGGCGCATTCGCCGGTGATCGCCGCTGTCAACCAGCAATTCTGCGAGATCGGTCACCTGTAGTGCGCGGTCAGCCAGGTCAATGATCTCGGTTCCGTGTGCGATCACCAGTCGACCACCATGTACATCACCTCGGCGGGGTCACCGGGGTCGATGTCCTGGGTGGTCCTGATCGCCAGCTGGGAGCCGTTGATGGCCGCGCTGAGGGCGAGTGAGTACAGCGCGCTGTAGTTGCTGTGGGTTTGCGGAAGGGCGAAGTAGCTCTCCGCCGGCTGCTCGTTGGCCGGCAGCTTGAGTCGGATGTTGGTCTTGCCGCGGGTCACGTACAGCCGTGCCACCTTGGCCTTGAAATTGTGCGTCGCCATGATGTAGCTCCTTGCCTCGAGTGAATGTCTGTGCTGCTCATGTGCCGGCTGGCATCATCAGGTGCAGGATCGCCTCGAGCCCCCGCATTCGCACCGCCCGCGGCGCGGGTGGGTACATCGCCGTCACCGTCTGCAGGTCGCCGGGGCTCAGGCTGCCCCGACGGTCGCCCGGCGTCACTCCGGGCGGCGGGTTGATGGCGTCGAAGGTCTGCAGCGAGGTGTCTCGTACGGTGTGCCGGATCTCCTGGTCGCTGGTCCCGCGGTAGGCCATGTGCAGGTCGACTCCGAGCTCGGCCAGGGCGGGGGCTAGGCCGCTCTGGTTGTTGTCCTTACGGTTGTTCGGCGCCCACTCGGTCCCGTCGTAGGTCGAGTGCCAGATGGTTGTTGACGACTTGCCGATGTGCGCCAGATGGAGCCGGCCGCCAAACGTGCACAGCGCCGGCGTCGCCCGGCTCGACTGGTCGGGGATCCGGACGTTCGGGGTCCAGCTGCGGCCGTCAACAGACCAGGAGTGCCACAGGTTGTTGGAGCTGTTGCCGAGATGCACCAGGTGCAGGTCGCCGTTGAAGACCACCAGTGCCGGAGCCGCCTTGCTGGTCTGGTCGGGGATCCGGACGTTCGGGGTCCAGCTGCGGCCGTCGGCGGTCCAGGAATGCCAGATGTCGTTGGAGTTGTCCCCGAGGTGCACCATGTGCAGTTCGCCGTTGAACGCCGCCAGCGTCGGCCTGGCCTTGCTCTGCTGCCCGGTCCGGCGGTTCGCGGTCCAGGTGCGCAGGTCGGCCGAGCTGGAGTGCCAGATGTCGTTGGAGCTGTCCCCGAGGTGCACCATGTGCAGGGCGCCGTCGAACCCGGTCAGCGCCGGTGGTGCCTTGCTGGACTGGTTGGGGATGGCCACGTTGTCGGTCCAGGTGGTGCCGTCGGTGCTCCAGGTGTGCCAGATGTTCTGCGTGCTCTCACCGAGGTGCAGCAGGTGCAGCTCCCCACCGACGCTGGCCAGCGCGGGCGCGGCCTGGCTGCTCTGGCCTGGCAGCTTGCTGCCGGCCGGCCAGTCGACGGCGAATGTCCGGGCCGAGTAGTGCATCACCGAGTCGAAGTCGTAGCCGCCGATGTCGGTCCCGTCGTCGACATGCCGGTCGAAGTTGCCACGCTTGTCCGATCGCATGTTCTCCAGGTGCAGCGTGAGGTGGGCACCCCGGTCCTCGCGGGCCTGCTCATGCCACAGGCCGACGGCGTGGCCGATCTCGTGCACCAGGGCGGTCCCGAGCGGGTTGCACGGGATCTTCTGGTACGCGGGACCATCCGCGAACCCTCCCCGCATGCCGACATGGCTGCTGCAGGCGTCGTCCTCGGTGGCGGCGACGAACAGGATCCAGTGAAGATCGTGCCAATCGAGATCGTTGTCCCGTTCTCGCAGGTGGACCAGCCCATGCTGGTTCCACTCCGCGACCGCGGTCTCGATCGCGGCCCGCTCGGCCGGTGCCGTGTCGGGCGGGAAGCTGTCGTCGTCGATGACATAGGGGATGATCCCGTCCGGCCAGCGCCAATCCTGGCCGGTCCTGATGCAACCCATGACTAACCACCACCCCTCAGGTGCGACCGCTGCCGATGACGCGAGAGGAGGCGACCAGCGAGCACGGCGCCGACGAGGATCATGACCGGCCGGAGCAGGGCTGCCGCCAGCACAACGCTCATGGTGAACACGCTCATGATGGCTCTCGCCAACCCTTGAGTGCGGGTGACCCAGGGCGCGGCG
This sequence comes from Microlunatus sp., assembly GCA_036525335.1. GTDB lineage: Bacteria > Actinomycetota > Actinomycetes > Propionibacteriales > Propionibacteriaceae > Microlunatus. The sequence goes on along the minus strand of DATDAP010000682.1, from coordinate 2,051 downwards.
GAAGAACTCTTCGAATCCGGCGGTCCGAGCATCGGGCCGCACGGGGTCGCTCGGCTTCAGTGTTTGTCATGGTGGGTCCTCTATGGGCTCGGGACTTCGTTTGTCGGGGAAGACGGTGCCAAACAGGAACGGACGCAGCCCAGGCTGCGCAGCCCTGGCGTCCTTTGCCGGATGGTTCGTCGTGACTCTGTCTCCAGGCCGGCCCGGAAGAGCTCGATCTCGGCAGCGCGGCCGACAAAGCGCTGCCGTCGGCGCGAGCTCAACACCTGGTCCAGCCTCGGTGACTGCAGCGGGTCGGTCATTCCACGCCACCGAGCTGACGCTTCCGGCGTACCCGCTGGGCAACCACGTTGGCGGTGACGGCCCCAGCCACGGCTGTCGCGGGCACCGCGTACCACCGCGACCCCTGGAGCTGGCCCAGATAGACGCCGACGAACATCGTCGTGATGAGCCCGGTGGCGGCATGACCGATGATGCGCGTCGCGGGTTCGCCGTTCGCCCGGGGCGCACCGCTGACCCAGCCGGTGATGGCCAGGCCCGCGAAGAGGGCGTAGATGCCGGCCACCGTGGGCCACCCCCCGACCGCGTCCAGACTTCGCCCGCCCGGGAAGAGGTCGCGACCGCCGTTGACGACCGCGTACCTTGCGACGACGGTGAAATGGACGGCATGCGCGGCCATGAAGGCGAGGTAGAGGGGTCGCGCCGCCGCCGCCCCGCGCGGCCCCAGGGCTGAGGTGGCGTGCGCTGCGGCGAAGAGCAGCGCCGACGCCCGGGCGGTCAGGTGGACGGCCCGGTGGACCCGCCCGGTGCTCACTGAGGGGGATGTGTCTGGGGCAGGACTCTGCCCCCGCGGGGCGAAGCGGACTTCGTAAACCTGCATCCGGTGACCGCGGATCCGGTACAGCAGGTAGCTCCAGAACAGGGCGCCACCTGGTTGCACCAGTCGGCGTGCAGTCCGCCGGCGGTTGTGGCTCAGGAGGTGCGCCTGGCCGTGGATCGCCGGCCCGGTCACGGTTCCGCGGACGGTTGAGGGAGACAAGGTCAGGTCCGGACGGACCGCCAAACGCCGCGCCTTACCGCTGGTGGCCGATGTGACGAAGTAGACGCCACCCTTGCGTACTCCGACGCTGACCGGCGTGGCCACGGGCTCGCCGTTCCGCCTGAACGTCGTCAGGAGACCCACTCGGGCTCCGTCTCCGAGCTGGTTCCATTCGAGGCTGCCAGTGCGCATATCAGTTAGGTTGTACCAATAGTTGTAATATGTCAACTACTGGGTGTTGTCAAGTGTCCGGTACGCTGCCGTGGTGGGCACCGATGCGCGAGACCTTCCCGCCGACGATGAACTACGGCTGGCATGGCGGTTGTTGATGGAACTGGTCCTGGACCAGCGGATGCGCTGGCCCGAGGTCGCAGCGAAGCTCGGGGTCTCTCAAGCCGGCTTGCGAGCCCTGCTCGCGATCGATCCCGATGAGCCCCGGCCGATGCGCGATCTGGCTGTCGCGATGAACTGTGATGCCTCCTACGTGACCGCCATGGTCGACGACCTCGAACGAGCCGGCTACGCGAAACGTCTGCCCGCCCCGGCCGACCGCCGAGTCAAGACGGTTGCTCTGACGGCGAGGGGTCGAAGCGCACTACGGACCGTCCAGGATGAACTTCTCGCGCCACCCGACCAGCTCGCTGACCTGCCCGCACCCGAACGTGATGCACTCGCCCGTCTCCTGCGGTCGGCACTGGCGCGGTGATCACGGAGGAGACATGCGGACGTATCAACATCCAAACTCTTGAGAGCGGCTGAAGGGTACGGGGAAGCCGCTCCACAACACCTCATCCTTCAACCTGCCGAACGAAGATCAGTTCCGCGGCTGCGCTGTGTGGTGACCTGGCTGCCGTCGGCCGAGGAGGTGATGATCGCGGAAGCCGATCACTCGCTCGCGATCAGCCATCCGGCCGAGAGCGCCCGGGCGCTGGCGGGATTCCTTCAGAAGCAGCAGCTCCAGCCTCTCCTTCACCTCAAGCAACCGCTCATCACCTTCGACCCCGACCACTGA
>DATDAP010000681.1:0-2246 GCA_036525335.1 Microlunatus sp. | reverse complement strand
CAAGACGTGCTGAGGACCACCGGCAGCACCACAGTCGCGATCGCCCGTACAGCGCGGACGATCAGCCGCAGTGGTGCTTCAGAACGGCTCGTTATGCGTCGGATTCGCCGATGACGGTCCCGACGGCGGCGGCATGGCCGGTGGCGGCGAGGTGACCTTCACCGGCGGCGAAGTCGTCACCGCCACCGTTAACAACGGCTGGCTACTCGCCTGGTGGCCCAAAGGCGTCGCCCCCGTCTGGCTCGTAACACATTCCGCCAAAGGTGCGCGATACACCCCCGCATCACCGGTGCCGGATCCTCGATCGGGGCGCCGTGTCCAGGGTCAGTCCACCCCAACACAGACCGATCTGCCAGGCCGGTGCACTGCTACGGGGTTTGTTCTCCGGGGTCTGCCGGTCGGATGTGCGGCCCCGTGGATCCGGGCCAGGAGTTGGGATCGGGGATCGGGGCACGTTTTCGTGGCTGTGCCGGCGGGCGGTGGCGAAGGTGGACGCCGTTCATGCGAGCGTCGTTGCGACGTCAGTGATCTCGATGGCGCGTCGGAGCGCTCGTGCTGGATCCCCGTCATGGTAGGGCCGCTCCGAGGGTTCGATGTTGTCCAAGAATCGTCGATAGGTCACTGCGCCGAGGAGCGGTCCTAGCGGGGCGGCGAGTTCCGCGGCGCGCCGTGCGTCGCAGCCTGGCAGTGTCCGCTGCCATCCGGTCACGAATGCCTCGACCACTTCTGCCCGCTCGGCGCCGCTGAGGTATTCCAGGGTTGGCCGCAGATCCAGCAGCGGGTTGCCGATGGCGCTGTCGGCCCAGTCGAGAATGCGGTAGTCGCCGCTCTCCCCGCGCACGTTGCCGGGGTGAAAGTCTGCGTGTACCAGAGTTTCCGGAACCCCGCAGGCCTCAAGCGCCGCGAAGCGGCGGGGCAACCCGTCGACTAATCGGGTCAGTCGACGTCGCTCCTCCGGATCCAGGGCGCCAACCTCCCGGTCGATCGTCGATTCGATCGCGGCGATGGCCGGCGCCGCTCGATAATCATTGAGTGCGAGTGCCTCCAATTCCTTGACCCGGCCGATCCACTGCTGCTGCAGCCCGACCAGCAGACCGATGAACCCGCACCGGGTGACGAGATTCGCCTCGTACTGATCCGTACCGTGCACATCGGCCAGCAGCACCCGGCCCGAGTCTGCGCCGAACACCTCGGGTACGACGCCCGGGTCCAAGACGGGCAGCAGCCGAGCCTCGACGTCACAGAAAGCCGGCGTGGCCTTCAGCCACACCTTTCCGGCGGACGTGGAGAACCGCCAGATGCTCGACAGGTTCCACGTTCTGACTTGGATCGGCGAGCCGAGCGGAGTGATTCCGTTTCTGCGCAGCGTCTCCCACGCCCAGCCAAGATCCGTCCGGTGTCCGCCGGGTTGCGCGTAGCGCAACCGTCGTGGCTCCTCCGCGAGTGGATCATCGTCGGACGGGTGCAGGCTGACTTCTGCCGGGATTGTGTCCGTCTCCGCGAGATAGCGTCCCCGACCAGCGTCCCCATCCGGCATCCGGAGTATCCGCAGGATCCTCACCCGCACACCGAACGCCCGCCACACCGCCGACACCAGGTCCTCGACGTCCCGCCACCATCCGGCGGGGATGACAACCGGCGGGAGCTCGCCTAGCAGTTCCCCATCAGGCGTGCACAGCACGACGACGACTTCTCTGTGAGCATCCATCGGCGCGGACGCTACCGATTCGGCATCCCACAGGCCACCCAGTTCCGACGGGCCAGCACCGACCACGACCGCGTTCGCATCCCGCCGAGGACGAACAGAATCAACGCGCGGCCATGATCGGACTGCCCGACCGGTCCGGCTTGTCGGGCGACTCGGCCTGACCGCCGCCGTCCAGCTGCGGCGTAGATGGTCCGGACCGGGAGTGCCACCGCGAGGGCGCCGCCGATGAGGAGGGCCGCGCCTCAGGCGCGGTTGCCGCGACAGCCCGTCCCAGCTGGGATCTCCAACGGGACAGTGGGTTACACCGCGGGGGGAGACCACTATTCGGACCATGTCAACCGAACGCACTCCGAGCCCAGCCGCCGGCTACCTTCCCCGTGCGCCGTCGATTTCCGAGCTGATTCTGACGGTCGAGCTCCGCGGAGTGCTCCTTCACGAGAGACTTCACCAGACCGAGGCCTACGAGAGGTTGTGGACCGGATCGCCGAGGGCAACGGGATCAGCCGCGAACAAGCCAAGCAGAGCATCTACGACTCGC
>DATDAP010000680.1:0-2657 GCA_036525335.1 Microlunatus sp. | reverse complement strand
CGCGTCCCGCTGCGGGGTGGCGACGACCAGGAACGTCGTCTGCGGTGAGGCCAGCAGCTGGAACGTCTGGTTCGCGCGCTCTCGGAATCCGCCGAAGATCGCCTCGAAGGCGGCGATGAAGGTCTGCAGATCGGTCAGCAGGCGACCGCCGAGGATCTTGTTCAGCGCGCCAGCGACCAGGTTGAAGCCCACGCTGACCAGCCGGAACGGTCCGCGGGCGCCGGCCAGCAGCACCTTCAGGAAGCGCCCGTCCAGCAGCGAGCTGAGGTGCTCGGGTGCGTCCAGGAAATCCAGCGCCGAGCGCGCCGGCGGGGTGTCGACCACGATCAGGTCCCAGGATCCGGTCTCCACCGCCTCCGCGTGCAGCTGACCGAGCTTCTCCATCGCCATGTACTCCTGCGTCCCGGCGAACTGGGACGACAGGGCGACGTAGAACGGGTTCTCCAGGATCGACCCGGCCGTCTCGGGTGTCGAGTGGGCGAGCACGACCTCGTCGAAGGTCCGCTTCATGTCCAGCATCATCGCGTCGAGGCTGCCGCCGTTGCCGAAGTCGAGGCCGCGGACCGGGCGCGGGGTGTTGTCGAGCTCCGCGACGCCGAGGGACTGTGCCAGTCGGCGGGCGGGGTCGATGGTGAGCACGACGACCCGGCGGCCCGCTTCGGCGGCCCGCAGGGCGAGCGCGGCGGCGCTGGTCGTCTTGCCGACACCGCCCGCGCCGCAGACGACGACGATCCGGACCCGCTGGTCGGCGATCAGGTTGTCGACGTCGAGGAAGCCCGGGCTCGCGGTCACCGGCGGTGGTGGGGTCCCTTCGGTCGCCGAGCCGGACGTCTTCCTGGTCGACCGACTCATCGCGCCGGCTCCAGGGCGATCTGGGCGCGGAGCTGGTCGGCGATGGCGAACACCGCGTTCTCGTCGATCCCCCCGGGGTCGAAGGCGACCTCGGCGACCGTCGTGCCGAACCCGTCCAGCACGGCGCGGCGGCGACGGTGGTCGAGAGTGCGGGTGGCCTCGATCGCGAACTCGCCGGCGAGCGCCTTGTTGTCGGCCTCCTCGAAGCCGGGAACGGTCAGGGTCCCGTTGCCGTCGGCGAAGATCTGCAGCTCCTCATCGCTCAGCGGCATCGAGCGGACCATGTTGGCGATCACCGCGTCGACCGCGATCTGGGTCGGCTTCAGCTGGTGGATCGCCTCCTCGGTCTCGGTCACCGGCATGTCCTCCAGCAAGGTCACCAGGTGCACCACGGTGGTGTCGGCCCGCAGCATGGTGTTGATCGAGTCGGCCTGGTTGCGGATCGGCCCCACCTTGGCCAGTCCGGAGACCGCTTCGTGGATGTTGAGGAACTGGGCGATCCGACCGGTCGGTGGCGCGTCCAGGACGACGGCGTCGTACGCGTCGTCGAGACCCTTGGCCTGACGGCGCACCGCCTCGTACACCTTGCCGGTCAGCAGCACGTCCCGCAGGCCGGGGGCGATCGAGGTGGCGAAGTCGGTCGCGCCGAACTTGTCCAGGGCCCGCGCGGCGAAGCCGAGGTGGTAGAAGGACTCCAGGTACTCGAGCAACGCGTCTTCGGCGTCGATGGCCAGTCCGTGCACGGCGCCACCGGTCGGCGTGCGGGTCAGCCGGAGCTCTTCGGAGCCGTCCAGCGGCGGCCGGCCGAACAGGTCCGTGATGCCGTGCCGGCCCTCGACCTCGCAGACCAGCACCCGACGCCCGGTGGTGGCCAGGGCACAGGCCAGGGCGACGGCGATCGTGGTCTTGCCGGTGCCGCCCTTGCCGCTGACGATGTGCAGAGTGTGCCGGGGCAGGGTGGTCGTGATGGGTCGTCGGTCGCTCCGGGACGTGGCCCGGGAGCGGCTCACGGCAGATCCGTGAGACGGAGACCGGCGTGGGTCTTGTAGCGACGGTTGACCGCGATCAGGTTGGCGGTGAGCGCCTCCACCTGGTGGGCGTTGCGCAGACGTCCCGCAAAGACGCCGCGGCCGCCCGGGAGGGCCGCGGCCGCCAGCTCGATCACAGTTCCGACCGCGTCCCGGTCTTCGCCCAGGACGAGCACGTCCTCGTCGAAGTCCTGGACCTCGGGGTCCTCCAGCCGAACGGCGCTGAGGTGGTGGAACGCCGCGACCACGGTCGAGTCCGGCAGGATCCTCTGGGCCTCCTCGGCGGCCGACCCGTCGGCGACCGCGAGGGCGTACGGGCCGTGCTTGTCGAAGCCCAGGGGGTTGACGCAGTCGACCACGATCTTGCCGGCCAGTGGCCCGGCCAGGGAGGCGAGCAGATCGGCGTGCCCGTCGTACGGCACGGTGACGATGACCAGGTCGGCCGCGGCGGCCTGGTCGTTGCTGCCACCGGTGACGCCGTCGACACCGATGATCTCGGCGGTCTCTGTCGCGCGGGACGCCGAGCGACTGCCGAGGATGGTCGGGTGGCCGGCCGCCGCCAGACGCCGGGCGAGTCCACGGCCCTGGGGTCCGGTGCCACCGAGGATCCCGACGGTCAGCACGAGGACTCGGTCGGGCTAGTGGTTGCGACCGGAAGTTCGTCAAGGGTGTCCGGTGTCCAGGTGCGTGCATCGCCAGGCCGACGAGGGAGGGATGCCGAGTCGCATCGCGACCGAGGAGAACGCAGCGAGGTGCGTGCCTGGGCGCCGGACACCC
>DATDAP010000679.1:0-5420 GCA_036525335.1 Microlunatus sp. | reverse complement strand
CAAGCACCCGAGTCAGCGACCAGCACCGGGGGCACCGTCACCGCCGACTGGGCCCAACGCTTCCCCTCCGAACAGGTGTGGCGCCTCACGAAACGGTAGGCCCGTTGACGATCGGGCCGCACCCATCGGCCTCGCGCCGCTCCCCAGGGTCAAGTCCTGCGGGGTGCGACCAGCTGGACACCGCCTGGAACCCTCGATGAAGTCGCTCACTGACTGTTGGCGGCGCGCCCCGGAGATGGGCAACCGGGGCTCGTGGACGTCGACAAGGTCCCGTCCGACAAGGGCCCACCGCGCAAGGTCTACTCGCTCAACCCGCGCGGTCGAGACCAGCTCGCAGAGTTCTGGAGGACATGGAGCTTCCTCGCAGAACGCATGGAGAAGCTCCACAACCCAGACCCAGAAGGAGAAGACTGACATGGCTGCCAAGTGGATCGAGACCCTCACCGGGTCCCTCGCGCAGAAGAAGCAGTACAAGCAGTACCAGGCCCGGATCGACGCTCTCCCTGAGCCGTACGGCACGACGGCGAAGGCGTTCCAGCGGTACTTCATGTACTACGGATCCGTCTCCGACGGCGACACCCTCATCACGATGCTCGGTGACTTCGCCGATCTCTGGGAACGCGCCGCCGCCGACCGGACGCCCCTGCGCGCCATCGTCGGCGAGAACCCGGTCGAGTTCGCCGAGGACTTCGCCCAGGCCTACACCGGCAAGCAGTGGATCGACAAGGAGCGCGCGCGCCTCACCAAGGCGATCGACGATGCCGAGCGGCAGGTCCGGGAATGATCACTCACCCGGCGATCCGTGTGCAGGGCATCGAGAAGTCCTTCAAGGACCAGCACGTGTTGCGTGGTGTCACCTTCGACGTGACGGCGGGCAGCATCTTCGCTCTCCTCGGGTCGAACGGGGCAGGCAAGACCACCCTGGTACGGATCCTGTCCACGTTACTCAAGGCCGACGCGGGTGCCGCCACCGTCCACGGTTTCGACGTCGCCGGCCAGCCCGGCGACGTCCGAGGGGCGATCAGTCTGACCGGCCAGTTCGCGGCGGTCGACGAGGTGCTCACCGGCAGGGAGAACCTCGTGCTGGTGGCGAAGTTGCGTCACCTGGACAACCCGAGCGCGATCGCGGACGACCTCCTCGACCGTTTCTCGCTCACCGACGCGGGCCACCGTCGTGCCTCGACCTATTCGGGCGGCATGCGGCGGCGACTCGATCTGGCGATGAGTCTGATCGGCACCCCGCCGATCATCTTCCTCGACGAACCCACCACCGGACTGGATCCCCAGGCGAGGCTCGAGGTCTGGCAGACCGTCAAGAAGCTGGCCGGGAGCGGCACCACCGTGCTGCTCACCACCCAGTACCTGGACGAGGCCGAGCAGCTCGCCGATCGGATCGCCATCCTGCACCGGGGCACGATCATCCAGAACGGCACGCTCACCGAGCTCAAGCAGCTCCTGCCACCAGCCGAGGTCGAGTACGTCGAGAAGCAGCCCTCGCTCGAGGACGTCTTCCTGGCCCTGGTCGGCGACCTGGACGAGACCGTCGACAACACAGACAAGATCAACACCGCCGGGGGCTCCCCCGCCGGTGGCAACCTCCCGGCCCGAGAGGAACCACGATGACCACCCACGTGCTCGCTGACACGACCGTGCTCACCGAGCGCTCGCTGCGACACATCCTCCGCAGCCCCGACACGATCATCACCACCGCAGTCACCCCGATCGCCCTGATGCTGATGTTCACCTACGTCTTCGGCGGTGCGATCGACGTCGGCTCCGACGGGTCGTACGTCGACTACATGCTGCCGGGCATCATGTTGATCACGATCGCGTCCGGCGTCGCCTACACCGCCTACCGACTCTTCCTCGATCTGCAGGGCGGGATCTTCGAACGTTTCCAGTCCATGCCGATCGCCAGATCGAGCGTGCTCTGGGCGCACGTACTCACGTCGCTGGCGGCGAATCTGGCCTCGGTCACGATCGTCATCGGCGTCGCCCTGATCATGGGATTCCGCACCGGTGCCTCGGTGGCCGCCTGGCTGGCGGTCGCCGGCATCCTGATCCTCTTCACGGTCGCCCTCACCTGGATCGCTGTGATCGCCGGCCTGTCCGCGAAGACGGTCGACGGTGCCAGCGCGTTCAGCTACCCGTTGATCTTCCTGCCGTTCATCAGCTCGGCTTTCGTGCCCACGGACACGATGCCCGGCCCGGTCGCCTGGTTCGCCGAGCACCAGCCGGTGACCTCCATCGTCGACTCGCTGCGGGCGCTCTTCGCAGGGCAACCCGTCGGGAGCGACATCTGGATCGCCCTGGGCTGGCTCGTCGCGATCATGATCATCGCGTACGCGGTCGCGATCGCCATCTACCGCCGCAAGATCAGCTGACGGTGGCAGGGAAGCCCTGACGCGCTTCCGATGAGTCAGGGCCGGCCGAATCCGAGCGGACGGCGGTCTGCCAGACTTCGGGGGTGTCCACCCTCGCCGACCTGGTCCGCGACGATCGCCGACCCGCTCGCGGACCTGGTCGGCCGCGCACTGCCCGAGGTCGCGGTCGAGGTCCCGTCGAGCGAGGAGCTGGTGACCCGCGCACTCGAGACCGCCGTCCCGTTCGAGGATCTGAACCCGTTGCTCGCCGCGGCCGATCGGCTGCGTACGGAGCCCGGTGCGGAGCTGCTGCGACTGGAGGTGTCCGCGCTCGCCGCCATGCGTAGCACCGACCCCCTGCCCACGCTGCCAGCGGTCACGCGGGAGGTGGTGGACCCACCCGGCTGCTTCGGCGTGCTGGTCGCCCTGCTGACGGCGCCCTTTGCGCGTGCCTACCACCGCGAGCACGGAATCGACCGGGTCACCAGCTGGCGCACGTTCGTGGACATCGGCCGCAACATCGCGGTGTACCGGAACCGTCACGGCCGGCCTGGTTTCGACGACCTCGAATGGCTGGCCCTGCACCTCACCGGGCAGCTCTACGACCTCGGGCGCCTTCAGGTGAACCGTGCGCAGCTCGGGCGGACCTTCACCCGACTGATGCAACAGCACGGCTTCGCCGCAGACCAGGGTGAGCCGTGCCTGGCTGTGCACATCCCGCGCTACTCCGGACCGATGGACATCGACGCCTGCGACCGCTCGCTAGCCCGGGCGGCCGAGTTGGTGCGCCTCTCTGAAGGGATGTCTTGCTGAGCGGTGAGCTCGAGAGGAGGGGTTGTGTACAACTTTTGTGTGGCTCCAGTGAGGTGACGGCGCGCTCAACCGCCGCGATCGGCCTCCTCGCTCCCGACCGGTTCCGCCGTCAGGGCGACGGGCGGGTAGCCGGTCGCGGTGACAGCGTTCATGGCCGTCAGCACAGCGAGCCACAGATCGTTCGCCACGACCGTGAGCGCCAGGACTGTGCGGCCCCGGTCATCGCGGGCGACCTCGAGCTCGAAGTGCGCCAGCGCACGGCGCAGGATCCACAGCATCTCGTCGAGGTCGATCGCCGCGTCCTGGAGCGTCACCGACACCGTATGCCGACGATCCATGGCCACCCCAGGCTTCAGATCACCGGGTGCTGACCACCGCGCCCAGCCGCCGTCGGTTTCACTGACCTTCGCCGGACGGGGTCGAGACCATTTCTCCATCGGCTGTCTCCTCGTCGTCGGGGTGCTCGCGGGATCCTGCTCGATTCCGCGACAGGTGGTCCTGCGCCTCCGACGTTAGACGAGTGGGCGATGTCCAGATAGCGCCCAGCATGCTGCAAACTGATACTTTGATGCTGCACGCTCGTTCGGACGCCGAGGAGGCCACCGATGCCCCAGACGGAACAGGTCGCCCATCGACTCGCGACGATCCGAGCCGCCCGCGAGGTGGTGCCGAGCGATCCGAACCACTCCGCTCGCTGGCACCGCCATGGGGTGCCGAGCCCGTTCTCCCGCTGGAACTACCACCCGGAGTACGAGGTGCACCTGATCACCGCGGGCAGCGGTTGGTACGTGGTCGGCGACCGCATCGACGTCTTCACCGCCGGGCAGCTCGTCCTGGTGGGATCGAACGTTCCCCATCACTGGACCAGCGACCTCGACCCCGGAGAACGCCTGCCGGAGAGGGACGTGGTCTTCCAGTTCCACCCTGAGTGGATCGACCGCTGCGCCGACCTGCTGCCGGAGGTGACCACGTTGCGTTCGCTGCTGCAGCAGTCCCGGCGTGGGATCGAGTTCGTCGGGCCACCAGGGATCTCGCCAGCGAACCCCTGAAGACGATCGGCGCCACCGAGGGCGTTGCGCGGCTCTCCCACATCTTCGGCCTGCTGGGTCTGCTGTCGGACTCGCCCGCGGATGAGCGGCGCTTCCTGGCGGCCGAGTGGTCGACGCCGCGCAATGATCAAGCGGACGGCGTCGCCGACCGCATCGACCTCGCCTTCGGCTACATCTTCGCCCACCTCGGCGATCCGGGTCTGCGCCTGGCCGACACCGCCCGCCACGTCGGCATGTCCGAGTCTGCGTTCTCCCGCTACTTGGCCCGGGTGACCGGAGTGAGCTTCGCCGACACGATACGTCGCCTCCGACTGGCCCAGGCCGGCAAGCTGCTGCGCGGCACCACGTTGCCCGTCGCCGCGATCGCTCACCGGGTCGGCTACGGCAACCTGTCGAACTTCAACCGGCAGTTCCGCGCGCATCACGGCCACACTCCACGCGAACACCGCGATCTCGACAGGAAAGTATCAGTGCACGACATCGGCTGACCTAGTGGTGGGACCACCGCCGACCTAGATTCGCTTCTGGCTCACCATCGAGCCCCGTCACCAGGAGTCCGAATCGTGGCCAACCGCAGCGCAGTCCTCCACGCCCCCCATCAGCTCGCCATCGAAGACCTACCGGTTCCGGAGCCCGCTGCCGGCGAGGTCCTGGTCCGCGTGGTCGCCGTCGGGATCTGCGGTTCGGATGTCCACTACTACGAGCACGGCCGCATCGGTCCCTACGTCGTCGACGCACCGATGGTCATCGGCCACGAAGCTGCCGGGATCGTCGTCGGGGTGGGTCCGGGCGTCAGCAGCGACCGGGTCGGGGAGTTCGTGGCGTTGGAGCCCGGCGTGCCCTGCCGAAACTGCCCCACGTGTCTGTCCGGCCGCTACAACCTGTGTCCCGATGTCGTGTTCTTCGCGACTCCACCCGTGGACGGCGCGATCTGTGAGTACGTGACGCTGGCGGCCGCCTTTGCGCACCCCGTTCCGACCGGACTCGACCACGATCAGGCGGCCATGGCCGAACCCGTCTCGGTGGGGATCTGGGCCTGCCGCCGGTCCGACGCCCGCGTCGGTGACCGGGTTCTGGTCACCGGCGCCGGCCCGATCGGTCTGCTCACCGCCCAGGTGGCACGGGCGTTCGGCGCCCGATCGGTGACCGTCACCGACATGAATCCCTTCCGGGTCGAGATCGCCGGCCGGCTGGG
>DATDAP010000678.1:0-16748 GCA_036525335.1 Microlunatus sp. | reverse complement strand
GTCCTGGTAGTCGAGGGGCTGGGCGACCGTCGGAGCGATCGCACTGAGCTTCGCGTAGTCGGCCTTGGTCACGCCGCTCATCACGGCGAAGATGAGGTCGGGGCCGAGCGCCGCCAGCTTCTCGAACTCGATCTCGAGCATGTTGAGGACGGGCGGCTCGGCGGTGAAGGCGTGCTTGTTCCAGGGTCGGAGCGGGGAGTAGCTGCTCCCGATGAAGCCGGACAGCGCGATCGGCGTCGATCCCAGCGCGATCACTGCGTCGTGATCGGTCTGGCCGAGGGCCACGATCCGCTGAGGGGCCTGCGGCACGGTCGTCGTGCCGTAGCGATGGGTCACCACCGCCGGGAAAGCCGCGTCGTGCGACGCCGTCACGGGGACATCGGTTCCGGGATCCGACGAATCGGTCGGAGCGGCGCAGCCCGAAGCTGCGGTGGCGACCGTGAGGCCGACGAGTGTGCTGAGGAAGAGACGGCGATGCATGGAGGCCCCCGAGTGTGTAGGTAGGTAAGGCTCACCTACTGCGGGGCGAGATGCAACTCCGAGAGCGCGGTCTGTCGCTGCTCGTCGAACTTGGTACTGAGTCGATCCAGGATCGCGGAGTCGGGCGTGATCGGCGTCGGGTCATACCGTCATGTCAGTACGCCCGACGCCGGCGCAGGACCCGGGGCCGTCCGTCCGGGTCGTGGATGATCCGGAACACCGGCGCCGCCCAGGCCCGGGCGAGAGGCGACAGACGGAGTCGGCGCAGCGGTCGGAGGCGACCCGGTGGTCGCTCACCCTGGCGGCCGTTGTCGTGCCAGTCCTGCAGGTCGGCGGCCGAGGACGCGAAGGCGTCGAACATGGCATGCGGATCCAGGCAGTCGGCCATCAGCTGGGTGAGCGGCTGGTCATCCAGCAGGTCGGGGGTCCGTCCGGGTTCCAGGGTCGCGATGTCGCCGGGATAGTCGTCGGGACCGAGGCGGCGGTCGAGATGCTCGGCGGCGAGCGTGAGCCGGAGTCGCCGGGCGTATGCGCTGTGGTCCGGTCCCGCGGTGTCGAGGACCACAGCGGAGAGCTCCGAGTCGTGGGTCCACGATCGTCGGTTGAAGTTGTCCGAGCCGATGGTCGCCCACCAGTCGTCGATCACGCAGACCTTCGCGTGCACGTAGACGGGCAGGCTCTGGTGGTTCTCGATGCCGTAGACGGCCACACGGTCGCCACCGGCCCGCACCAGCTGGGTCACCGCGTCGTGCCGCCCGAGCTCCTGGGGCACCCGGGAGAGGGGCGCGGACTGGTCGGGCAGATGCGGCAGCACGGCGATCACCTGCAGCTCGGGCCGGCGGCGAAGGGCGTCGGCGAAGGTCGCCGCGATCTCGGTCGACCACAGGTACTGGTCCTCGACGTAGATGAGCCGCTCGGCCTGCTCGAGAGCCTTCGTGTAGCCCCGAGCAACGCTCCGCTCGCCGCCGCGCGCGAACGGGTAGTCGCGTCCGTGGCGGAGGTTCGGGTACGTGCGCAGCAGCTGGACGACGTGGGTGCCACCCGGCACCGGAGCCGGGGGCGGCGCCTGCGGAGGCAGCGGATCGGGGGACAGGTCGTTGCCGGCCAGCCGGTCGCGCAACGTTCGCCAGGGGCTGCGGCTCAGCGGCGTCGGATCCGTCCACCGTTCCCGGAACACCGTCTCCACGTCGTGCACGGCCGGCCCGCAGATGGCGGCCTGGATGTCGTGCCAGGCCGGGTGCTCGCCATACGCCTCGGCCATGGACAGGGGCTGGGGGTCGCCCAGGTGCCGGGCGTCGTCGCGGCGCGAGTGGCACAGGTCGATCCCGCCGACGAAGGCGATGTCGCGCTCCGAGCGACCCGCGTAGCGGATCACCACGAGCTTCTGGTGGTGAGAGCCGGCGGTCCGGACCCGCATGTCCAGCAGGGCCTCGGCGCCGGTCGCCTGCAGCTGCTCACCGGTCTGGCGGTTCGCCGTGCCGGAGAAGGAGAGTTTGTCCCAGTGCGAGCGCCAGATCAGCCCACGGACGTCGACACCACGACGATCGGCCGCGCCGAGGACCTTGATCACGGTCGAGTCCGGATCGTCGGTGAGCTGCTGATCGGGATCACCGCGCCAGTCGGTGAACAAGATCAGGTCGCCCGGCCTGGTCTCCTCGATCCGTTCCAGCAGCTCGGCGAAGTAGGTGGCTCCGTGCACCAGCGGGCGAACGTGATTTCCCTTCGACCACGCTTGATCGCCCTGGTGCTCGGCGTCCAGCACGGTCTGCTCGTTGGCTCGTTCTGCCTTGGTGAGCAACCACGAGGCCAGCAGCCGATCGGACTCGGCCTCGAGCCGCACCGGAGGAACGGATCGTGGTTGCGGAGGCACGAAGTCACTGTAGGACGACCCGCTCGGCGGCTGGCGACGCGGGACGGTTGTCCTCCTGCCCGCCGTCGTCCTGCTCGTCCCGCTGGTAGGTGACACAGATGATCGTCGTCATCGGTGGATGGTCGACGCCGGAGATGTCATGTGCCGCCACGCCGGTTCATAGGCCTGGCGGCACAGACGTCCTCGGGTGTGCCGTGACTCTCACTGGTCACATGGCGCGACGTCGGGCGACGAGGGGACAGAGGAACGGGTCCCTGCCCTCGAGCCCGGTGCGGGTTCGTGGCCGCGATCCCACCACGATGGCGGGCGAGGACGAGGAGCGCGGGTGACAGACATCGCGTAGGCCGTTCGGCGGCGGAGATCCCCGGGGTGCCTGGGCGGGAGCGGATCGCTCGGTGGTCAACGCGGCACCAGGGCGGCGCTGCCGGCCCCAGGCCGACTACGGAGGTAGTGCTCAGAGTCTACTGCGTGCGTAGGGGAGTGCCATACCTCGGCCGAGGTGCGACGGCCCGTAGCCGGTCAGGGGCTCGGCGCGAGCAGCTGGATCGCGAAAGCGTGGGTGGTCAGGCCGGCGGAGGCGGCATGCCCGCGGAGAGTGTCTCCGGCGGTGTCGGGGTGGTGGCCCCGGTCGATGAGGAAGCCGATGGCGCGATGGATGGTGGCCAGCTCCTCGAGGCCGGTGGCCTCGGTCTCGGTGGCGTTGAACGGCAGGTCGACGTCCAGCTCGACGGCAGGGCTGCTGCTCGGGCTGCCATCGGTGTCGCTGGCGTGACCGTCGAGAGCAAAGGACAGGTCGGCGGCCAGATCGACCAGGGAACCGGGTGCGCGGCTGTAGATGACCGCTCGGCTGACGCCGTCGAAGCGGGGCGACACCGACCGCAACCGGACGCCGACCGAGGTGATGGCGCGACGGTCGGTGGGATGCCGGTCAGCGCTCGGCACGTCCTGCTGCGCGCGCCCGGGATGGCTGGCACCGTCTGGCTCGTCGCCGTGGAGGACCGTCAGGACGATCGGGTGACCACTGTGGAGGATGGTGATCTGAACCCCGGCGTAGCCGGAGACGACCTGCACCAGCGTCGCGGTGAGCCGCGCGAAGTCGTCGTGGAATGGTGGGTCGTCCTCGCCGCCGACAGCGAGCGCCAGCTGATGCAGGTGGTCGAGCACGTCGGGTGGCGGATCGATGACACATCTCCGATGGAGCGGATCCGCCCGCCGGGTGAGTGATGCGCTGTCATCGCGAGTGCGGACAGTCTGGTGCGACCTACGGACCGGTGCTGCGGCCGACAGGGTTCACAGTACGCCGGGCATCAGAGGGTAGGCCCGTTGCCGCCCGCGGTCCGTCTCCGGGCTCGGCGAACTGCTTCGTCGATGAGGTTCGCCGAGATGACGGTGTGAGCTTCTGGTGCTCGTGCTGGCTCAAGGCGATGAGGCGATGCCGTGCTTCGTCCTCGTCGACCCCGCTGCGGCTCATGATCACGCCGATCGCACGCTCGATCACCATGCGCTGGTCGAGGGTCGTCTGCAGCCGGTCGGCCAGCCGCCGGGTCTGCTCGAGGATCTGGGCGTTCTGGACGGCGATCGCGGCTGGACCGGCGAACACCTGACCCAGCGCGGCGGCACGTTCGTCGAACGCGTTCTTGGCGTGGGCGTAGACGTTCATCGCCCCGACGACCTTGTCGGGGGTGAGCAGGGGCAGCGAGACCACACTGTGCACCCCCATGCGCGCGATCCGACCACCGAACTGGCGCCACCGAGGATCGGCGCCCAGGGAACCGGAGACCACGGTCTCACCCTGCGCGGCGGCGGTGATGCACGGCCCTTGACCGATGCCGTACTGCACGGCGTCGATCTCACTGACGAAGGCGGCCGTCGCGACGATGGTGTTGGCCTGGTCGTCTTCGAGCAGGGTGAGACCGGCGCCGTCCGCTCCCGGAATGGCCCTGACGGCGAAGCCCGCAACCGCGGTCAACAGCTGCTTCAACGGCAGCTGAGCGGACGCCAGTCTTGACAGGCCGGCCAAGCCCTCTCGAAGATCCTCGTCCTCGGCCTGTTGCTGCGTCTCGCCCGAAGGCGGTTCAGTCTGCGACACCGGTCTACCTCATCTGTGGCCCACGATCGCCAGCCAGCAGTACCAAATCTAGTAGACGCCTCGTCATCGCCCGAGATCCTCAGCTGCTCCGCGATCAACTCAGGGCACGGGTTCCGGCGGGCAGACCGCCGCCGTCGCGTAGGTCCTCGACGAGGTCCGCGAGTGCGGTCAGCGCCACCTGCTGTGACCAGGGGAGGTACGAGACGCGATTGACTCCGAGCTCTTGCAGCCGAGCCAGGGGGAGACTGCCGGGAACACCGATCAGCGTGAGCCGTTGCGGTCCGAGCGCGTCGACCAGATGCGCGACCTGGGACTCGTCGAGCTTGCCCGGCACGAACACCACCGGGGCGCCGGCGTCCAGGAAGGCGCGGGCGCGTTCGGTGGCGTCCGCCAGCACCGCGACCGGGTCCCGATCGCCGGCCCGTAGGAACGCGTCGGTCCGGGCATTGAGGACGAAGTCGGGTACGCCTTCGGCGGCGGGGGCGGCAGTCATGACCGCTTCGACCTGGGCGGTGGCCTCGGCCCACGGCTTCGGCTGATCCTCGATGTTGGCCCCGACGATGCCGGCGCCGATCGCACGACGGATGGTCTCCGCCGCATTCCCGTACCCGGCCTCGAGATCCGTGTTGACCGGCTGGTAAACGCGGCGGCGACCCGCCGGCACTCCTCGATCTTCTCGTCCAGGCCGTCCTCGTAGCCGCGCGCGGCGGCGACAGGAGCCGGTCCCAGCGACCACCGCTGAACGGTCGCACGCCCGACTCGCCGGTCATCCCGCCGCGGGGCTGCTCAGTAGCCCGCAGTCAGATCGACCACATTGAGCAGTGGCTCGTTCGCCGCGAACCGGATCGCGTTCTCGGCGAACAGCTCGAGACTCCGACGCTGACTGGCATCGGAGTCGCCGGACATGTGCGGCGAGATGATCAAGTTGTCCAGGGCCCATGCCGGCGACTCGGCCGGCAAGGGTTCGGTGGTGAACACGTCGAGCGCTGCGCCCGCGATGCGGCGATCCCTGATCGCGGCGAAGAGCGCGTCCTGATCGATCGTGCCGCCGCGACCGACGTTGATCACCCAGGCCGTCGGCTTGAGCCGGGAGAGCTCGTCGGCACCGATCAGAGAGCCTGTCTCGGTGGTCAGCGGCAACGTCGAGACCACGAAGTCGGCTTCGGCCAGCAGGGGCCGCCAGCCGTCGCCCGCGGCCGTCCGCTCGGCGAGCTCGACCGGACGGCCGCTGCGGTTGGCGACCAGGATCCGCATCCCGAAGGCGGCGGCGCGGATGATCACCTGCCGGGCGATCCCCCCACTGCCGAGCAGCAGGATCGTCTTGCCGTACAGCTCGCCGACGGGGAGATCGCTGACCCAGCGACGTTCCCGCTGGCCCGCCCGCACGTCGTCGGTCCGCTTGACGATCTCGAGCATCCTGGTCAGCACCCACTCGGCGATGGGGATCGCGTACACCCCGGCCGCGTTCGTCAGGGTGATCCCGTGTTCGGCGAGCTCGACGAACGGCCAGCCTTCGACCCCGGCCCCCGGACTGTGCAGCCACCGCAGGCGTGGGGCACGGGCGAGGAACGCGCCGAAGGCCGTCGAGTCCAGGCCCCAGCGCAGCGCCGCCTCGGCGGTGGCGATCTCGTCGCCGTCGACGTCGATCAGCCGGATGGCGCTCGCTCGGTCGTTCTCCCCGATGAACCGCTCGTCGATCAGCGACTGGACCTGGGCCAGGACATCGGCGGGCACGGCGATACGGGTCACGACGGAGATCCTAGGTTTCCCAGTGCCCGATGATCATCGTTGGACCGCCTTGAGGATGGTGGTTGCGGCGGTCACCCAGCTCTGCTGGATCGAAACCCCGTTGCGGATGTGCTCCTCGTAGGTCCACAGCACGTTGCACACCTCCCGTACGACGATCCAGTCGCGTACGCGATCCTCGTCCAACCCGGCCACGTCGACCACGGTGAACAGTCGGTCCAACAGCGCCTGCCGCGGGGAGGTAGCCGCCATGGCCTCCTCCCACCGGTTCCACAACAGGGGAGCCACCTCGTAGGCGGGATCGCCGGACAGGGGCTTGGGGTCGATGACCAACCACGGTTCGCGCTCGGCGGCGAGCACGTTGAAGAAGTGCAGGTCGCTGTGGATCAGGGCGGCATCGGTGGCGGGATCGTCGGCGAAGTCGCGCATCAGACGCTCGCCCTGGCTGACGAAGCGGCGGGAGATCAGGTTCGCCTCGAGGAGCGGCGGCAGCCGATCGGCCCACTCCCGGCACAGCTCGCTGAGCCGGCGCGGCTGCTGTAGCGGTGCGCGGTGCAGCCGTCCGTACAGCTGGGCCACCACCTCGCACGCCTCGAGCACGTCGAGCGTGTGCAGGTCACGATCGGGGTGAGCCCGCTCCAGCAGCAACGCGAACCGTCGCGGTTCGGCCCGCCACAGCTCGATCGCGCCGTCTCCTTGCCAGGCGCGCAGGGCCAGGTGCTCGGTCTCGGCCTCCCAGTGCGGCCAGGAGATCTTCAGCACGCCAGCTCGGTCGTCGTCGGTGCGGACCGGCACCACCATCGCGCAGTTTCCCGACAGCGTCGGCCCGTCGACCCGCAGCCGCCATTCGCTGATCAGCTCGTCGCTCAGTCGGGGCGCCCGAGCCAGCCAGTCGTCACAGGAAGGACGTCCCTCGGCCTGGGCGCGTAGCGCAGCGGGGACGTCGACCACCCCGAGACCCTACTCACGTCGACGCGGTTGACTCTGTCCCGAAGTGGGTAACCTGACCCATGGCTGTGCTCCTGAGTGAGCGAGGCCCCACCTACCGCGAACGCAGGAGTGCTCATGTCTGTTGTGCCCACGGTGACGCTGAACGACGGCCACCGCATCCCCCAGCTCGGCTTCGGCGTCTGGCAGGTGTCGACCGGAGACATCGTCGCCTCGGTGGCCCAGGCGCTCGAGATCGGCTATCGGCACATCGACACCGCGGCGATCTACGGCAACGAGGAGGGGGTCGGGACGGCGATCGCGGAGTCCGGGATCGCCCGCGAGGAGCTGTTCATCACCACCAAGCTGTGGAACGACAGCCACGGTGTCGATGCCGCTGTCCGGGCCGCGACCGACAGCCTCGTTAAGCTCGGGCTGGACTACGTGGACCTGTACCTCATCCACTGGCCCACGCCCGCTCGCGACAATTACGTCGCGGCCTGGAAGGGTTTGGAGAAGGTTCAGACCGAAGGTCTGGCTCGCTCGATCGGAGTCTCCAACTTCACCGAGGAGCACCTGCGTCGGGTGATCGCGGAGGGGTCGGTGGTGCCGGCCGTGAACCAGATCGAGGTGCACCCGACGTTGACCCAGGAGGACATCATCGCGGTCAACGGCGACCTCGGGATCGTCACCGAGGCGTACAGCCCCCTGGGACTGTCGGCCGATCTCGACGACGAGACGGTTCGTACGGTCGCCGAGTCGGTCGGCCGCTCGCCCGCGCAGGTGATCCTGCGTTGGCACCTGCAGCTGGGCCGGGTCGTGTTCCCCAAGTCGGTCACCCCGAAGCGGATCCGGGAGAACTTCGAGGTGTTCGACTTCGAGCTGTCCGAGGACCAGGTCGGCGCCATCTCCGCCGTGAACACCGACAACCGACTGGGCTCCCACCCGAACGACTTCAACTGAGTCTGGTCGACCTCCGTCCTGACCCCGCTTGCCAGGCGAGGACCGTCATGGCCAGTACGAGGGGTTGGGTGTCCTCGGTTCGCCAGGCATCGACGGAGACGAACCAGCGGCGGTCGGGGCGGAAGACCGCCGCTGCCGTGGCCACCGTCTCTCCGTCGCGGACGAGCTCCAGGTCGCCTGACGAGTCCGACGGGCCACGATGCCCTCACCGCTCGACGTCGCCACCTTCCCCACCCTGGAGCCGGCTCTGTCGGCAGCCTCCGCGGTAGAGCTAATGGATCGAGGTATCCAGCGCGACCGACTCCCCGCGGGCGTCGCTGGTCCGGGCGGCGTCCAGGACGCGCAGTACCTCGACACCATCGAGGGCCGTCACCGGGAGCGGCGAACCATGCAGGATCGCGTCGGCGAACTGCTCGTAGAAGGTGACGTAGCTGCCCTGCTCCGAAGGCACGACGCTCGTTCCGTGGGCGGTGTGCAGGCTCCCCCAGGCCGACCTCGGTTCGTAGCCCCACCCGGTCCGGTCGGTGACTGGTCGCTCGCCACGGAAGAGCGCCTGCGCCTGGACGTCGGTGGTGTCTGCCAGGTAGCTGCCGAGGTCTCCGTAGACCCGGAGGCTCCGACCGTCGAGGTGATTGCGTTTCGACGCGGTCAGGACACTGGACACGCCGCTGCGATGGTGCAGGGTGACGAGGAAGCCGACGTCGCTGCGAGCCCCGTCGGCGCCGACCCAGTCGAGCGTGGCGAAGACGGTTTGCGCGGGTCCGAACAGCCAGAGTGCCTGGTCGATCAGGTGGCTCCCCAGATCACGGAGCAGACCACCGCCGGGTCCTTCCTCGAGCGTTCCCGGGCTGTCCTGGTCCATGGTGGAGTGGAAGCGCGTGGCGTTGCCGAGCCGGCCCGACTGCAGCAGGGTCCGCAGCGTCGCGATGTCGGAGTCCCACCGTCGGTTGTGGTAGACGGCCAGCAGGCGACCCGCGGCCTTCGCTGCCGCATCGAGCTGGTGCGCACCCTCGGCGTCGGGTGCGAAGGGCTTGTCCGCGACGACGTGCAGACCGTGGTCCAGAGCTTCCAGCACCAGCTGCCGCCGGGTTTGGGGCGGGGTGGTGATCGTCACCGCGTCCAGGCCGTCACCGGCGCGCTCCGCCTCGACCAAATCGGCGAGCGAGTCGTACGCCGGCACCCCGGGGAACCGGTGGGACAGCTCCTCTCGCCGGGACGGGCTGCGGGTGACCACGCCGGCGAGCTCCAGCTGTGGTGCCGCCTCGATGAAGGGGGCGTGGAAGTAGTTCCCGCCGACACCGAAGCCGACGAGTCCCAGCCGTACCGGCTTCGGGATGACGGTGCTCATGCCCCTCCTGAGGAGAACGTGTGGCGGCGGCGGCTGCGGGCTGCGACCACGTGCCGGACGACCTTGGGTGGGACGGTAGAGCCCCTTCGCGCCATTTGTCAAGACATATAGATCAAGGCCAGCAAAGCAGAGTCGCACCTCACCGGCTCCGACTGCCGCCGGGTCGCAGTGCTTCACTTTGCGGAGGGCGGTGTCGATCAGGGTGACCTGTTCGGGGGGTGACCAGCCCATCGCGGCGGCGAGGTGCCGGCGGATCGGTTTCAGGGGTTCACCGGTCATGCTGGTCCGGTCGGCGAGGTGTTCGGCGGCTTTGACCCGGCGTGTCGCTTCACCGATCACGGACCAGTTCTAATCAAACAGGTATTCGATATCAAGGCGAGTGTTTTCAACCAGGTGACGAAGGTGCGGATGTGACGAATGACTCGGAGGCTTTCGAGACCAGGTCCGGCAACAGATGCGGTCGTCAAACCCCCGGCTCAGATGCGGCCGCGGGCGGAACCGAATCGACCCGGGTGCGTGCGCCGCGGCGGCGAAGTCGATGTTCGAGGTCCTGCAACCCGGCCAACGCCTCGGCGAGCTCGTCGGCCAGAGCGGCCGCGAGGTGCGGGTCGAGTCGCCCGGTGCGCAGCGGGTTCGCGCCACGGCCCGCCTTGCTGACCGTGGCGACCAACGCTTCGGCTCGCTGGCCGCTGCTCTTGGTGGGTCGCCCGCGGTGCGGACCGGCGGCCATCTTCCCCGACGCGATCGCGGTGAGGCGTTCGATGTCGCCGAGGTCGGCGTCCGATCGGGCGAGGAGCGGGATGGTGCGGATGCCACCGCTCCCCGCCGGGGCCGGCACCCGCACCATCCGGATCCTGCTCGCGTCGGCGTACCGGTTCGCAGCTCGGCGTGCCGCGGTCAGCTCGGTGCGAGTCAACGGCCGTTCGAGATGGTCCTCGACCACCCTCCAGACCGCGATCACCTCGGAGGACCGCAGTGCCTGGTCGAACACGCGGAACCAGTGGACTCTCACGACGTAATCCTAGGGACGCCACCGAAGCGCGATCGCCTCACCGATCGGGTCGCTGCTCAGCCCAGCACCTTCTCCCCGTACATCTCACCGAGCGGGTCGGCGATCAGCTCGATCCGCGCCCCGTCGGGATCTCGGAAGTAGACCGACACGCCGCTGTGGATGACGTACTCCAGGCCGGCCGCGTCGAAGCGGTCGATGATCTCCTGCCAGCGCGACGGCTCCACCGAGATCGCGAGATGGTGCAGGCCGCCGAGCACTTCGGCGTACGGGCCGACGTCGAGGCCGGGGAAGTCGAAGAACGCGAGCAGGTTGCTGTGGCCGATGTCGAAGAAGAAGTGTGAGGAGCCGGGGTAGTCGCGGTTGTCGATCAGCTCGGTGAGCGGGAACCCGAGCAGGTCCTGGTAGAAGCGCACCGTCCGCTCCACGTCGCTGCTGATCAAGGCCGTGTGGTGGAGTCCCCGGGCCGACGATTCCGGCCGCTGGTCGACGGGATGGAGGTGCTGATCTCGGATCTCGGCCCGGCGGGCCTCGATCGCCGAGAGGTCGGGGCTGGCCGGAAGGGGAGCGGTGTCGGTCATGGTTCTCCTCGGCTGGGTGGAGTCCTGGCCATTCTGAGCCGACCGCGCACGCCCCGCAACACCCGCCCGTGCGCATCATCAGCGGGGAGTGTCCGGGCACGTCGATGGGGTGGTTGCTCACGAGCACGCCACAGGCTGGTCGGCGCCGGCGGCGACCGCTGAGGTCTGTGTCAAGGTGATCCGGTGAGCAAGGCCCCAGTGGTGCGCCGGGTCGTGACGACGGTTCTGCCCACGGCGCACGGCTTGTTCCGGTTGTACGGCTACGTGGCGACCGACGGTCAGGAGCACGTCGCCCTGGTGAGCGGGGACTTGTCGGCCTCGGAGCGACACCCGCCGTTGGTCCGGGTGCACTCGGAGTGCTTGACGGGGGATGCCCTCGGCTCCTGGCGATGTGACTGCGGCGAGCAGCTCGATGCGGCCCTGCAGGAGATCGGCCGCGAGGGAGCGGGTGCGTTGATCTATCTTCGCGGCCACGAAGGACGCGGCATCGGACTCGGCGCCAAGCTGCATGCGTACGCCCTCCAGGACGACGGACTCGACACCGTCGACGCCAATCTCCAGCTGGGCCTGCCGGTCGACGCCCGCGCGTACGACGTCGCCGCCGCCATCTTGGCGGACCTGGGCGTGCGCCGCGTACGGCTGTTGTCGGCGAATCCGGAGAAGAGCGCGCGGCTGCGGGCCCTGGGGGTGGAGGTCGTGTCCCGACATCGACTCCCGGTGACCGTACGTGCGGAGAACGAGCACTATCTGGTCACCAAGCAGGCGCGGATGGGCCACGACACCGTCCAGGATCTGCCGGACGTGTGGACGGAGCTGATCGCCGGGCGCGTGCCGGAACGAACGTCGGCCGGGTCCGATGCGGTGCTGCTGGAACGCTACGGGCCACTCGTCGCCGCCGGGCGTCGGCTACGGATCGGCCAGCTGGCCCAGAGCGCCGACGGGTTCATCGCCAGCCGGACCGGAGACGCGAGGTACGTGTCCGGGTCGGCGGACCGGGAGCACCTGCACCGGCTGCGGGCCGTCGTCGACGCCGTGGTCGTCGGGGTGGGCACAGTCGTCGCCGACGACCCGCAGCTGACCACTCGCGCCGTCCCCGGACCGTCCCCGGTGCGGGTGATCCTCGATCCGGCGGCGCGAACACCTCGGAACGCTCGCGTGCTCACCGATCGGGCCGCCCGAACGCTGTGGTGCGTGGGCCCGACGGCGTCCGCTCGTCCCGTCGGCGACGGGGTGGAGGTCGTCGAGCTGGCCGTTCGCGCGGTCGACGGCCGGTTCGATCCGGACGCCGTGCTCGACGGGCTGGCGATGCGTGGTCTCGGCCGGGTGCTGGTGGAGGGCGGGGGTCGTACGGTGTCGACGTTCCTGGCGGCCGGTGTGCTCGACCGGCTCTACCTCACAACGGCGCCTCGGCTGATCGGCGACGGCGTGCCGGGAATCCGGTTCGACGGCTCCGATCGGCTGGCCGACGCCGTCAGCGCTCCCATCCGCCGCTTCGAGCTGGGCGGGGACCTGTGCACGGTCTTCGACTTCGCGACCGGCCGCGCCGGCAGCTAGCGAAGCTTCGGCGGCAGCGCGAGCAGGTCACGATGACCGACCCGGATCCGTAGGTCCGAGTCCGCGAGCTGCTCGCGCCGCCGGGTGAGCCAGACCCGGGCAGGTTCGGAGAGCCCGGGCACCATCTCGGACGCGGCCGCCACCCGCTCGCGGAGGAAGCGATCCACGAACTCCTGGCCAGAGCGAACGTCGAGGTGCCAGTCGGTGGGGGCGGTGAGGATCGTCGCGCCGGCGGCTCGGCACGCTTCGACGGCGATCCGGATCGCGCCGGGGCCGGCCAGCCCGCCCCGACGCTGATGATCATCGAAGGCGCGGCGCAGGGGCGCGTCCAGCGGGTCGACAGGTTCCAGGTCCCAGGCCCCGGTGATGGTCAGACTGAAGAGGGCCGGGGCTCGAGCGGCCGCCGCCGTCGCACACAGGAGGCGGACCCCGTCGGCGGACACGACGTCGAGGAGGGCCGCGCAGGTGAGGATCCGCCGGCCCGACGGAAGGGTGTTCAGCAGTCCTGGTACGACGGTGATGTCGCCGGTGACCAGCACGGTCTCGGGGTCGCTCGGAATCACCCGCGCCAGGGTCGGATCACGGTCCAGCTGCACCCAGCGCTGAGGCAGCGGCACATGGGGTCGTAGCCAGCGCTGGTTCGCGCCGGTGCCCGCCCCGACATCCAGGACCGCGACTTCACCGGCTCCGGCCGCACCCAGGTGGTCGAGCAGCGCCGGAACCAGGTGATCGAGGGTGCTCCTCCGGGCGTCGGAGTCGGCCTCGGTACGGGCGGCGAGCCACCCGGGATCGGCCCCTACGAGACGGCCGTCCGCGTCAGGTAGGCGAGCACCGCTTCCGCCGTCGACCCCCACCCGGGGAGATTATCTCGTCGATCGACGGCGGCGGCCCGCCAGCGGTGTCGCAGGTCCGGGTCGGTCAACCAGCTGCGCAGCACCCCGGCCAGCGCGACGGGATCGCCTCCCCGGACCGCTGTGCCCGGCCTGGCTGGGGCTGCCGTGTCGACTGGCGGGCGCGATCCCGCGTCGAGAGCCTCGACCGCCCCCGTCTCGGCGGTGACCACCGCCGGGACTCCGTGGGCGAGGGCCTCGCTCACGACGAGACCGTACGTCTCGGCTCGGGACGGCAGCACCAGCATGTCGGCGGCCGCCCACTCGGCCTCGAGCGCCGGGCCGATACGGATGCCTCGGAGAAGCAGCCGGCTGCCCAGCCCGGTGGTCTCGAGCTCGGTGCGCACCCGGGCTGTGTAGTCGCGGTGGACCTCATCGGACCCGACCCAGTGGGCGGTCCAGGACAGGTCGCGCAGCAGCGCCAGGGCCCGGACGAGCGTGATCGGGTCCTTGGTCGGCGTGAGGGCGGCGATCGTCAGCAGCCGCGGGTCACCGCTCGAGCTGCCCACCGCCCGTGGGGCCGGTGACACTCCGGGTGGAGCGACCGCGACCTCGACGCGGCCGTACCGCTCGGCCACGCGGCGCGCGGCGTGCCGACTGGGTGTGAGCACACCGGACGCCGAACGGAGGGTTCGGCCCTCGGCCGCGAAGCGTCGCGCCCGGCTGACCTCGGTCAGCCCGACCTCGTCGGCGGCCAGCATGTGCAGCAGCACCGTCACCTGCCGGCCGGACGCCACCGCGGCGGACATCGCGTCCGGGGCCCCACTCGCGACGATGCCGTCGACCAGCAGGATCTGCTCCGTACGCAAGATCATCCCCAGCCGCTCCCGGTCGATCCGGTCGGCCTCCGGCCACCGACCCGGCACCCGATGCAGCACGACCTCGGTTCCCAGACTCTCCAGCGCCGAGACCAGCGCTTCGTTGTAGACGTTGCCGCCGGTCGGACGGTCGTCGGTCCAGGTGACGAATCCGAGCCGTCGAACGCCGTCGGCTCGACGCGGGCCGACCACCTCAGTCGATGGTCATGGCGTAGCCCGCCCACGCGTCGGGGTGCTCGCGCAGGATCACTTCCAGCCGATCGAGGTGCCGGCCGGCCAGCCGACCGGCGACCCGCTCGGCCACGAACCGGGCCAAGGTCTCGGTGGTGGTGAGGGTTCCGACCAGGTCGGGATGCTCGTCGAGGTTGCGGTAGGTGAGGTCGCTCAGCACCTCCTTCAACAGGCCTGCGGCCTCGCCGATGTCGATCACCGTCGACTCCGGGCCCAGCGTCTCTCGCCACACCGTGAGCTCGACGACGTACGTCGCTCCGTGCAGCTGCTGCGCGGGTCCGAACGACGGGTGCGGCAGGCTGTGGGCCACCATCATGTGATCGCGGACGGTCAGCGTGAACATCAGCCCACCTCCTCCCGCGGATAGTCGACGACCTGGCAGAGGGTGGCACCGCCATCGGTGAAGATCGACTCCATCGTCTCGGGCAGCTGGCCGAACGGGGAGTGCCCGGTCAACAGCGCGTCGAAGGACGGGTCGGTCAGCCGACGCAGGGCCAGCGCGATGCGATCGGCGGTCGACCGACGCGCCCGCCGAGCAGCGGACACGACGCCGACCTGGCTCGCCGTGATCGTCAACCGCTGGGCGTGGAAGGCGGTTCCGAGCGGCACCCGGGGGACACCGTCTCCGTACCAGGAGAGCTCGATCACGGTGCCCTCGGTGCCGAGAAGCTGCAGCGCGCGGGCGAGTCCGTCCTCACTGGCCGAGCAGTGGAAGACCAGGTCGAGGTTGCCGGTCGCGTCGGACGGGTGCGTCCAGTCGACGCCGAGGGCGGTCGCGAGGTCGGCGCGGGCCGGGTTCACGTCGAGCAGCTGCAACCCGTCGAGCGGGAAGGTACGCAGCAACGCGGCCAGGGCAGCGCCCACCATGCCGGCGCCGATCACGGCAACGCGGTCGCCGATCCGCGGGCCGGCGTCCCAGAGGGCGTTGACGGCCGTCTCCACCGTGCCGGCCAGGACAGCCCGATCGCTGGGCACGTCGTCGGGAACCACGGTCAGCGCCTCCACCGGCACCACGTAGCGGTCCTGGTGCGGGTGCAGGCAGAACACCCGCCGTCCCAGCAGCGACGCCGGCCCCGCCTCGACGACGCCGACCGACAGATAGCCGTACTTCACCGGGCCGGGCCACCGACCACCCTGGAACGGTGCGCGCACCGACGCGGCCACCTCGGCGGGCACGTGACCGCCGTGCACGAGCATCTCGGTGCCCCGGCTGATCCCGGAGTGGAGCGCTCGGACCAGCGCTTCCCCGGCTCGGGGCGCGCGTACCGGCTCGGTCCTGAGCATTCCGTGGCGTGGTGCCATCGTCCAGTACGCCGTCCACCCGGGGGTCATACCGGCATTCTTCCGCGGTCGGTCACGGCCGAGCGTCCTCTGTTCGGAGTCTGGCGTAGAGATACATGTCCGCGCGTCGCTCACCGATGGGCTGATGGCTGCGCAGCAGACCCTCGCACTGGTAGCCGACGGCCTCGGCCGCACGGAGCGACCCCAGGTTCCACGGCTCGACGTAGAGCTCGATCCGGAAGAGCTCGGGCAGGGTCCAGCCGAAGGTGGTCAGCGCCCGCAAGGCCCGGGCGGCGACCCCACGGCGCCGGGCCGAGGGGGCGACCGTGTAGCCCGCCGAACCACGGCCCACGGCGAGATCACGGATCCACAGACCCGCGGTGCCCAGGGCCGAACCGCTGTCGAGATCGGCGACACAGAACGAGTAGCCGACGCCGGTCTCCCATCGACTGAGCTGTCGCCCGATATACTCCAACGCCTGCTGCTCGGTCGCGTACGCCGGCAGGGACCCGATCAGGGGAACGTACGGATCGGTCGCCAGATCGCACAGCATCTCCACGTCGCCGGTGTCGAAGGGTCGCAGCACCACCCCGTCGTCGCTGGGTGAGATCACCGGCGGCTGGAGCGGTCTCATGATCGCGGACGGCGCCGGCTGATCATCAGCTCACGGGATCGCTGTCGTCGAGCCGGAAGCCCACCTTGAGCCCGACCTGGAAGTGGGCGACCTCCCCGTCGGCGAGGTGACCGCGAACACCCGTCACCTCGAACCAGTCGAGTCCGTGCAGCGTCTGGGCCGCCCGCTCGATGCCGTTGCGGATCGCGGCATCGACGCCGTCGGGCGAGGTGCCGACGATCTCGGTCACCCGGTAGACGTGATTGGCCATGATGGTCAGTTCCCTTCGATCGGCGGCGTCGAGTGATCATCGCGGCAGCAGATCGTCGTCGCGGTGAGGTCGAGCTC
>DATDAP010000677.1:0-2381 GCA_036525335.1 Microlunatus sp. | reverse complement strand
GGAGAACGAGGGGTGTCAGGAGAAGCCGGGCGGGAAGAGCGGGAGGTCCGGGGGATGGCCGCCGCCCTCCCAGGGGTAGGGGAACAGGATCGGGGCGCTGTCGACGAACGCGCACTCGGTCTTGTGATATTCCTGGCTGAGGCCCACGGGCGTGTCAAGCACCAGGATCGGCTCGTTGGCCGTTTCGTACTGCGGCCACGTCGGTAGACCGGGGCCGTTGGGGTTGCCGGTCTTGGCGAAGTTGACCCAGTAGTCGGTGATCTGGTTGGCGAGAACCTGCTCGGCCGGAGTCAGCCCGAAGAAGTTCGTGTTGTGCCACAGCAGCAGGTCCTCGAAGGTGTGAGCTGCGCGGAACGGTTCGAGGAGCGGATCGGCAAACGTGTGGCTGTACAGGAACCGCCAGACGGGGGACCCGCCAGCGACGATGTTCGCCAGTGTTCGGGTGGGACAGCCGCGGACGCCGTCGGTGAGCAGGGTGATGTAGGACCACCACATCGAGCCGTACTTCTCTGGCGGGTACAGCTTCCGAGCTTGGGCTCCGTACGCGGGGCCGAGGACACTGTTCGTATCCTTGACCCAGGCGTGGCGCGGGTACTGCTCAGGTTCGGGCCCCGCGAAGATGCTGTTCTCCTCGCGGTCGAACCCCACTAACAGAGGCACGCTCGATTGCTGGAGCAGCTTGTCCGGGGCCTGGGGAAGCACGGTTCCGCCCACCCATGGCGCGGCGTCGATGAATCCGCCGGAGGCGGCCAGCTCTTGCGCCGGGACCTGGCGAAGACAGGAAGCCTGGTCCGGTGCGGTTGCGCAGCCGACCCGCTCTGCTACGCCGACGCCGAGCTGCTCGGCGTCCGTGATCGCGTTGAACTTGCCGTTGAGCGCCCACCAGACCTCGCCCTGGACCGCCGCTCGAGCCATCAGACCTTGACTCAGCGGCGAGGCCATCAGCGCGACAGTGTCGAAGGATCCTGCCGAGAGACCGAACAGCGTGACGTTGGCGGGGTCGCCGCCGAACGCGGCGATGTTGTCGCGCACCCACCTCAACGCAGCGATCTGGTCGAGCACCCCGTACTCCCCGGAGGAGCCGCCCGCCTCGGCCGAGAGTGCAGGATGTCCGACGAAGCCGAAGACGCCCAGACGGTAGGCCACGGTGACCACCATGACTCCACGGTCGGTAAACGCCGACGTGTCCTCCACCGGTCCACCGAAGGTGTTGCTGCCCCCGTGCAGGTGGACCATCACCGGCCGGCGGTCCTGGCTGGTGGTGCCCAACGGCGCCGAGACATTCAGGTAGAGGCAGTCCTCGGACCCGTTCAGCTCACCGGTCTCGAGGTTCGGCTGGGCGCACCAGTTGCGGAACTGCGAAGCGTCCCGCGGTGTGCTCCACGAGGAGGCGGGGTGTGGTGGGCGCCACCGCAGGCCCCCGACCGGCGGCGCGGCGTACGGCAGTCCCCGCCATTGCAGCGAGGACTCGGTGACGATGCCGACCACCGGACCGGTCGTGGTCTGCACGACGGGTTCGGCGGAGGAAGCTACGCCGGGGAGACCGACGAGCATCAAGCCCTGGGCGAGCAGCCCGGCCAACAGCACCCGCACCGCGACCCTGTGTCCTGCCTTCGGGCTGGGGCCCCGACGAGTTGTCCTGTGGGATGCGCGCGAGTCGTTCATGACGCTGCCTCTCCGATAGGGAGATGCCGAGCCGTCTCCGTCCTGCTTCGGCGCTGTGAACTTGGTTACCGCCAACCGACGGGTCGCTGCAACGCACCAACTCCCCGGCCTAGTCAGGTGAGGCGGCGGCTTCGAGGGGCTCGTGTTCACGCCCGGGCCCGCCATCACGGGCGACTCTTGATCTGCTCGGGGAACTCGCTCCACGCGATTTCGGCGTACTTGCGATGGCCGGCTATCGAGAGGTGGTTCCGATCCCAGGCGACGTCCCGGTCGGTGGGCATGAATCGCTCTTGGACTCCGTGGTCGGTGAAGCAGCCATCGTGCCGAGCGCACACCGACTCCACCCGGGCCCAGTAGGAATCGACGATGGCCTGCATCGAGCGCATCCCCCGAGCGCTCGGCTGACCGTTCTCCTTGAACACGTCGCACGGCCCGTTGCCAGAGTTCTGCTGCACCTTCTCTACGTCGGTGGCCGCCCAGGCCGTCCAGTTCTCCACGGTCGCCCACGGGCCGGTCAGGTAGAACTGCACGTTCGGAATCTCCTCGGCGATGGCCGTGAGCACGTCATCGAGGGTTTGGGCGAACGGCGAGTAGTTGTCCGGGTCGGTGCCATCGCACCGCATGTCGTTGTCGATGGTCTGGATCAGCACCACGTCCGGCAGCGGGTCTGCTTCGAGGAGGAGGGCATTGAACTGGGATTCGAGGTCGTTGACGGC
>DATDAP010000676.1:0-11130 GCA_036525335.1 Microlunatus sp. | reverse complement strand
ACGTTGGTGGTGAAGCGGGACTGGTCGTCCAGCTTCAGCAGCTTTGCGTCGTCGGCTCGCCACAGGTTCGACACCCAGTCCGCCGAGCGGCGGTGGTGGTCGACCCGGTCGAGGTCGCTGGCCATGGCCCAGTTGAGCACCCACCCAGCCTAAACCAGGTCGACGGTCGGCACGTCCGGCTCGGATCCGGCGATCAGACGAGCGATCTCGGCCCGACCGGGAAGCTCCTCGGGTCGGACCACGGAGTCGCTCGCCACCAGGTAGAAGACGGCGTCGACCCGCTCCACCCGCACCCGGCACACCTCGGCCCAGGCCTGGCGGTAGATCGCCAGCTGGAGTGGATCGGTTCCCTCCGCTCGTCCGGTCTTCCAGTCGACCACCTGGAAGTCGTACGGCCCCCGGTCTCCGCCGGTCGGTCGCAGGTCGTAGACGGCGTCGATCCGACCCCGGACCAGCGTTCCGTCGACGAGCAGCGTGAAGGGTGCCTCGACCGCGCACGGCACCCGGCTGCCGTACGCGCCGGCGAGGAACGAGGCGCACAGCTCGCGCAGTCCCGCTTCGTCGGTGGTCTCGACATCGGCGGAGTCGGGCAGGTCGTCGGGGTCCAGCAGCTGCTGCTGACCGAGCTGCCCGGTCTCCATCGCGGGTGCGAAGTAGCGCTCCACCCACTGGTGGAACCGCGTGCCGAACCTCGCCGCCCGCGACGGCGGGGCCGGCATCGGCCGGGCGATCTCGGCCGCCAACCCCTGCGGATCGCGCTGCAGGCGCAACAGCGACGTGGCTGACAGCGTGTCCGGCAGCTGCACCTCGGTGCGTTCGGCGCGGGTCGCGGCGAGCTCGGCCAGCAGCCGCTCCAGGTCGGCGTCCCAGCGCGCGGTCGTCTCCAGTCCGTCCAGCAGCAGCTCGGTGCCCTCACTTGGCGGAGGCTCGTAGCTGCCGGTTTCGGCTCGTCGGCGCCGCGCCGCCTCGACAGCCGCCGCGGCCTCGCTCCGGTGTCGCCAGGCCTCCGGGTCGTACGGCGCCGGCCACGGCACCGGGGCGCCGGCGGTGACCAGCGGGTTGGTCGCGGCCGTCGGCGGCGCCTCGGCCCGCACTTCGTCGTGACGGCCTGCCTCGGCCAGGATCGCCTCCAGGTAGCCGGACCGCACCCGCGGCCGGACCTGGTCGGCGCGCCAGGTGTGGCCGGTACCGACCAGCACCCGCCGGGCGCGGGTGGCCGCGACGTAGGCCAGCCGGTCCTCGGCCAACAGCTGCTGATCCTTCAGCGCCTCCTTGTAGGACTGGACCGCCGCATTGGTGGTCTCGATCAGCTGCGGGATCGAGCGCGCGTCTCCGCGCAGCTCCGCCGGCAGCACCCCCGGATTGGTGAGCCAGTTGTCGGTCACCCGGTCACTGGGGAACACACCCTTCATCAGGGCCGGCAGGAAGACGACCTCCCATTCGAGACCCTTCGCCCGGTGCACGGTGAGCAGCTTCACGGCCTCCCGGTCCGACGGGACGGCCTGCTCCAGTCCCGAGCCGGTGTCCAGCTCGGCGCGCAGGTAGGCGAGCAGACCAGCCAACGAGGCATCGCCGTCCACGTCGACGTAGCCGGCCACGGCGTCGAAGAAGGCGGCGAGCTGATCGCGGCGGTTGGTCCGGTCCAGCTCAGGGGTGGCCATCAGCTCCACCTCGACCCCCAGCGTCGCGACCACACGTCGGCACAGGTCGAGCACCGGCTCGCCCGTATGACGGCGCAGGGTGCCGAGCTCGGCGGCGAGCTGACCGAACCGCTCGAGTCCCGCCGAGGAGTACGGCAGCGCGCCCGGGCTCTCGACCGCGTCGAGCAGGCTGATCATCTCGGTCGGGTCGACGTCGGCGACGGCCCCTTCCAGATCCCGGAGCACGTCGTCCGCGTCGTCCTCGGCGACGATCCGCCCCTCGACCTGGGCCAGCTCACGTGCCCGCCGACCCAGCAGGGCGAGGTCGCGGGCCCCGATCCGCCAGCGTGGCCCGGTCATCAGCCGGACCAGGTCGGGGTTGGCGGTGACGTCCTCGAGCACCCGCAGGGTGGCGGTCACGTCCAACACCTCCGGCAGCGACAGCAGTCCGCCCAGTCCGACGATCTCGACCGGCACCTCGCGGGCGGTGAGCGCGGCGTAGAGCGGTCCGATGTCGGCGTTGCGCCGGGTCAGCACCGCGACGTCGGCCCAGTGCGGCGCACTGCCGTCGGTGCGGGCCGCCACCACCTGATCGGCGATCCAGCTGACTTCTTCGGGCCAGGTGGTGAAGGTCGCGGCCCGGACGACTCCGGGCGGCGTCTCGGTCGGGGCCGCCAGGAAGCCCGTCCCGTCCGGCGCCGATCCGACCGGCCCACCGGTCAGTGTGCCCGCCGCCCCGGCGGCCGCCGCCTCGGCCCGGAGCGGCCGGCTGAGCACGTTGGCCACGTCCAGGATCGTCTGCCCGCTGCGTCGGTTGACCGTCAGCGCGAACCGCGCGGCCGGCCGGCCCCGCGCGGTCCGGAACTGCTCCGCGAACGAGGTGATGTTGCTGGCCGCCGCCCCCCGCCAGCCGTAGATGGCCTGGAAGGGGTCACCGACCGCGGTCACCGGATGGCCCATCCCCTCGCTCGGGGTCCCGCCGGAGAAGAGTCCGCGCAGCATCTGCGCCTGGGCGGCCGAGGTGTCCTGGTACTCGTCCAGGAGCACCACCCGGTACGCCGACCGGACCAGGTCGCACACGGCCGGCACCTCCTGCGCCAGTCGGGCGGCGATGGCCATCTGGTCGGCGAACTCGACCACCCCCAACCGCTGCTTGAGCCGCTGGTAGGCGACCACCAAGCTGGCCAGCTCCAGTCGCTCGTGGGCGGCGGCGGCGGCCTTCTTCAGGTCGGCGTACACGTTGCCGTTGCGGTTGAGGGGTGCGGCCGCCAGCTCCAGCAGGTGGGCGTGCGCGTGCGGATCCAGCTCGGGCACCGAGACCAGGTGCTGCTGCAGGTCGGCGTCCAGCCGCAGCACCCGCTCGGTCACCGAGGCCGGGCGCAGCCGCGAGATGTGCTCGAACGGACCGGCGGCGTCGCGGACCACCCGGGAGGCCAGCCGGTAGCGGGTGGCGCCGGTGATCATGGTCGGGTCGGTCTCGTAGCCGAGTCGCAGCCCGTGCTCGGCGACCAGCCTCGCGGCGAACGCGTCGTACGTCATGATCAGCTGCTCGCCGGCGGCGTCGACCCCGTCGGCCGGCACCACCCCGGCGCGCTCGAGCGCCGACCGGACCCGCAGCGACAGCTCGGCCGCCGCCTTGCGGGTGAAGGTCAGACCGAGCACCTCCTCGGGGCGCACCTCACCGGTGCCGACCAGCCAGACGACCCGCGCGGCCATCACCGTGGTCTTGCCCGAACCGGCGCCGGCGATGATCACGCCAGGCTCCAACGGTGCCGTGATCGCCGCCAGCTGCTGGTCGGAGAACGGGATGGCCAGGGCCTCGGACAGCTCCTCGGGTGCGGTGAAGAAGGCGCCCGACCGGTCCTTCACGGGCAGGTCGATCACCCTCACCGGACGACCTGCCGTCCCGCAGGTTGAGCCGGGCAGCTGGCCGCGAACGGGCAGTACCGACAGCCGGGGCCGATCCGGGCGACGAACCGCTCCCGGCGGACCAAGTGCGCCGCGACCGCGAGCCGCCGATGCACCCAGGTCGGCTGCAGATCCAGATCGGTCGGCAGGTCACTGTGGTCGGGTCCGTCGTCGGGATCGTCGGTCGGGTACGGCACGTCGTCCAGCGAGGCCTGGTGGAACGACTTGGGGAGCAGTCCCCCGACACCCGACGGGGCGTCGGGCAGCCGAAGGTAGACGAGCTCAGCTCCCCCTGGTCGGGCTCCCGGACCGGCCAGCTCGTCGAACGCGCCGGCCAGCACCGCGAGCTGGTAGACCCCCATCTGGTCCTGGACGGCAACATCGGCGGACTGTGGGGCCGCTCGAGAGGTCTTGAAGTCGACGATCCGTAGGCGGCCCTGCGGATCGCGCTCCACCCGGTCGGCGCTGCCGGTCAGCAGCACCCGGTCCGACCCCAGATCGACCAGCACCCGGAACCGGACCTCGGTGCCGAGGAGCTCCATCTCGGGTCGGGCCGCCTGCCAGGTGGCGAACCGATCCAGCGCCGCCTCGGCCTCGGCCCGCTCGACCGACGACAGCCAG
The DNA here is from genome assembly GCA_036525335.1 of Microlunatus sp. Taxonomy (GTDB): domain Bacteria; phylum Actinomycetota; class Actinomycetes; order Propionibacteriales; family Propionibacteriaceae; genus Microlunatus. The sequence continues at coordinate 6,961 of DATDAP010000676.1, read as the reverse complement.
TTGGCGTCGAAGCTCAGCTGATCCCACACCTGCTCCAGGTGGGAGGCCAGCTCCGCGGCCGGCACCCCGGATCGCGCTCCGTGGTCGGCCAGCACGTGGATCACCGAGCCGAAGGTGGCGGCCGTGTTCCGAGCCGGGTCGGCCTGACCCTTCCGGGACAGGAACCACTGCCGCGGGCAGCCGAGCAGCCCGGCGAGCTGGCTCCCCGACAACGCGATCGGCTCGTCGGTCGCGGTGACGGCCACGGCCGCATCGGACAGCTCCCGCATCCCCCACCAACGGACCGGATCGGCCATCGGCACCGACGACCGACCGTGCTCGTCGACGCTGTCCGCGAGGCGCGCCAGTCGACCGGCCGCCTCCTCCCGCAGGGCGGGCGGGGACTCGGGGTCGGCGCAGGTCCGGCGCAGCTCGGCGACCAACGCGGCCAGGCTCAAGGGCCGGCGTGGCCGTCCCGCGACGGCCACCACGCGTGCGCCCAGCTCGGTCAGGAAGCGGGATGGCTGGTCGCCCTCCCCTTCCGTCCCGGCGACCGCGGTCACCACCAAGCGCCGGCGGGCCCGGGTGCAGGCGACGTAGAACAGCCGCCGCTCCTCCGCGATCCTGGACGCCGTCGGCTCGATCTCGATCAGCCCGTGCGGACCGAGTCGGTCCGGCTCCAGCAGTGAGCCGCGACGCCGGATGTCCGGCCAGGCACCCTCCTGGACACCGGCCACCACCACCAGGTCCCACTCCAGTCCCTTGGCCCGGTGGGCCGTCAGCAGCCGGACCGCCGAGCCCCGCAGATCCGCCTCGCCCAGGGTGTCGGCCGGGATCTGCTGGCCTTCCACCTCGGCCAGGAAACCTGTCACCCCGCGCAGCCCCGAGACCTCTTCGGAGCGGTGGGCGATGTCGAAGAGGGCGCAGATCGCATCCAGGTCGCGGTTGGCCCGTCGGCCGGACTCGCCACCGACCGCCGCCTGCTCGCGCAGCCGCTCGGGCCACCGGGTGCCGGACCACAGCACCCACAGCGCTTCCTCCGCCGTGCCGCCGTCGGTGATGCAGCGCTCGCACCGCCGCAGCAGGGCCGCCAGAGCGGCCGCACCCCGCAGCTCCGGGCGATCCTCCTCGGCGATCAGGTCGGCGATCAGCTCCGGGTGCCGCAAGGCGGCCGCGATCAGCTGGCCCGACGGCCGGGGCAGCGACGTTCCAGCCAGCTCGGCGCGCTCGGCGCGCCGCAGGCCACGACCCAGTCGTCGGACGGCCATCGCATCCTGCCCGCCGAGCGGGGAGGTGAGCAGCACCTGGGCGTCGTCGGGATCGATGGTGCGACCGCGAGCCGCGACCTGGAGGCCGAGCAGCAGCGGGCTGACGGCAGGGTCGATGGCCAACGGGATCTCGTCGCCCGCGACCTCCACCGGCACACCGGCGGCACTCAGGGCCCGGCTCAGTGCCGGGATCATGGCCCGCCCGGACCGGACCAGCACCGCCATCGCGTCCCAGTCCACGCCGTCGCGCAGGTGGGCCGCTCGCAGCAGCTCGGCGATCTGGTCGGCCTCCGCGCCGGCGGAGTCGTAGGTGTGGGCCTCCACCCGGCCGTACGGCAGGCCGGCCGCCGAGTGCGGGGAGCGGAAGGTGTCCCGGATCTGGGTCGGCAGCGATCCCGGGAGCGCGAGCCGGGCCGCGATCCGACGACTCGCCGCGAGCAGAGCCTGGCCGAACCGGCGGGTCTCCCCCAGCGCCAGGACGGGTGCCGGGGCACCGTCGGCCGTCCGGAACCGATCGGCGAACTCGAGGATGCCCCGCACCTCGGCGCCGCGGAACGCGTACACCGACTGGTCCGGATCGCCGACCACGACCAGGTTGCGCCCGTCTCCGGCGACGACCTGGAGCAACCGGGCCTGGGCCGGATCGGTGTCCTGGTACTCATCGACGAACACCTCGTCGATCTCGTCCCGGAGCTTCGCGGCGACGACCGGATCGGCCAACAGGATCCGGCTGCGATGCACCAGCTCGGCGTAGTCAACCACCTGCTCGGCGTCGAGCACGTCGAGGTACTCCTCGAAGAACTCCCCCACCGCGACCCACTCCGGACGTCCCGCCTCCGCGCCGGCGGCGATGATGTCCTCGGGGTCCATCCCGAGCTGGCGGGCCTTGGCCACCACCGAGCGCACCTCGGAGGCGAACGCGCGGGTGCCGAAGGCCCGGTCCAGGCTGTCCGGCCAGGTCACCCGCCGGGTCTCCCGACTGCCGGCCAACGTCTCGCGGATCCGGAACTCCTGCTCCGGTGCGGTCAGCAGCCGCAGCGGCGGTGCCAGCGGATCCGCGTCGGCGAAGCGTCGCACCAGGGCGTAGCAGAACGCGTGGAACGTGAGCACCATCGGGGTCACCACCGAGCGCCCCTGACGGGCCGCGATCCGGGTGCGCAGATCGGCCGCCGCCTTGCGGGAGAAGGTCAGCACCAGCACCCGGTCCGGGGTGGTCCCCCGGTTCACGATCCGGTCGACCACCGACTCCACTAGCGTGGTCGTCTTGCCGGTCCCGGGGCCGGCCAGCACTAACAACGGACCGCCGGGGTGATCCACGACGGCCCGCTGGAACGGGTCGAGGTCGGGGGCGGTCAGTCGCTCCCGCTGGGGTCGAACGAGGGTGTACATGAGGCCTTCGGTTGCAGCTGTGTCGGACGTCTCTGGTGCTGCCTGAGATTCCACCACGGCCTACCGACAGTGCTTGTCCTCTGCTCGCTGTTCACTGCGCGCCGGTTGGATCTGTCTTCCCTCATCGATCGCAAACGGTGAAGCGTTGTTTGCTCTCTCTTCGGTTCAGACAGATCCGGGCGCTCCGTTCTCGGCCGCTCGCGAGGGAGCTCGTTCGCTAGCGCTCACTCGGGGCGCTCCGTTCGTGGTCGTACGCGGGCGCTCGCGAGGGCGCTCGCTACGCGACCTCGCGATCTCCTCGGACGGCCGAGAGCACGACCACCACCGTGGCGGCCAGCAGGGCGGTGCCGAGGACCACCTCGCCTAGCTCGGCGTACGCGTTCACGTCGGAGGTGGTGCGGGGGCGGCGGATCAAAGCGTCGGCGGCCACGATCGTCGCCGTCAGCAGTGGGTAGCCCAGCGCCAGCAGCACTCGGACCGGCCGGCGGAGCCGCCGACCGTCGGTGTTCGCCCAGGTGGAACCCGTCAGGAAGCCCCAGATCACCCCGAAGAGGACGAAGGCGACCCCGCCGTAGCCCAGCAGCGCACCGAACGGGTCGACGACCACCGAGCGAAGGGACAGCAGCATGGCCAGCGCCAGGACGGCCGCCAGTCCAAGGGCCCGATCCCGCGTCAGGGCGCGTCGGACGAGCAGCACGAGCACCACCACGAGAATCAGGAGCGTCACCACCAGGACCAGGGCGTCGGTCTCGAGCCGGAGCGCCCAGCGGTATCCGGTCAGCAGCCGGCTGCCCGATACGACGAGCACCAGTCCCGCTCCGCCGAGCACCAGGGCCCGCCCACCACGACCCCGACGCGCCTGCCAGACCGCCAGCACCACCAGCACCACACCGAGGACGACTCCGAAGCCGTCGACCAGACGATCGAGCAGCGGGCTCGGGTCGAACCCGCCGGGAGCGCTCAGCGGGTCGATGCCCACGCGGATCTGGAAGCCGAACAGGAACACGTAGACCGGGAGCAACAGCGCGATCACGGCCGCCCCGACGGGCACGGCGATCCGGCCGAGATCGTCGGGCAGGCTGACGACCGGTACGTCACGCAGCGGCGTGATCCGGGAGATGAGCCAGCCCAGCCCGGCGAAGGCCGCTGCCAGTCCGACGGCCGGGAGCACCGCGGTCCACCCGCTGCTGACCGGGTCGAGGCCGATCAGCCGCGAGACCTCCTGAGCCAGCCGCAGCACCACGATCACCGCCAGCACCGCGTACGGCCAGCGAACGGCGTTGTGTCGCTGGGCGGTCCTGGTCGCCGCCGCAGTGAGACCGACCACGATCTGGGCCACCGCAGCGCCTGCGGCGAATGCCGCGGGTAGGACGAGAAAGACGAGCAGACTGATCGTCTGGTCGAGGAAGACCGGGACGAAACGGAAACCGACCAGGCGGTCGGTGCGGGCCAGATCGAGGGTGCTGAGCCCGAGCACGAGTCCGATCAGCCCGAGCACGACCGGGAACTCCCACCAGCTCAAACCGCGATGTCGGCGGGTGACCATCAGCAGCACCACCGCGACGATCGTGACCGCGGCGGCCACGACCGCCGGCGTCAGCCCGCGGGCTGTCGTGGTGGCCACCGACCAGAGTCCCAACAGCAGGACCACGGCCCCCAGGCCGAGTCCCTTCATCCACCAGGGTCCATGGATCGCGGCCGTGGTGAACAGGGCAAGACAGAACGCCAGCAGGAAGACCAGCACCCAGACAAGATCATCGGGCACGCTGCTGGTCAACGAGTCGGGCACGGTGAGCTCGGACCAGCCTCGGATCGGCCCGGCGAACAGGGCGATCACCGCGGTCAGCCCAACCAGGGCGATGCCGACCGTGACGACGGCCCGCAGACCGTACGGCCACGCGTCGTCGCGCAGTCGACCCTCGCGCACCTTGGCGACGACGGCCTGGTCGACCACCGAACGCGCCGCCGCCCCGAGACGAGGACCGCTCACGGCTCGTCACTCCAGGTCGAGAAGGTCCAGCCGCGTTCGAAGACGACGACACCCTGCCGGTACGGGAGCGGCGGCACCCCCGACTCCTTGAGGGTCAGGTCCGGGGTGTCGATGGTGGTCCGCAGGGCGAGGTCGGAGTCACGGAACTCGGCCTCGGTCCGGCCCCAGCCCACCATCGTGTCGCCCACCACACTGACCCACTCGTACGCCGGCAGGTTCTCCCGGATCGTCCCCTGCTCGTCGATCACCGAGGTGCCGAGCTGGGTGGCGGAGACCAACAGGTCCCCGAAGGGTTGCAGGGCGTCCAGGGTCCCGGTCTGCGGCAGCAGCCACCGGTGCCGGCCGGTGCGTAGGTCGAGCGCCTCCAACGTCGTACCGTTGCGGACCACCACGACACCGCCGAGGGCGGCTCCGAGAGTGCCGGACAGCTCCTTCGACCACAGCCGTTCGCCGGAGTCGGCGGCGAAGGCGGTCCCCGCGCCCCCCGCGTCCAGCACGACAACCACCTCCGGGGTGGCGACGACCGGCGCACTGACCTGGGTGTTCACCCGCTGCTGCCAGGCCGCCTCGCCGGTCAGCAGATCCACCACCGTGACGACACCGGCGGCATCGGCAACCCCCACCCGCCGATCGTCGACGCGGACCGGCGCCCAGAAGGCGACGTCATCCAGCGGGCGGGACCACAGCCGGATGCCCGCGTCGGAGTAGCCCACCAGCTCACGCCGGCTGGTGGTCGCCACGACCACGTCGCCGAAGGCCGCGACCGACAGGATCGTCCCGCCGGGATGCATCCGCCACAACGACGTCCACCGGTCCACGGTCTTCGGCGTGGTCGCCACCAGGTCGTCACCGACGGTCGGCCGGATGATGAGCCCGGAGGCGGTCAGCACCGGAGGCACCCGACTCGGCGAGCCGGTCATCGGACCTGAGCCCAGACTGGCATCGGCCGAGATCAGGTCGAACGCACGCCGACGCCAACGGTCCGGATCGCTCCACGCCCACTCCTCGCCGACCGTTCGCAGCGTGGGATCGGCCGCGGGGGCGGAGACCGTGTCCACCCGGACCGACACCTCACCGCGGACGATCTCCTCGAACACGACACCGCGGTGCCCGCACCAGGTCTTCTGGACCTCCCGGGAGGTGCCCTGCTGCCCGGCGGCGGTGGTCTCCGCGACGGTTCCGCTCACCCGCAGACACCCCGGCTCGGCAGCCGCGGCGCGGAAGTCATTGCGGTACCGGCGACTACCCACCGACCCCTCGCCGGACCAGCGGTCTCCGGCCGCCACCTCGGCCGGCAGCTCCACCAGGCCCGGGGAGTAGACGTCGGCACCGCCCTGATCGGACTCCGCGATCAGCTCCACCGCACCGTCGATCCGGTACACCCGAACGTTCTGCTGACTGCTCCCCAGGTTGCCGATCTGGGAGCTCGTCGTCCGCCAGAAGCGCATCCGGTCGAGGTGGCCGCGGCCCACCACCGCGGCGACCTTGTCGCCGAGCGTCGAGTCCAGCCCACCGAGCACGGATCCGCCGGTCTGGATCGCCGACTCCTGGACATAGGTGCTGGTGACGCTCTCACTGGCCACGGTGGTCGTTCGCTGCTGGTAGGTCGCCCGACCGTCGGCCGGCGTGTACCGGATGGCCGCCGCGCCGCCGGCGGCGGCTCCGACGTGCTCGGTCACGAACAGCCCACCCGCGACCAGCACGGTCACCAGCACGACGGCCAGCAGCGGCAACCAGCGGGGCCTGTCGTCGCGTCCGGGCCCGCCGGCCGGCCCGACCGGCTCGACGGGTTGCGGCGGTCCCCACGAACCGTCGACGTAGGCGTACGGGTCGGAGGCAGAGACCGGCATCGTCGACCAGTCCTGCACCGGGAACGGCGCCCAGCGATCGGGCTCGGCGCTGCCCTGGCGAGGGCCCCCCGGCGTCGACATGGCCGACATTCAATCCGAACGGTGGTCCTCACCGGGGATGCGGGGCCGGTCGGCAGGGAGCCGGAACGGAAACAGACACAGCTGTCGGGTTTCGTACTGGCATGCGGGCCATGCCCACTCCCGAGATCTCCGTCCAGCTCTACTCGATCCACGCCGCCCTCGATGCCGATCTCGACGGCTCGCTCGGCAAGATCGCCGACATCGGCCTGCGCACGGTCGAGGCCTTCGACTTCGTCGCCTGGCCGACGAGCTGAAAGCGTCGTTCGACAAGTACGGTCTCAGCCCCGACGGCGCACGCGAGCCTGATCGAGGACGAGGGCGTGGCCACCCCCGACGGGCTGCTCACCGTGCCGCCGGCGGAGGAGACCTTCGCCGCCGCCAACCTGCTGGGCGTCAAGACCGTG
>DATDAP010000675.1:0-7878 GCA_036525335.1 Microlunatus sp. | reverse complement strand
GCCTGAGCCTCGTTCAACCGGTGGGCGGGAGCGAGGTGGTCCAGCAGTGCCTGTTGCAGGAAGCGGAGGTAGGCGGTCAACCCTTGACCCAGGTCTGGTGCTGTCGCCGCCGTTCCCTCGTCCACCTGCACCTGCCGAGGTTAGCCTCCTGGGCGCCTGTTCCGCCGGGTCATTCCAGCCCTGCTCGGTCATTCCAGGGGGTCAGGGATCCCAGGATCGACGGCAGGAACTCCGCGACGGTCGGGTGGATCGGCAGCACGTCCCGCAGGGTCGGGTAGCCGATGCCCGCCTGGATGGCGAGGCCGACGATCTGGATCACGTCGTCGGCCTGCAACCCGAGGATGGTCGCGCCCAGGATCTCCTCTGTGTCGCCGTCCACCAGCACGCGCATCAGACCGGCGGTCTCACCCTCGAGCTGGGCCCGGCTGACCGACGACATGGGCACTTCGGCCTTGAGCACCGTGCGACCCGACGAGCGCGCCTCGGCGAGACCCATCCCGACCCGGCCGAGCGGCGGGTCGGTGAACATCGCGTACGTGGTCACCCGATCCGTGACCGTGCGAGGCGGACTCAGCAGGATCTGACTGTCCTGGTACGCGGTGTGGGTGAACGCGCCGTGGCCGTTGACGTCGCCGAGGGCCCAGATGCCCGGCAGCGAGGTCTCGAACCTCGGCCCGATGGTCACGAAGCCGCGCTCGTCGGTTCTCAAGCCGTGGTCGGGGCCGAGCAGGTCGAGGTTGGAGTGGCGACCGGTGGACAGCAGGAGATGAGAGCCGATCACGGGCTCGCTGCCGTCCACCAGCTCGACCCGGATGCCGTCGTCGGCGCGTTCGACCCGCTGCGGCCGAGTGTTGCGGATCGACACGCCCTCGCCGGTCAGGATCTCAGTCAGGGCGTCGACCACATCGGCGTCCTCGCGGGACGCGATGCCGCTGCCGGCGAGAATCGTCACCTCGGCACCGAAACGGCGGAACATCTGGCCGAACTCCAGCCCGATGTAGCCGCCGCCGACCACGATCAGGTGGCGCGGCAGCTCCGTCAGCTGCAGCAGCTCGACCTCGGTCAGATGCTCGACGGTGTCCAGACCCTCGATCGACGGGACCGCCGCCCGCCCACCGACGTCGAGATAGACCTTGCCGGTGCGGTGGGTCTCGCCGCCGACCGTGACTGCGTGCGCCCGACCCTCGGGATCGCCGATCAGGGTCGCCGTGCCGGTGACCAGGTCCAGACCCTCGACCCCGACGAGCCAGTCACGCAGACCCTTCCGCATGCCGTCGATCAGGGTGTGCACGCGCTGGATCGCCACCGGGAAGTCGACGGAGACCTCACCAGTTCGTACGCCGTACGCGGCTCCCCGTCGGGCCTGGTGCGCGATCACCGCACTGGCCCGCAGCGCCTTCGTCGGTCGGCACCCGTGGTTCAGACAGGTGCCGCCGACCTGCTCCATCTCGACCAGCAGCGTGCGCTGCCCGTCACCGGCGAGGGCTGCGGCCACTCCCGGCCCGGCCTGGCCGGCCCCGATGACGATGGCGTCGACATCACTCATTACTTCTCCTGGGGATACGAATTTCGGGACCTCGAGGGAGCCCCAACGTAGCGCTGTGACGAAGATCTCTCGATTTGAGTCCTCCCGGTGACCTGTGTTTCCCTTGTCCGTCTTTGGTAACGAATTGATCTCGGAGGATTCACCGTGCGCGTACGACCCCGTCGGGCCATGCCGGCGCCGATCGCCGTTCGCGTGGCTCGGGTGGCCGGTCCGGCTGTCGCTGCCGGCGCACTGATCACCACGGTCGCCGTCACCGCCTGGCCCAGCAGCACCAGTGCGCTGCAGGCCGTACCCATCGATTCGTCGTCTCCGGCGTCGCCCTCGCTGCTGGCGCCGTCGTTGAGCGCCGACCGTGCGAGGACGGCGGACCGCGCCAACCGCAGCGAGACGCGCCCTTCGATGACCGCGGCCGACGAGAAGACCGTGATGGTGGAGTCGGCCCGGGAGCAGGCGGCCGAGGCGAAGGCCGCCGAGGCGAAGGCCGCGAAGAAGAAGGCTGCCGAGAAGAAGGCCGCCGAGCTCGACCTGAGCGTTATCGGCACCCGCTACACCACCGACGCGGTGAAGCTGCGGAAGACCCCTAGCAAGGACGCCAAGTCCGTCGACATCGTCGATGAGGCGAAGAAGATCAAGGTCACCGAGACCGTCCGCAAGGGGTACCGGCTCGTGGTCGTGGACGGCAAGGGTCGTTGGGTCACCGACGACTACTTGAGCAAGAAGAAGCCGTCCGGCTCCGCCGGGATCTCCAACGCCCGGTGCAGCAAGAGCAGCGGCATCGAGTCCGGGCTGGTTTCCAACGGGGTCAAGGTCTACCGCGCCATCTGCGCCGCCTTCCCGGAGGTGACCTCCTTCGGCGGTCGTCGTGGCAGCAACGACTTCCACGGCAGCGGCCAGGCCGTCGACAACATGATCTCCGACTCCGCCGCGGGCTGGCGGTTGGCCAACTGGCTGCGCGCCAACGCCTCGAAGCTCGGTGTCAGCGAGGTCATCTACTCGCAGAAGATCTGGACCGTGCAGCGCGCCGGTGAGGGTTGGCGAGGGATGTCCGACCGCGGGTCGTCCACCGCCAACCACTACGACCACGTGCACGTTTCCGTCTACTGAGCCGCCCGGATCACCGACGCTCGTGGGCCGCCTGACGGCGCGCCCTTGTGAAGGCCTTGAGGCCCACCTAGTGTTCTGGTATGGCGGACGCGTACCAGGTGGTCCTCGGCATGATTGCCGTGTCGATCATCGTGCTCGTCCCGATCGGTTTCGTGGTCGCGTACGACGCGCTGGCAGGACGTTGGGACGAGTTCTTCAAGGCGTTCAAGGGCTGGCTGGGTGAGGGCGCCGAGCGCCGCCACAACCTCCGCGCACTCCGCCGCCAGCAGGGTGCTCCACTGGAGCGCCTGGTGGCGGACCTGCGGCGCCTCCGGATCGCCGTCAGCACCGACGAGCACCGCTCCGCGGCCCATCAGCTCGGCAATCGTCTGGCGTACGACCAGGTCCTGATGCAGATCTGCGCGATGCTCGACATCGAGCACGAGCTGGACACCGAGGTCTCCGGGCTGGATCGAGACATCGAGCGCTTCAGGGTCGAGGCGGATCTCGAACGGGCCGGGGTGACCCTCACCGACCGGCGCTACGGACAGGCCGCCTGACGCCGGTCGTCCGGATCCCGGCTTCCCGGTTGCTTCCTGCACACAGGTCCGCGCACGGGTTGTCCGTACGCGACTTCCCGGCGCGCTCCGTCTGCCCGATCCAGTCCGCCCCGCGCGCCTGTGGCGGAGATCTCGTCTCCCGGAATAGATCCGGCGGGAGGACGGTTACTATGATTGATTCGAAACCGAAGGTTTCGAAAAAGAAGTATTTCACCCACCTGAAGGAATGATCAACATGTCGTTCGTGTCCTCGCTCCGCTCGCGCAGCAAGGTCCATCGCAACCGTCGGGCCCTCGAGCGGGCCATCGCCGATGCTCCGACCACCTCGATGCGGGACGAGATCCTGTTGGCCGCCCAGCGGTCCGGTATCAGCACGCGCTTCTGAGCCGAACCGGCCCAACCAGCCGGCGCATCACGCACTATCGAGCTCCCGTCAAGGACGACGGGGGCTCTTGTCGTCTCTAGGCCAGCTCGGCGGTCCCCGACACCAGCAGGTCGGCTCGCTCCCGCGTCGATTCGATCAGCCGGGCGTTGGCCCCGTCGACGTCGGTCGCCCAGGCTGCCGCGTCGGCGGGCGTTCGCCCGTGCTCGGTGTGGCGGTCCACGAGGCGCAGCAGCCGTTCCTCAGCCGTCGTTACGCAGAACCACGACTCCGCGAGCAGAGTCTTGATCTGGTTCCACGGCTCGCTGTCGACGAGCAGGTAGTTGCCCTCCACCACGACCAGGGCCGCGCCGGCCGGGATCGCGATCTCGCCGGCCACCGGCTCGTCGACTACGCGGTGGAAGCTGGGCGCGTAGACCGGGTGATCGGTCTCGTCCCGGAGACGGCGGAGCAACCCGACGAATCCCCAACCGTCGAAGGTGTCCAGCGAGCCCTTGCGGTCACGCCGACCGAGGCCGTCGAGGGTGGCATTCGCCAGGTGGAAGCCGTCCATCGGCAGGTGCACCGCGGTGCCGGCACCGGACTCGGCGTTCACCCGCGCGACCAGGGCCACGGCCAAGGTGGTCTTGCCGGCACCGGGGCTTCCGGTGACACCGAGCAGCGTCCGGGCGCCCGGCCGGATCAGCCCGTGAGCGCGGGCGGTCAGCTGGTCGAGGCCGGCCAGTACCGCGCTCACCGACGGCCGAGGCGACGCTCGCCGTTCGCGCCCAGGCTGTAGTCGAGTCCGTAGTGACCGTAGATCGCGGGCTCGCCGGCGGCCTCCAGCTCGCCGTCGGTGCCGATCGAGGGCGCGTCCTTGGCCGTCTTCTTGTCGGTCATCACCCGGACGCTCTGCGGAGACACCCGGGCTCCGGCCAAGGGGACGAAGACGAGTCGGCCGCCACCCGGCAGTCCCACCTTCACGGTGGCGAAGGTCGGCTCCTCGGTGGCCGTGTCGAAGTAGACGGCCTCGAGCTTGCCGATCTTGCCGCCGTCCTTGTCGACCACGGGGAGACCCCGCCAGTCGCGGATGTCATCGACGTCGAACAATTCCCCACTCACTTCCTGTCCACCGGCGCTGAGGTCCAGCGGTGCCGTACGGATCAGTCAAGCAGACCAGGACCCGGAGAGCACCGACGGGAGCAGGACGAACACACCGACCACCAGCCCGGTCAGGTTGGCCAGCAGGAAGAGCGACTCCCAGAGCAGGGCGGGTATCCGAGTCAGCCGGGTGAGCTGGTCGACGTCGGATCCGCGAGCCTGACGCCGTCGTCGCTGTCTCATCAGCTCCAGCACCGGTTTCGGCGCGGCCAGCAGCAGCACCCAGGTCAGCAGGTAGGCGAGCAGCGACAGCGTGGCGCCGGACAAGTACCAGCTGGCCAGTCCGGCGGCGATCCCGCAGACCAGGAGCACCAGCACCCCGTACGCGTTCCTGATCTGCACCAGCATCAGCGACAGCCAGGCGACGGCCAGCCAGAGCAGCGCGAGACTGTGGCCGGAAGCCAGCAGCAGAGCGGCGCCCAGACCGGCGACCGCGGGCGCGAGGTAGCCGGCGGCCAGCATGGCGACCATGCCCGGGCCGGTCGGCCTACCGCGGGAGAGCGTGAGACCCGAGGTGTCGGCGTGCAGTCGGATCCCCATCAGTCGCCGACCGGTGAGGACGGCGACGAGCGCGTGACCGCCCTCGTGGCTGATGGTGACCACGTGCCGGGTGAGCGACCAGGCCTGGGGGAGGAGCACCAGCGCGAGTGCCACCAGGGCGACGGCCACGACCACGATCGGGTCCGGAGCCGGCTGGGTCGTGGTCGCCCTTTCCCAGATGTAGCTCAGGACCTCACGCACGTCCTGCCCAACGTGGGCCGACGGGCGGTCGTTCCCGATCCGTCGGCGGGCCGGTCACACCCCGGTCGTCCAGAGCAGCTCGCGAGCGCCTCCGAGCCGGTTGGCGAAAGCCACGGCCTGTTGGTCGGTCAGGCTGCTGACGAAGTCGGCGATGCCGCGGCCACGTCCCATCCGGGCCAGCTCCGCCGGTGAGGTGGCGCCGGCGAACCAGTCGGGATGGCGAACTGTGACTCGCTCGTATCCCTCGGTCGCGATCCGCACCAGGTCGATCAGCCGTCGCGGTGCCTTGGGGGCGTCGAGCCGATCGGACAGCCAGTCGTCGAAACCGATCACCAGCGCCTCGATGGTGCGGGTCTGGCCGCGCTGGAACATGGCCAGATCGGGGCGGTCGAGGATGAAGTACTGGTGCACGAACTTGAGCACCGAGACCTCGTGCCACGAGTCGGGCGAGAGGGTCACGTACGCCGACCGCACCGGCGGGTCGCGCTGCAGCACCACCGAGGTGATGAAGTGGTCGATCCACCGGGAGACGAAGCCGGAGATGGCCCGGTCGGCCATCATCGATCCGTCGTACGGCGCCGCGAGGACTCCGTCGACGAACTCGTCGCCGATGATCGTCACGGCGTCGGCGAAGGTCTCCTCGTCGAACATCCAGTCGTCCTTGTCGATCAGCCGCCGGCGCAGCTGCTCCAGCCCCGCTCCCGGCCAGCGACCCATCAGCACCAGCTCCGAGTCGCTCATCGCGGCCAGCGCCCGGCGCTCGGAAACCCAGGACCGGAACTCGCCGGAAACGGGCGAGAACTGCAGCACCCCGGAGCGGTGGAAGTCCTCCACGTCGTGCAGCGAGTAGGCGATGTCGTCGGCCAGGTCCATGATCGCGCACTCGAGCGTCTGGCGACCCGGTGGCAGCTCCGGGAAGGCCGCGAGGGCAGCCACCATCTCGTCCAGGTCCAGGGTGTAGGCGGAGAACTTGCCCGATCCCGGTCCGGTCTGACCGAAGCCGGCCCCCCGGGGTGGCTCGGACCAACCGGACGGATGCGGCTCGGGCACCACATACCGCCCCCACGGGTACTTGAGCACGGCTGCCCGGCTGGCCGCGGTCAGGTTGAGCCCTTCGTCGCCGGGGCCGTGCACCTCCAGCTCGGTGAGGATCCGGAAGGTCTGCGCGTTGCCCTCGAACCCGTCGGACAACCCGAAGCGATCCCGCAGCAGCTGGTCCAGCACCCGCTCGCCCAGGTGACCGAACGGCGGGTGTCCGAGGTCGTGGGCACATGCCCCGGCCTGGACCACGACGTGGTCGAGGCCACCGAGGTCGCGCAGCAGGTCCCGGTCGGAGATCCGCAGCAGTCGCACCGCCACCGCGCGGGCGACTGCCGTCACCTTGATGGAGTGGGTGAGGCGATTGTGGACCACCCCGCCAGTGGCGCCGGCCGGGATCACCTGGGTCACCTCGGCCAAGCGGGAGAACGACTGGGCGAACCGGATCCGCTCCAGGTCCGTACGGAACTCCGACTCCCCGCCGGCGTACGGCGTCCCGGCCTCGGGCTGCGCCCGCTGCAACCGTGCGTCCATGGTCTGCACCCTAGAGGCGTCCGCCTACGGCTTCTCGCTAGTGTCGACCGCATGAGCGCACCCGTCGACGCCACGACCACCGCCGCTTGGCGCACGCTGACCGGCTTGAAGGCGGGACTGGAGCCCGATCTCCGCGGCTGGTTCGCCGCCGACCCGGCCCGGGCGCAGGCCTTCACCCTGACCGCCGGCGATCTGCACGTGGACCTGTCGAAGAACCTGATCGACGACGCGGTGCTCACCGCCCTGGTCGAGCTGGCCGAGCAGGTCGGTCTGGCCGAGCGTCGGGACGCCATGTTCGCCGGCGAGAAGATCAACGTCACCGAGGGCCGGGCCGTGCTGCACACGGCACTCCGCGATCCCGACGGCGCCGAGGTCGTGGTCGACGGGACGAACGTGGTGCCCGAGGTGCACCAGGTGCTCGAGAAGGTCTACGGCTTCGCCGACCGGGTGCGGAACGGGGAGTGGAAGGGCATCACCGGCAAGCCGATCGCCACCGTGGTCAACATCGGCATCGGCGGTTCCGATCTCGGACCGGTGATGGTCTACGAGGCCCTGCAGCCGTATGTGAAACCGGGGCTGACCGCGCGCTTCGTGTCCAACATCGATCCCACCGACGTCGCGCAGAAGACAGCCGACCTCGATCCGGAGACCACGCTGTTCATCGTGGCCTCGAAGACGTTCACCACGCTGGAGACGCTGACCAACGCGCGGCTGGCCCGCTCCTGGCTGCTGCACGCGCTGAAGCGATCCGGCGCGATCGGCGACGCGGAGAGCGACGAGCCCGAGGCGATCGCCAAGCACTTCGTGGCCGTCTCCACCGCGCTGGACAAGGTCGCCGACTTCGGCATCGACCC
>DATDAP010000674.1:0-9875 GCA_036525335.1 Microlunatus sp. | reverse complement strand
GTCAACGTGCCATGACCGGGCTGGGTCGCCACATCGAAGGTGAGATCGTCACCATCAGGATCGCTACCCGACAGCGTCACCCCCACCGCCGTGCCCTCGACCGTGGTCGCGGACTTGTCCGCCGCCGACGGCGCCTTGTTCGCCTGCAGACTTCCTGCGCGAATGAACACCGCAGAGTCGAGGCTGGCATCGGTCGTGTCGGCGATGGCGAGCTTCATCCTGTTACTGACATTCGGATTCACCGTCGCCGCGCACTTCATGACCACGGTGAGACCGTCGGCCTGGAGATCGAGCGGCGCTGTTCCCGTCTCGTCGTCAGCGACGTTGTTCCGGTACAGGGTCGGTCGCGACGCGCCGGTTCCCAACGGGTTGCCGCCATTGATCGTGTTGATGGCAACTGGGGCTCCGTCTTCAGTGATGGCGCAGTTCTCGCCGTTCACCAAGAACGCGAAGACGTCGTTGAAGGTCGTGTTGACGTACTCGAAGTACTCCTCGCTGCTGAAGACATAGTCGAAGACGAGCTGGCTGGTGGTGGGCACGAAGTCGAAGGTCAGTACCGAGGCGTCCTCGGTCCCGTACGGATCGACGATGGCGTTCAGGTCGCTGTCACCCGAGGTCTCCATCGTCCCGGTCTTGCCAGGGCTGTCGTTCGGCCCCACCACGGTGGATGCTTCTCCCGAGCTGAGCACGATGCCGGAGTCGAATCCCACGGGATCGAGCCCCGCGAACGTACCCGCGGACAACGGGTTCCCCGTGTACTGGACGTTGCTCACGGTGATGCCGTCGCCGATGATCTTGGTCACCAGGTCTGTGGCGCTGATCGAGGTGAGATCGGTGATCGTCTGGCCGGGCGATGCGTGAGCGGCCGGAGCGGCCGCGGCCAGGAGCAGCGCGCTGCTGCAGGTGGCTGCGACGGCCGCAAGCAGCCGTTTCCTGCGAAGACGTGATCGAGGTGGTGGCGTGACGAAGCCTTGGACCATGGTTCCCCCTGACGAATTCGACACCTGTGTCGACGGCCCCCCTGGACCGTGGCTGTGACGTTAGTGGGGGTAATGTCCTCACCGGAGCGCGAGTAAGAAAGCACCTTTCCCACGATTAGATTGGGAAAGAATTGCTCTTCGACGTCGCGCTCGGTAGGCGATCCGGAGCGGATTCACTTCCGTTGAAGCCGAACTATTCGCGTGCTGTCGACCTGCCGTGCTCGCGTCTCCATCCCACCCTCGATAGGTTCGCCCTCGTGAGCGCACCCTTCTGGGGC
The DNA here is from genome assembly GCA_036525335.1 of Microlunatus sp. GTDB lineage: Bacteria > Actinomycetota > Actinomycetes > Propionibacteriales > Propionibacteriaceae > Microlunatus. The sequence continues at coordinate 8,617 of DATDAP010000674.1, read as the reverse complement.
GAGACACCGCCCGCCACCCCGGTCTCTCCGGATGAGGCGGAACTGATCGCCTGTGAGGTCTTCGGGGTCGTCGGCACGGCCAAGCCGCTCGGCTCCAACCAGGAGACCAATCTGCGGATCCGCACCGACCAGCAGTCGTACGTGCTCAAGATCGCCAACCCCGCCTTCGGCGCGGACGTCCTCGAGCTGCAGAACACGGCGATGCAGCACGTAGAGCGAGCCGGCACCGGCTTGGCCGTACCGCTGCCGGTGGCGTCCCGCGACGGAGCCGATCTGGTCGTCGTGCCGATCGACGGTGTTGATCATCACGTCCGGTTGCTGACCTTCGTCGAGGGCGACATGTTCTCCGACGCGGGCTACCTCGGGGACGAGGTGCTGGGTCGCTTCGGTGGGTTGGCTGCCCGTCTCTCCGGCGCGCTCGCGGACTTCGAGCACCCGGCGGCGGACCGCGACCTGCAGTACGACAGCCGGCACGCGGCGCGGGTGGTGGACACGTTGGCCGGCTCGCTGGCCGACCCAGACCGCCGCGCGGCGGTGGTCGACCTCAGCGAGCGGGCCCGGGCCGCACTGGCACCTTTGGCCGACCAGCTGCGCGAACAGGTCGTCCACGCGGACCTGGCCGACTACAACGTGGTCGCCGCGCGCGACGACGCCGGTCGGCTCAGCCCGACCGGGGTGATCGACTTCGGCGACGTCGTCCGGTCCTGGTTGGTCGCCGATCTGGCCACCGCGATCACCTCATTGCTGGTCCGGGACCGCCGTTCACCGGTGCTGGACGCCGCCGCCGTGGTCGCCGGCTTCCACGCCGTGACCCCGTTGGCCGAGGCCGAGATCGCCGCACTCTGGCCCTTGGTGGTTGCTCGCGCCACCGTGTTGGCGGTGAGTGTCGACGACATCCTGGCCGCCGACCCCGACAACGCGTACGCCCGGGAGGAGCAGCCGCTCGACTGGCTCATCCTGCAGCGGGCCGCCGCGGTGCCCTTCCCGCTCGCCGAGGTGGTCCTGCGGCGCGCCGTCGGGTGGGACACCGGGCACCTCGTCCGGACCGTCGCCGGCTGGCGCCCGGCGAGGCCCGTGATCGACCTGCCGGCGGACGTCCCGCAGCTCGACCTCTCGGTCACCTCCCCGCTGTTCCCGGCCGCGACCTGGACTGAGGCGACCGCGACGCAGCGCGCCGTCGAAGGCGCCCTGGTCGACGGCTTCGGCGTCGCCGACGCAGGTCCGCGACTGGCCCTCGCCGTACGCGACCGTGCGGCCGAGGTCCCCACCACCCACCTCGGCGCTGACGCCTTCGCGCCGGCGGGTACCGCGGTCCGGGCTCCCGCCGACGGTGAGATCGTGACCGTCGATGATCATCAGCTCGTCCTGCGCACGGATCCGGTCGATCTCCGGTTCGCCGAGATCGACCCATCGGTCACCGTCGGCGCGAGGGTCGCCGCCGGTGATCACCTGGGCGTCGTCCTCGGGGCCGGCGAGGATCTCCTGCTCCCCGCGCACGTGCACATCGAGCCGACTCCGGCGGGAGTGGCTGCGGCGGGCGTGGTCGTTCCGTCCCTGGCGGACACGTGGCGCGCTCTGTCACCCGATCTGCCGGGTCTGGTGGGAGGCATCGACCTCCCCCAGCCGACGACCGCCGCCGAGCTGATCACCCGCCGAGACACGGTGCTCGCCCGCGTCCAGCAGCACTACTACGCCCGCCCGCCGCGGATCGAGCGCGGCTGGCGGCAGCATCTGATCGACACCTCCGGCCGTACCTACCTGGACATGGTCAACAACGTCGCCGTGCTCGGGCACTGCCACCCGGCCGTGACCGCCGCGGCGGCACGGCAGTTCGGGCTGCTCAACACCAACTCCCGGTTCTCCTACGACGGCATCGTCGCTTACGCCGAACGCATCGTCGACCTGCTGCCGGCACCGTTGGACACCGTGCTGCTGGTCAACTCGGGCAGCGAGGCGGTGGACCTGGCGCTGCGCATCGTCCGGAGCGCGACCGGTCGGCGGGACGTCATCTGCCTGGCCGGTGGCTACCACGGCTGGACGACGGCGACCGACGAGATCTCCACCTCACTGAACGACAACCCAGCGTCGCGGGACAGCCGACCCCCGTGGATCCACCTGGCCGAGATGCCCGACCTCTACCGCGGTGAGCATCGGGGACCGGACGCGGCGGATCGCTATGCCGACTCCGTTCGCGCGATTCTCGCCGGGCTGCCATACGGGCCGGCGGCGTACATCGCCGAGCCGATCTCCGGCAACGCGGGTGGGGTGGAGTTCCCACCCGGCTACCTGTCACAGGTCTACGACGCCGTCCGCGGCGCGGGCGGGCTGGCGATCTCCGACGAGGTGCAGATCGGGTACGGCCGGACGGGCGAGGAGTTCTGGGGGTTCGAGCTGCACGGTGTCGTGCCGGACGTGATCACGATGGCCAAGGCCGCTGGCAACGGCCACCCGATCGGGTTCGTGGTCACCCGTCGCGAGATCGCCGAGGCATTCTCCGCCGAGGGCTCGTTCTTCTCCTCCGTCGGCGGCAGCCCGGTCTCCTCGGCCGTGGGGCTGGCCGTGCTGGACACGCTCCGGGACGAGGACCTGCAGGGCAACGCCCGGCGGGTCGGTGCCCACCTGAGTGACCGGCTGGCTGTGCTCGCCGACCGGCAGCCGCTGATCGGGTACGTCCATGGGCGCGGGCTGTATCAGGGCATCGAGCTGGTGCGCGATCCAGCGACCCGGGAGCCGGCCACCGAGGAGGCCACGGCCATCTGCGAACGGCTGCGCGAGCTGGGTGTGATCGAGCACGCCACCGGTGACTTCTCGAACGTCCTGAAGGTGAAGCCGCCGCTCTGCATCACCGTGGAGAGCGCCGACTTCTTCGTCGACCGGCTGGATCAGGTGCTCACCGAGGGCTGGTGAGCGTCCCGGCGCCCCCAGATTTTGTTCGTGACGGGAAGTTGCCAGTCACGCTCGCGCGACCGGCGAGTCGTGGTCCGCGGACCCCGTGACACGCACGTTCCCGTCACTGTCCACAGGTCACCCGGGCGCCCGACCGTCATCCACAGATCTGCGGCACCCCCGGTCGAAACCGACCTGACGTCCACAGACTCTCGTCGTGAAAAACGACGACGTCATCGACGAACTGCTCGCACTTGAACGGGTCATCCTCGCTTGCGAGCACCCGAGGCTGGAGAACGCACTGGTCCGGGCGGCGTCCGCCGGACGGCTGGTCCGACCCCTGCCGGGCGTCTTCGCCGACCCGGGCAACGCCGACCAGCTGTTGACCAAGGTGATGGCGGTGTCGCGCTGGGACCCGAACACGGTGATCAGGGGCCGGGCGGCTGCCGCGCTCTCGTACTGGCCCGAGATCGAGGTGTCGACCGTCGAGGTGGCTAGCCCGATTCGGCACGCACCGCAACCGGGCTTCAGCTTCCAGCGTCGACGCGTTCCCTCCGACCTGGTGCAGCGTCGCGGGCCCTTCGCCTTCACCACACCCCCGCTCACCGCGATGGAACTCTCGACCCTGGCGGACACCGACCCCATCGACCTGGCGCTGCGACGGAAGGTGGCCGACCTCGCGAGCCTCCAGCACGCACTCGAGCTGACCAGCAAGCGGCGCGGCAACGCCGACCGCTGGCGGGTGCTGCTCGACTCCCGGGCAGAGCCGTGGTCAAGGGCCGAGCGGCTGGCCCACCGGCTCTACCGCGACGCCGGGATCACCGGCTGGGTTGGAAATCTGAAGATCTGGGTGCCGCAGCAGTGGGCGACCTACTACCTGGACATCGCGTTCGAGCGGCAACGCCTTGCGTGCGAGGTCGACGGTCGCGAGTTCCACGACACCGACGACGCGTTCGAGACGGACCGGGAGCGGCAGAACGTCATCGTCCTCTGTGGCTGGACCGTGCTGCGGTTCACCTGGAAGATGTTGACGGAACAACCGGACCACGTGGTCTGGGTGACTCGGCAGGCGCTGGCCATGCTCGAGGGAAAGGCGCCTCTCGCGAGTCGGATCCGGCGCGACACGCCGTGGGTGTCGGCGTGAGTGGCAAGTTCCCGTCACGAAAGAAGCTGGAGAGCCCCACTCACCGCGCGTTGAAGTACTTCGCCTCCGGGTGGTGCACGATCAGCGCGTCGGTCGACTGCTCGGGGTGCAGCTGCAGCTCCTCGGACAGCTCGACGCCGATCCGCTCGGGCTTCAGCAGGTCGACCAACTTGGCCCGGTCCTCCAGATCGGGACAGGCCGGGTAGCCGAAGGAGTAGCGCGAGCCGCGGTAGGACTGATCGCGGATCATGTCGTCGATCGAGCCGTTGTCCGCGGCGAAGCCCAGGTCCGACCGCACCCGGTCGTGCCACATCTCGGCCAGGCCCTCGGTCAGCTGGACGCTGAGCCCGTGCAGCTCCAGGTAGTCGCGGTAGGCGTTGTTCTCGAACAGCACGGCGGTGGCCTTGCTCACCGCCGCACCCATGGTGCACAGGTGGAAGGCGACCACGTCCGGGCCCTTCTCCTGCGCCAGCGCGCGGTCGCGGAAGAAGTCGGCCAGACACAGATGGCGACCCCGCCGCTGCCGGGGGAAGGCGAACCGGTGCCGTTCCGGCGCTCCCACCTCGGCGCCCGGGTCGAGCACCACCAGGTCGTTGCCCTCGCTGTAGCAGGGCCAGTAGCCGTACACGACGGCGAACTCCGCGATGCCCTCGGTCTGGATCCGATCCAGCCAGGACCGCAGCCGCGGCCGGCCCTCGACCTCGATCAGCTCCTCGTAGGTCGGCCCCTGGCGGGAGCCCTTCAGTCCCCACTGGCCCATGAAGGTGGCCCGCTCGTCCAGGTACGCCGCCACGTCGGCCAGCGCGATGCCCTTGACGATCCGGTCGCCCCAGAAGGGCGGTGTGGGCACGTCGATGTCGACGGCCACGTCGGAGCGGGTGGTTGGCTCCGGACCGTTCTCGGTGATCGACGCCGGGGTCTTGGCCTTGACTCGTCGCTCGCGTGGCGCGGGCAGTGCCGCGCCCTCCTCGCCGCGCTTGACGGCCATCAGCGCGTCCATCAGCCGCAGACCCTCGAACGCGTCGCGGGCGTAACGGACCTCACCGGCGTAGACCTCCCGCAGGTCCTGCTCCACGTACGCGCGGGTCAGGGCCGCGCCGCCGAGGAACACCGGGTACGACGCCACCCCGCGGGTGTTCATCTCCTCCAGGTTCTCCCGCATCACCACGGTCGACTTCACCAGCAGACCGGACATCCCGATGGCGTCGGCGCGGTGCTCGTCGGCGGCCTCGAGGATCGTGGTGATCGGCTGCTTGATTCCGAGGTTCACCACGGTGTAGCCGTTGTTGGTGAGGATGATGTCGACCAGGTTCTTGCCGATGTCGTGCACGTCACCCTTGACCGTGGCCAGCACGATGGTGCCCTTGCCGGCCGAGTCGGTCTTCTCCAGGTACGGCTCCAGGTGGGCGACCGCGGCCTTCATCACCTCGGCCGACTGCAGCACGAACGGCAGCTGCATCTGACCGGAGCCGAACAGCACCCCGACGGTCTTCATGCCCTCCAGCAGATCGGTGTTGATGATCTCCAACGCCGGCTTGCCGTCGGCCAGGGACAGCTCGAGGTCGTCGGTGAGACCCTTGCCCTCACCGTCGACGATCCGGCGCTGTAGCCGCTCACCCACCGGGAGCTTCAACAGCTCGGCGGCACGCTCGGCCTTGGTGTCGGCGGTGGTGACGCCGTCGAAGATCTCCAGGAAGTACTGCAGCGGGTCGTACGCCGGCTCGTCGTCGGTGGCCGGACGACGCCGGTCGTAGACCATGTCGAGCGCGGTCTCTCGTTGCTCGTCAGGGATCCGGGCCATCGGGATGATCTTGGCCGCGTGCACGATGGCGGAGTCCAAGCCCGCCTCGATGCACTCGTTGAGGAACACCGAGTTGAGCACCACCCGGGCCGCCGGGTTGAGACCGAACGAGATGTTGGACAACCCCAGGGTGGTCTGCACCTCGGGGAAGCGTTCCTTGATCGTCCGGATGGCCTCGATGGTCTCGATGCCGTCGCGGCGCGTTTCCTCTTGCCCGGTGGCGATCGGGAAGGTCAACGCGTCGATGATGATGTCGGAGGTACGCATCCCCCAGTGCTCGGTCAGGTCGGTGATCAACCGCTCGGCGACCCGTACCTTCCACTCACACGTCCGGGCCTGCCCCTCCTCGTCGATGGTCAGTGCCATCACCGCGGCACCGTGCTCGGAGACCAGCTCCATGATCTTGGTGAAGCGCGACTCGGGACCGTCGCCGTCCTCGTAGTTCACCGAGTTGATCACCGCACGGCCACCGATCCGCTCCAGCCCGGCCTGCAGCACGGGTGGCTCGGTGGAGTCCAGCACGATCGGCAGCGTCGACGCGGTGGCCAGCCGGTAGGCGAGCTCGCTCATGTCGGCGGCTCCGTTGCGACCGACGTAGTCGATGTTGAGATCCAGCAGGTGTGCCCCGTCGCGGATCTGGGCCCGGGCGATGTCGACGCAGTCGTCCCAGCGCTCGGCCAGCAGGGCCTCCCGGAACGCCTTGGAGCCGTTGGCGTTGGTCCGCTCCCCGATCGACAGGTAGCTGGTGTCCTGCCGGAAGGGCACGTCGGCATAGAGGGACGCCGACGCCGGGATGTGCACCGGCGTGCGGACGACCGGGGTCCGGGTGCCGAGCCGCTCGACGACCTGACGCAGGTGCTCGGGAGAGGTGCCGCAGCAGCCCCCGACGAGGCCGAGGCCGAACTCCCCGACGAACTGCTCCAGGGCATCGGCCAGCTGGACCGGGGTCAACGGGTAGTGCGCACCGTCGGAGGTCAGCATCGGCAGACCGGCGTTAGGCATGCAGCTGACCCCGATCTGCGCGTGCCGGGCCAGGTGCCGCAGGTGCTCGCTCATCTCCGCGGGACCGGTCGCACAGTTCAGGCCGATGAAGTCGATGCCCAGCGGCTCGAGCGCGGTCAGCGCGGCACCGACCTCGGAGCCCAGCAGCATGGTGCCGGTGGTCTCCACGGTGATGTGCACGATCAGTGGCAGATCCACCCCGGCGGCCGCCATCGCCCGCTTCGCCCCCAGCACGGCGGCCTTGGTCTGCAGCAGGTCCTGGCTGGTCTCCACCAGCACCGCGTCGATGCCGCCCTCGACCATCGCGGCGACCTGGGTGGCGTACGCGTCCCGCAGCTGCGCGTACGGCAGGTGGCCGAGCGTCGGCAGCTTGGTGCCCGGACCGACGCTGCCGAGCACCCAACGCGGCCGGTCGGGGGTGCTGCACGCGTCGGCGGACTCGCGCGCGATCCGCGCCGCGGCGAAGGCGAGCTCAGCGATCCGGTCGGGGATGTCGTACTCGTTCAGGGCCGAGAGGTTCGCGCCGAAGGTGTTCGTCTCGACGCAGTCCACCCCGACCTCGAAGTAGGCGTCGTGGATGGCCCGCACCACGTCCGGACGTTTCACGCTGAGGATCTCGTTGCAGCCCTCGAGCTGGTCGAAGTCCTCCAGCGTCAAGTCGTACGACTGCAGCATCGTGCCCATCGCCCCGTCGCCGATGACGACACGTCGGGACAGCTCGCTGCGCAGGTCGGACACCCCTGGAGGATAGACCGCGAGGCTGCTCGTCGGCCCCGGTTCTCGGTCGGTGGCGGCGTCTACAGTGTCTGGCATGAACGAGCAGGTGAACGCCGGACTGCGCGGGTTGCGCGACCCGCTGGTGGTCGCGACCTTCAGCGGGTGGAGCGATGCGGGCAACGCGGCCAGTGCCGCGGTGGAGCATCTCGCCGAGGCGTATCAGGCGGAGCTGGCCTACGAGCTCGATCCCGACGAGTTCTACGACTACCAGGTCAACCGTCCCGAGGTGGCGATCAACGCCGACGGCGAGCGCGAGATCACCTGGCCCACCACCCGGATCAAGACCGCGCAGCTGGCCGGCGGCCGCGATCTGATCCTGGTGGAAGGCATCGAGCCCAACCTGCGCTGGCGCCAGTTCGGTGGCCTGATCACCTCGGCCCTGCGCTCGGCCGATCCCTCGCGCGTGTTCGTGCTCGGCGCGCTGCTGGCGGACACCCCGCACACCCGACCGGTGCCGGTCACCACCACGACCCGCGACCCCGGGCTGATGGAGGCGTACGGGATCGGCGAGTCCACCTACGAGGGACCGACCGGGATCGTCGGGGTGATGGCCGACCTGCTGGCGCGATCCGGGTTGCCGACGATGTCGGTCTGGGCCGCGATCCCCCACTACGTGTCGCACCCGCCCTGCCCCAAGGCGACGCTGGCGATCCTGTCCCAGCTGGAGCGACTGCTCGACGTGCCGCTCGACTTCGGCGAGCTGCCCGAGCTGGCCCGCGCCTGGGAGCGGGGCGTCAACGAGCTGGCGTCCGAGGACAGCGAGGTCGCCGAGTACGTGACCCAGCTGGAGGAACAGCAGGACGCCGCCGAGCTGCCCGAGGCCAGCGGCGACGCGATCGCGGCGGAGTTCGAGCGCTACCTCAAGCGTCGGGGAAACTAGTGGTTGCGACCGGAAGTTCGTCAAGGGTGTCCGGTGTCCAGGTGCGTGCATCGCCAGGCCGACGAGGGAGGGATGCCGAGTCGCATCGCGACCGAGGAGAACGCAGCGAGGTGCGTGCCTGGGCGCC
>DATDAP010000673.1:0-2282 GCA_036525335.1 Microlunatus sp. | reverse complement strand
CATCCTCAGCCATAGAAGAAGGTGCCAGGGAGGCAAACCGTGTCGGAGTACCGGGGATCCACCGCCTGCACCACCGCGGCCATCGCACGGAGGGACGGTGCCGACACGGCAGGTACCCGGATCGGTGTCCAGACCAGACTGAAGGCGCTGTCGGCGACGAGGTTGTCCCGGGTCTCGTGGAAGTTGAGGTGGCGGTCCCCCGCCTGACAGCTGCCTTGCGGTAGGTGTTGGGCGACCGCCAAGTCGACCCAGAGACAGGGGACCGCTGTGAAGAAGGACTACCAGAAGAACGCTGTGAGTGCGACGACGCCGATGCTGCCGGAGGCTGTGTCGATCGCGATGGCCGAGCTGGCCGGCGACGTGCAGGAGGGCTTGCTCGCGATGGCCGTGGGCACCGGGCTGCAGGTGATGGCCGCGCTGATGAACGCCGACGTCGAGGCGTCGTGCGGGCCGAAGGGCAAGCACGATCCGGGCCGGAGTGCGGTGCGCCACGGCACCGAGGCCGGCTCGGTGACCCTCGGTGGCCGGCGGGTGCCGGTGCAGCGGCCGCGGATGCGCGCGGCGGACGGGAGGGGCGAGCTGCCTGTGCCGGCGTACGAACTGTTCAGCCGGACCGAGGTGTTGGGCCGGATGGCGATGCAGCGGATGCTTGCCGGGCTGTCCACTCGCCGCTATCCGGCCGGGCTGGAACCGGTCGGAAAGCGGGTCGAGGAGTCGGCCGGCTCGACGAGCAAGTCGGCGGTCTCGCGCCGTTTCGTCGCCGCGACCGAGACCGCGCTGGGCGAGCTGCTGGCCGCGCCGCTGGGTGAACTGGACCTGGTGGCGTTACTGATCGACGGGGTGCACTTCGGTGAGCATCTGTGCGTGGTGGCGTTGGGGATCGGCATCGACGGCGTCAAGCATCCGCTCGGACTGGTCGAAGGCTCGACGGAGAACACGAGCGTGGTCACCGATCTGCTGACCGGGTTGCGTGATCGCGGCCTGGACACGACCCGGCCGATCTTCGTCGGCATCGACGGCGGGAAGGCGCTGCGAGCTGCGGTGGTGAAGGTGTTCGACCACCCGGTGATCGGTCGCTGCCAGTTGCACAAGCTGCGCAACGTAGCCGACAAGCTGCCCGAACACCTGGCCGCGACGGTGACCAAGCGGATGCGTGCCGCCTACCACGCCGAGTCCGCGATCCTGGCCGAGGCGCAGCTCGAGGCGTTGGCGAAGGAACTGCAGCGGACCCATCCCGGCGCCGCCGCCTCGCTGCGTGAGGGCCTCACCGAGACCTTGACAGTGCTGCGCCTGGGCGTGCCGCCAACACTGGCCCGCACGCTGCGCTCGACCAACTGCATCGAGTCGATGATCTCGATCGCCCGCAACCACTCGACCAACGTGAAGAACTGGCAGAACGGGAACATGGCGCTGCGGTGGTGCGCCGCCGGAATGATCGAGGCTCGCGCCCAGTTCCGTCGCGTCAACGGTCACCTGCACCTGCCTGCACTGCGCATCGCTCTCAACGAGCACATCGCCGCACAGACTGTCGGTACCGTCGGTCATGATGACAACGTGATCGCCGCCTGACGATCACCAAGACCGCCACCGAAGTTCAACGGAGCGCGGGACAACCTCCAGTCAGCGAAGCGCCAGTTGAAGGGTGGGCTGTCGGCGCCGATCAGCAACAGGATCGGGACGTCAACCGCTCCGATCGCCTCCTCACTCCAGATGAAGTCCTCATGAGCGTGCAGCTCGGTCGGGATGGCGAGTGCATTGTCAAGAAGCATCTGTCCAAACGGAGTCGAAAACAAGGCCGAGAAGGCCGGCGACGGAATCCGCTTCCCGGTGGAAGCGCCCACAACATCACTAAGAACGAGCTCGACGAGTCCTCGGCGATCGTCGGCCTCGGCGGCGTCAGCGAGCTGCTGCCACACTGAGCCTTCGATGGCCGGGTCGCCGAATGCTGGCGGCTCGTACATCACCAGGCGACTGATGGGCAGCCCGGTGCACGCGGCCGCGAGGGCAACGTGGCAGCCCGCCGAATGGGCCACGATCTGCACGCCGTGGCCCTCGGGATCCAGTTCGCGGGTCATGTCGACCAGGTCATCGACGTCGTCCTCGAGCCGGTGGTGTCCGCCGTAGGCTCCGCTGCTTCCATGTCCTCGACGATCGGGCGCGACGACGGTGCGGTCCCGAGCCAGCACCGGGATCAGACCAAGCCAAGCGCGACTGTCCAGAAAACCAGCGTGTACGAGCAGGGTCGTCGGGCCATGGCCCTCTTGGCGGTACGCCAGCACCGT
>DATDAP010000672.1:0-7607 GCA_036525335.1 Microlunatus sp. | reverse complement strand
CAGCGGAACGCAGATGACGACCGTGGCCCACAACCAGCGAGGCATCCGGCGGACCGCGTACGGCTGCGCCTGGGCGACCTCGACCACGCAGTAGATCATCAGCAACGCCACGATGATGATCGGTAGATAGCGGGCCATCTCCCAAGAGTATGCGCGCGCCCAGGAGTCGGCCAGCGCCACGACGAGTTCGCAGCGGCTCCCCGCTCGGGCCGGCAGATGCGGCGCAGGCGACAGCGAGGCCGCTAGGGTGATCGGATGCTCGAGGGGACGCCAGCGACCGGTCGTCCGGCCGATCCGACGATCGCCGAGCTGCGCGAGGTCACCCAGCCGCCGAGCGTGCGGACCCGGGCCGGGGCCGAGCACTGGGTGGCGAGTGCGTACCTGCGGGATGTCTCGCCGTACCTGACCAGAGTCCTGCTGAAGGCCGGGTTCTCCGCCAACGGCGTGACCTGGCTGATGATCGCGTGCACGGTGCTGGCCAGCTTCTCCGCGGCCTGGTGGACGGTGGCGGGTGCGGTCCTGACCGTGGTGTTCATCCAGCTGCAGATGCTGCTTGACTGCTGTGACGGCGAGGTGGCGCGCTGGCGCCAGACGTCCTCGCCCAAGGGGGTCTACCTGGATCGGGTCGGCCACTACGTCGCCGAGTGCGGGATCTCCGTGGCGCTGGGGATCCGGGCCGCTCGTGAGCTGGAGCTCGGCAATGTCTGGGTGAGTCTGGGGCTGCTGCTCGGTCTGCTGGTCTGCCTGAACAAGGTCGAGAACGACCTCGTCCACGTGTCCCGGCACTACGCCGGTCTGTCGCAGATGCAGGACACCGAGTCGGTCCGCAAGCCGGCCCAGGGTGCGCTCCGGCGGGCCCGGCAGATCGCCCGCTTCGTGCCCTTCCACCGCGTCTTCCACTCGGTGGAGCTGTCGTTGTTGATCTTGCTGGCCACCGTCGCCGATCTCTGGCTGGACGGCGTCGCCACTCAGTGGCTGCTGCTCGGCCTGTGTGCCGCCGCCGCCGTCACCCTGGTCGGTCACCTGGCCGCGGTGTTGAGCTCGCCGAGGCTGCGATGACCGGGATCCTGCCGACGAGGCCCCGCTACGGGGTCGTCGTGTTGACCATGGGCAAGCGGCGCGCCGACCTGCAGCGTGGGCTGGAGTCCCTGCTGGAGCAGCGTGACGTGGACCTGGACGTCGTGGTGGTCGGCAACGGCTGGCAGCCGACGGGACTGCCCGACGGAATTCGCGCTCATGGACTGCCCACCAACCTCGGCATCCCGGCCGGACGCAACGCGGGGGTCGACCTGGTCAGCGGCGATCTGCTGTTCTTCCTGGACGACGACGCCCGCCTGCCCACCCCGACCGTGCTGGCCGAGCTCGCCGAGCTGTTCCGGGCCGATCCGACCCTGGGGCTGGTGCAGCCGCGGGTGGTCGACCCCGAGGGGCGTCCGGCCCCGCGCCGGTGGACGCCCCGTCTGCGGGCCAGCGATCCGAGCCGCAGCAGCCCGGCCATGTCGGTCTGGGAGGGCGCGGTGGCGATGCGGCACGAGGCATTCGCGTACGCCGACGGCTGGCCCGCCCCGTTCTGGTACGCCCACGAGGGCATCGAGCTGGCCTGGCGGGTCTGGGACGGCGGCTGGCACGTGCGATACGACGGCACCATCGAGGTGTTCCACCCGGCCATCACCCCGACCCGGCACCCCGAGTTCTACCGGTTCCAGGCCCGCAACCGGGTCTGGCTGGCCCGCCGCAACCTGCCGCTGCCGGTCGGTCTGCTCTACGTGCTCTCCTGGGTTCTCGTCGGCGGTGTTCGGCTGCGGACGAAGGCGGCGGTGCGGGAGACCGTACGGGGCTATCAGCTGGGGCTGAGCGAAGAGTGCGGGGTGCGCCGGCCGATGCGCTGGCGCACGATCGGGCGGATGACCCGGGCCGGCCACCCGCCGATCATCTGATGCGCGTCGAGGGTCCGACGGTGGACCGGGACTGGCAGGCCTGGGCGATCGCCCAGGTGGAAGCCGACGCCAACCGCACCTCGGACACCCACCTGCACGTGTTCCCGCTGCCGCCCGCCTGGGGTGTGCGGCTCTATCTGAAGGACGAGTCGGTGCACCCGACCGGGAGTCTCAAGCACCGGCTGGCGCGGTCGCTGGTGCTCTACGGGCTCTGCAACAACTGGATCCAGCGCGGCACCACCCTGGTGGAGGCGTCGTCGGGCTCGACCGCGGTCAGTGAGGCCTATTTCGCCCGGCTGCTCGGACTGCCGTTCGTGGCCGTGATGCCGGCCAGCGTCGTCCAGGAGAAATGCGACCTGATCGGGTTCTACGGCGGTCGCTGCCAGCTGGTCGACGACCCGGCCAGCATCTACGACGAGGCCGAGCGGCTGGCCCGCGAGTCGGGCGGACACTACCTGGACCAGTTCACCTACGCCGAGCGGGTGACCGACTGGCGCGGCAACAACAACATCGCCGAGTCGATGGTCGACCAGCTGCGGCTGGAGCCGGACCCGGTGCCGACCTGGGTCGTGGTCGGTGCCGGTACGGGTGGCACGAGCGCGACCATAGGCCGGTACCTGCGCTACCGGCGGTTCCCGACCCGGCTGTGCGTGGTGGATCCGGAAGGGTCGGCCTTCTACCCGGCCTGGAGCACGGGCGACCGTACGGTGACCGCCCGCGGTTCGCGGATCGAGGGGATCGGTCGACCGCGGGTGGAGCCGAGCTTCATCCCGGAGGTCGTGGACCGGATGATCGCCGTGCCCGATGCGGCCAGTGTGGCGGCGATGCGGTGGTGCTCGGCCCTGCTGGATCGCCAGGTCGGCGGGTCGACCGGGACCAACCTGTGGGGTGCGGTCCAGCTGATCGCCGAGATGGTCGCCGCCGGCGAGCGGGGGAGCGTGGTCACCCTGATCTGCGACGACGGCCGACGGTACGCGAACACCTACTACGCCGACGACTGGGTGGCCGCTCAGGGCTGGGACCCGGCCCCGTACGCGGCGGCCCTGACCGAGTTCCACCGGACCGGCACCCTCACCCACCCCTGACCGCTTCTCGCTCGGGATCGTGCTTCCTGCACTGGTTGCAACCCGAGCAAGAAGCGCTATCCCGAGCGAGGGACTCGTGGGTGGCGGAATCTCGCGGTGGTCTACAGCCCGGGGATCCTCCTGGTGCGTTCGCCAGCCGGGCCGAGCACGCTGGTGACACCCCGCCACGGGGTGGCGTGGACCACGGGGTGGCACCGGCGGAAGGAGACGTCGATGACCCCTACCGAGGCGCTGTCGGCGATCCCGGGTTCGCCACAGATCAGCAACGCGCGGCCACGACCTTCGGCGGCGTCGCGTATGAGCTCCACGACCTGCGACCGCTTGCTCCCTACCGACGGCGTCTACGCCTCCAGCGCCCGACCTCTTGCAGCAGACGTCCGCGTCGGTGTGCTTGTCGAGAGCCGGTACGCGACGATCTCACCCGGACCCGAGCCGGGTCTGACGCCGGTGCCAGGATGGCGCCATGAAGTCACCGAGGATGACGTTCACCGCCGACGACGAGGACGCCTTCTTCGCTCGCCAGCAGGAGCTGATGACCGACTTCGGCGCCTGGCTGGGAGGCGGTGAGTCCGTCGAGTCGACAGTCAGTGACTTCGGTCTGCTACTGGACTGGAAGTGGGCGTACGGGGACGGACGGCTGGACCGATGGGACCGAGGCGACCTGAGTGATTTCCTGCTCGGCTGGTGCCCACGCAAGCTCTCGGTGCCAGCTGATGTGGCGCGTGAGCTACCGTCGAACGTCGCCCAGAGCATCCGGTTCCTCGCCGACCGCGAAATGCTCTCGGTCAGCACCCGGGTAGCCGACCTGGCCGATCACGCGCTGAGCCTGCGGGACACGTTCCTGCAGCGGATGAGCGACCCGGCCAACTTCGGGATGGCCAAGTCCCTGTTCGCTTCTGCCGGCATCGAGGACCCGGAGTCGCTGACCCCCGAGCTCCTGCAGGGCCTGATGGATGACTTCAACGCGCTGCCGGAACGAGCGCGCCGGACCATCACCGATTCGCCGTTGGCGGCTGCCGCGCAGCGGCCCGGTCTCGGACTGATCCAGTTCCCGGACTCGGCCGCCGTTCTCGCCTCGGCAGAAGAGGCGCCGCTGTGGGCCGGGTTCGACATCCTGGCCGACTACTTCGCCGCGCCGGGTAAGACCTTGACCAAGACGGGTGCCATCAAGATCGCCGACGCCACGGCGTTGGCTGAGCTGCTCGACACCGGTGACAAGCAGGTCGACGTGATCGGTGACCAGACGTTCCGCAAGCAGTCGGCCCGAGATTTCGGCGGCGTGGACCTGTGGTTGTGGTGGGCACGGGAGACCGGCGTTCTCCGGCCGTACCGCGGCAAGCTCGTCACGGTCAAGGCCTGGCAGCGACGCCACCGGGTCGATCCGCTGGCCGAGCTGTCCCGGGCGTTCGAGGTCCTGCTCGAGGCGGGGCCGATTCGAGCCAGCGATCCGTACCTCTACACCGATTTTCACCAGAGCCTCGATGAGACGTGGCTGGCGGTCCTCGCCGCGCTGCTCAAGCGCCGGCGTCAGGAGTTCGACGAGCTCGTCGCGAGCTGGGCAGCGGTGCTGACCGGGTTCGGTCTGTCCGAGCCGTATCCGCGCGCGCTCAGCCGAGCCCTGGACACGGTGCTGTCGAGGATCGAACGCTGCGGGCTGGTCACTCAGGACGGCGTCGGTACCGAGTCCGAGGCGTATGGGAGCCGACGGGTCGGCGGCACCGTTCGACTGACCCCGGTCGGCGTTCCGATCATCGCGAAGGTGCTGGAGCGTTGGGGTTTCGCCTTCGACGTCGCGCCGCCGGCAACCGAGCAGTCCGCCGCCGACCTGGTCGAGCTGGTGGCCGCGACCGGCGATGCGGAGGAGTGGTGGAGCCTGACAACCGCCTGGCTGGACGTCCAGCCCACCGCGGCCGTCGCCGTCGGCGAGCTCATCGACCAACTCCGGCTGCGGAGCCTGGCACAGCTGGTGCTGGCCCTGAACGGTGCGCCCGAGACCGAGCACGATCGGCTGGCCGTGGTCCTGCGCGCGCTCGCGTACGACCGGACATCCGCTGACCCCGAGGTGACGCAGGTCGCGTTGAGCTGGCTGACCGAGCGCGAGCCGCGCGACGGCGCCGCCCTCGATCAGGATGCGGTGACGACGTCGATGCTGCTCACGATGGGGGCCTTGTCCGAGGTGGGTCAGGGACAGCTCGTCGCGGCGTCCTTCGCGGAGGACTTCGATCGACCCACCCAGCTGGACCTGATCGGCCAGTGCGGTCGGCTGCTGCCACCGTTGGTGACCGACCTGCTGGCGGCGCTGGGCGAGTACCACCTCGACAAGCAGGTGGCCAAGACCGCGCGCAAGGAGCTGTTCCGGGTCCGCAGCAAGCTGACGACGGCGGCGACCAGGGGCAAGTGAAGCCGGGGCGGAGGATCACGGTGCGATCAGCCGTACGGTGGGGAAGTACGCTCGGTAGCGACGGGTGTCCCGGGTGAGCAGGTCACAGCCGAGGATGGCCGCATGGGCGCCGATGAAGAAGTCCGGCATCGTCGAGGTCCGGTCACCGCCCCGGGTTCGGTAGCTCGCGAAAGCCTTTCCGGCCAAGAAGGCGGCCTCCCACGGCAGCGACGCACGGCGGTAGTCCTGTGGCGGCAGCGCGTCGTGCAGGTCTTCGATGGCCGAGAAGCGCACGGAAACTTCGGCATAGATGACCTGGTTGATGATCAACGGGCCGGACTCGGCCGCGTCGGCGAGCGCCTGCACAGCCCACGGGAGCCAAGTCGCATCCTCGGTCAACACATCGAGCAGCACGTTGGTGTCGACCAGAGTCCCGGCCCTCACCGGTCGGGCCCGCGGGTGAGCGCCATGATCTCGTCGGTCGTCATGGCGACGTCACCTCGGCCCCGCAACCGCTCGGCCAGGCGCTCACCCCGGGAGGGGCCATCGCTGACCTTGCGCAGCACGATCCCGTCGTCGCTGCGTTCGAACGCGACCTCGGTCCCGGCGCCGATGCCGAGCTGATCACGTAGCTCCTTGGGAATCGTGACCTGCCCTTTCTCGGTGACGCGCACGGTAGGAATCTTACCAGTCATACAATATCCGGTGCCACGGCAGTTGGGGTGAGTGTGAGCACACCGTTCAGGGCATCCAGCGCAACTCGTTCGCCCCGTCGCAGCCCGCGGCCGACCAACCGATCGGCCATCCGTCCGACCGCCGTCTCGAGCTCGGCGGAGGTCAGCTGGTTCGTTCCCTCCACCACGGTGGTCCTCGGGGGGTGGACCGTCAGGAAGCTCGATCCCGAGAGGAACGGCTGGGTCAGGCGAGCAGCAGGCCCACCGTGAGTCCGAGCGCGTACGTGAGCTCGGCCGTGCCGCTGGACTTCAGCACGGCGATCAACGCCGGACCCTGGGCGCCGCCGAGGACCCGCCGGACGGCGGGAACGAGCAGCGCGATCCCGGCCAGGCCCAGCAGCGCCCACCAGGTGGTGGCGAACGCGACCATGATGACCGCCGCGGCGGCCAGACCCACCAGCGCGACGTAGAACCAGCGGGTGCCGCGATCGCCCAGGCGGGTGGCTAGCGTGTGCTTGCCGACCGCGAGGTCTCCGCGCAGGTCGCGCAGGTTGTTGGCCACCAGGATCGAGCAGGCCAGCGCACCGATCCCGACGGCGACCGGCCAGGTCGGCCACGGCACCGCGCCGAGTTGGACGAGCACCGTGCCGGACACCGCCACCAGCCCGAAGAAGACGAACACGAAGACCTCGCCGAGGCCGCGATAGCCGTACGGGCGCTTGCCGCCGGTGTAGAACCAGGCCGCGAGGACGCAGGCGGCGCCCACGATGAGCAGCCACCACAGACCGGTCAGCACCACCAGCACCAGCCCGGCCGCCGCCGCGACGCCGAAGCAGGCGAACGCGGCCAGCTTCACCGCCCGGGGCTCGGCCACGCCGGAACCGACCAGGCGCAGCGGTCCCACCCGTACGGCATCGGTGCCACGCACGCCATCGGAGTAGTCGTTGGCGTAGTTGACGCCGACCTGCAGGGCCAGGCTGACCACCAGGGCGAGCACCGCCTCGACCGGCCCGAAGCCGCCCGCCCAGGCCGCCACGCCGCTGCCGGCCAGCACCGGAGCCACCGCGGCGGGCAGGGTTCGGGGGCGTGCCCCGGCCGCCCACTGCGCCCCGGTCGGGCGGCGAGGCTGGGTCAGATCGGTGCTCACGTGGGGTCCTCCGACGGTTCGGCCAGGTCGGCGATCAGCTGTCGCCGGTCGATCTTGCCACCGGACGTCCGGGGCAGGGCGGGCCGGACCACCAGACGGCGCGGCAGGGCGTACGTCGGTAGCCGGGCCATGAGGGCGGTTCGGAGGTCCGAGAGGAAGAATCGCGCACTCACCGTGACGTCCGAGCGTGACTCCGCCATGGGCGGCGGCGTGAGCACTCGATTCTGCTCCTCGGCGACGACGGCGACCACTTCGGTGCCCCACTCCGGGTGCGGTACGCCGACCACGGCCGCTTCGACGCCGGCCCAGGCCCGGACCGCTCGCTCGACGGCGGCCAGATCGACGTTCAGACCGCCGGAGATGACGACGTCGTCGATCCGCCCC
>DATDAP010000671.1:0-19550 GCA_036525335.1 Microlunatus sp. | reverse complement strand
GCCTACCACCGGGGCGCCGCGGTCGGTGGGACCTCGGCCGGGGCCAGCATCGTCGCCGATCACATGATCGCCTTCGGCAGCGGCGGTTCGACCCCGAAGCAGCGGATGAGTCAGCTGTCAGTGGGCCTCGGGCTGTTGCGCGGCGTGGTGATCGACCAGCACTTCGAGCAGCGGAATCGGTACGGGCGGTTGCTGTCCCTGGTCGCCCAGTCTCCGTCGCTGCTGGGCATCGGGGTGGACGAGGACACGGCGGCCGTCGTCCGGCACGGCGATCAGCTGGAGGTGGTCGGCCGCGGTGCCGTCACGGTCGTCGACGGCACTCACCTGATCAGCAACGCTTACACGGCCAAGCGCACCGCGCCGTTGCTGCTGTCGGGCGCAGCCCTGCACGTGCTGCCGGCCGGAAGCCGCTTCGATCTGACCCGCCGGACCCTGGTGCAGCACGTCGAGCCGCTGCCGGACGCCGAGGTCGCGGAGGTGCGGGCGGCCGAGTCGGACCTGCGCGGTCTCGCCCGCGACATCGCCGCCGAAGGGATCTCTCCCACCCACTACGCCCGCCGGCTGCGTCGCGGCCGGAGCGGCTAGCCCGGTTCGACCGAGAGCCCCCGGACAGCCCGGGTCGATTGGTGGAAGGATCAGGCGCGAACCGCCGACGCACCACCACGACTCGTTTGATCGCGACTCCGAGAGGCTCCGCACATGACCGAGAGCGCCACCGCGACACCCCGCCCCGAGCTGAAGATCCTGTCCAGCCGGGTCTACCGCGGCCCGAACGTGTGGCACTACGAGCCGGCGATCCAGCTGGTGGTCGACCTCGGTGTGCTGGAGGACTTCCCCACCAACCTGATCCCGGGCTTCACCGAGGGCCTGCTGGAACGGCTGCCCGGGCTGCGGAACCACACCTGCAGCCGCGGTCGACGCGGCGGGTTCGTGGAACGACTGGAAGAGGGCACCTGGCTGGGTCACGTGTCCGAGCACGTCGCCCTGCAGCTGCAGCAGTCGGTCGGTCACGACATGCGCCGGGGCAAGACGCGTGGGGTGAAGGGCGTCCGGGGTCAGTACAACGTGATCTTCGCCTACTCCGACGAGTCGGTCGGGCTGGCGGCCGGTGAGCTGGCCGTCCGACTGGTCAACGACCTGGTCGAACACGATCCGGAGTTCGACTTCGAGGCCGAACTCGAGAGCTTCATCATCCGCGGCGAGCGATCGGCTTTCGGACCCTCCACCCAGGCGATCATCGACGAGGCGGTCAGTCGGGACATCCCCTTCATCCGGCTGAACAGCTCCTCGCTGGTCCAGCTCGGCCAGGGGGTGCACCAGAAGCGCATCCGGGCCACCATGACGTCGAACACCTCCTCGGTCGCCGTGGACATCGCCAGCAACAAGGAGCTCACCCTGACGCTGCTGGCCTCGGCCGGACTGCCGGTGCCGCGGTCGCAGTCCGTACGGCGGGCCGACGACGCGGTCCGGCTGGCCGAGCGGATCGGCTACCCCGTGGTCGTCAAGCCGCTGGACGGCAACCACGGTCGTGGCGTGATCTTGAACCTGGCCGACGCCGACGGGGTCCGGGCCGGTTTCTCGGTGGCCCAGGACGAGTCGCGCAACGGCTGGGTGATCGTCGAGACGTACGTGACCGGCAAGGACTATCGCTGCCTGGTCATCGACGGCCGGATCGCCGCCATCGCCGAGCGGGTGCCGGCCCACGTCGTCGGCAACGGCGCCCTCACCATCTCCGAGCTGGTCGACAAGACCAACGCGGATCCCAGGCGCGGGGTCGGGCACGAGAAGGTGCTGACCAAGATCAAGGTCGACCAGGCCGCCATCGATCTGGTGGCTCAGCAGGGCTTCGGGCTGGACGACGTGCCGCCGCCAGGGGAGATGATCAAGCTCACCCTGACCGGCAACATGTCCACCGGCGGCATCTCGATCGACCGCACGCTGGAGGCGCACCCGGAGAACATCGAGATCGCCGAAGAAGCGGCCCGGGTCATCGGGCTGGACATCGCCGGGATCGACTTCATCGCCCCCGACATCACCCAGCCGGTCCGCGAGACCGGCGGCGCGATCTGCGAGGTCAACGCCGCCCCGGGTTTCCGGATGCACACGCACCCGACCGTCGGCGACCCGCAGTACATCGCCAAGCCGGTGATCGACATGCTCTTCCCGCCGGGCTCGCCCAGCCGGATACCGATCGTGGCGGTGACCGGCACCAACGGCAAGACCACGACCTCGCGGATGATCGCCCACATCTTCAAGGGCATCGGCCGCAAGGTCGGGATGACGTCCACCGACGGTGTGGTGATCGACGAGCGCCTGGTCATCCGCGCGGACGCCTCCGGGCCGCGGTCGGCCAAGATGGTGCTGCAGAACCCGCGGGTCGACTTCGCCATGTTCGAGGTCGCTCGCGGTGGCATCCTGCGCGAGGGCCTGGGCTACGAGCGCAACGACGTCGGGGTGGTGCTGAACGTCCAACCCGACCACCTGGGTCTGCGCGGCATCGACACCCTCGAACAGCTGGCCGACGTCAAGGCCGTCGTGGTCGAGGCCGTCCCCCGGAACGGGTACGCGGTCCTCAACGCCGACGACCCGTTGGTCCGCGCGATGCGTCGACGCTGTTCGGGTCGGGTCGTCTGGTTCACCCTGGCGGAGCCGGGCAGCGAGGTGTGGGAGTCGGTGGACGACCACTGTCGTCGGGGCGGTCGCGCGGTGGTGCTGGAGCGCAGTGAGCTCGGCGACATGATCGTGGTCAAGGAGGGTCGGCGTGCCATGCAGCTGGCGTGGACCCATCTGCTGCCAGCGACCTTCGGTGGCCGGGCGACCATGAACGTCCAGAACGCCATGGCCGCCGCCGCGGCGGCGTTCGCCGCCGGCGCCTCGCTGCACGACATCCGCCAGGGCCTGCGGTCGTTCTCGACCAACTACTACTTGTCCCCCGGCCGGCTGAACGAGGTGCAGGTCCAGGGTCGTACGGTCATCGTCGACTACGCCCACAACGCTCCGGGACTGCGGATGCTGGGTGACTTCGTGGACCAGACCGGGGTGGCACTGGACAAGGCCTCGGAGCTGGGCAAGGTGAGCCGCATCGGCGTCATCGCCACCGCCGGCGACCGCCGCGACGCGGACATGCGGGAGCTGGGGGCGATCGCGGCCCACCACTTCGACGTGGTGATCGTCCGCGAGGACACGAGCCTCCGCGGCCGCCGACGTGGGGAGGTCGCCGACCTGATCGCCGAGGGGGTGCACGCCGCCATGGGTGAGGGGGTCCGGGCCAAGCAGGTCGAGATCGTGCTGGACGAGCTCGAGGCCACCCGACACGCCCTCGGCTGGTCCAACCCGGGTGACCTGATCATCGTCTGCGTCGACCAGCACGCGTCGGTGATGTCGGAGCTGGAGAGCTACGGCCGGCAGGCCCAACCTGGCGCCCGGCGGGACGACCACGCCAACACGAACTCGGTCTCGGACCCGGACTTCGTGGCGGCAGCCGACGCCGAGTCCGGCGGAACCTAGACGGCGCTGTTCTGATTTCTTCAGCGGTTGAATCCACTGCCGGTTACTCTGTCAGCTGCGCCCGAGAGTCCTGTCGGGTCGTCCGCCCGCAGGAGATCAGATGAGCTACCCACCGTCGTACGGGTCCTACCCGCCGGTACACACCCAGATCGTCGCTCAGCCATATCGGTCGTCGACCGCGCACCTCGTGGTCGCCTGGGTCATCACGGTGCTGACACTGGGCTACACCCTGCCCTGGGCGATCGCGGCCACCCGGAACAAGTCGAACACGGCGGCGATCGCTGTGATCAACATCCTGCTCGGGTGGAGTCTGATCGGCTGGATCGTCGCGTTGGTCATGTCGTTGACCAGCGAGCCCCCGCAGACGTTCTACGTCAACACCGCGGTCTATCCGGCCCAGCCGCCGCTCTACGGACCTCAGGCGGCTCAGGCTCCGGCACTGCCCCCGGCCCCGACGTACGGCTGGGCGCCCGCGGATCAGCCGGCACCGCCCACCTATCACCCTGAGGAGCCGACGGCCATCCTGCCGCCCTACCCGCCTGAACCGTGGCAACGCCGGGTAGGCGAATCGGACCACCGCTAGCGCGCTGTCAGCAAGCCGCGGGCCACCCCGGCCGTCGCCAGTGGTTCGGAGGCGGACTTCCGCTTCAGCTCGATCGAGGTGCCGATCTCGGACGCGAGCAGGGGGCGGGTGCCCACCAGGGTGTCGAGGGTGGCCAACGGTACGACCAGCACGAGTGAGCAAGATCGGCCGCCACAGCGGTGCTGAGGGTGCGCTCGCGGGTCAGGGCGGTCTGCCCGATGTAGTCGCCGGGCTCGGCGACGCCGAACCGGATCCGGCCGCCCGCCGCCTCCACCGTCAGCGACGCGTGCCCGCTGATGATGAAACGGATGTGATCGGGGCGGACTCCGCTGTGCAGCACGATCTCCCCGGCCCCGTAGCGCTCGAGCTTGGAGCTCGAGAGCACCAGCTCGCGATCGGCGTCACCGAGGTGGAGAGTGGACGCAACGACCTCCAGGGCGCGCTCCAGCTGCCCGGGTTCGGCGATGGGATCGCTGCTGTCGCCGTCCAGTGCGAGACCGCGACGCCGGGCCGCGAACCACAGCCAGCTGCGATACAGACTCATCGACCGTCGGCGGCCCGCCTTCGGTCTCTTCGCCGCCGGGTCCAGGGCAGCAGAAGGGGCGGCGTGATCGGCCTCCGGCTGAGCTCTGCGGGGATGCGTGACTGACCTCGGCGGTGCTGCTGCTCACGGCGGTATCCTTCGGGGGAGAACACGCAACATATTGCCGGGCGTCAGACTATGTGGTGCTGCTCAGGCGTCCGTCACCGATCCCAGACTTTCCGGTGCCTTTGCGGATTGTTGGCGACCTCGGACGGAGGTCACCCGACGGCAGAGCCACCCGCCGCCCGCTCCACCTTCATCCGCAGATCCGTCACCGCGTCGCGGCGTCCGCCGTGCTCGATCAGCCAGGCGTCGACGAGTGCGCGATCCTGGTGGGTCATCAGAGCGATCACGTCTCCGGCCACGGCCTGCCCGGCCAACGACGCCAGGGCCGCGACCTCACCGGAGTGCTCGCGGGTCACGATCACTCCGGCGTGCTCGGCGCCCTCTCTGATCAGGGCCCCGAGCTCACCCGCCGGACGCCCCCGCAGGTACTCGTCCTTGTGGGCGATCTCGACCACGTCTCCGGCCAGGGCCGCGATCTCTCCGAGGGTGACGAACACGTCGTCGGAGCGATCTCCGGCCGTACCGACGCCCAGCAGCAGGCGACCCCCGACCGGCTTGATCCCGCGGGCGATCTCGATCAGGGCCTGCAGCCCGGCTTCGTTGTGAGCCAGGTCGATCACCACGCTGATCTCGCCCCCCTGGTCGTCGCCGTGATCATCGGCGACCGGCACGGTCCAGACGTTCATCCGGCCGGGGTTGTCCGCCCCCGGGTCGAACGCCCGCAGCCCGTCGGCGACCTGATCGGCACTCAGCCCGATGGCCAGCGCAGCGGAGGTGACGGCGAGGGTGTTCTCGATGTTCACCCGGCTCAGCCCGGCCAGGGTCATCCCCACGTCGATCACCGGCACCACCGGCAGCGGGTCGGCGCCCGACTGCAGCACCGCCACCCAGCCGTCGATCACGGTGGTCACCCGGCCGCGATCGTCGATCACGGCGCGGGCGGCGGGCGAGTTCGGGTCCAGGGTGAAGACCCAGATCCTGGCCTTGGTGCCCAGCCGCATGGCGAACGTCCGCGGGTCGTCGCCGTTCAGCACGCACCAGCCCGTCGGTCGGGTGATCTTGGTGATCACCGCCTTGACCTCGGCCAGCTGGTCGAGGGTCTCGATACCGCCGATGCCGAGGTGGTCGGCGCTGATGTTGGTCACCACGGAGACGTCGTTCCAGGCGACCCCCACGCCACGGCGGAGGATGCCGCCACGAGCGGTCTCGGTCACCGCCAGCTGGACGCCCGGCTGCCGCAGCACCTGTCGAGCCCCGCTCGGTCCGGAGTAGTCACCGGCCTCGACCAGCTCCCCGTTGAGGTAGACCCCGTCGGTGCTCGACCAGCCGACCGACAGCCCGGCCCGCTGCGCGATGAAGCCGAGCATCCGGGAGGTGGTCGTCTTGCCGTTCGTGCCCGTCACCGCCACCACCGGGATCCGCGGTTTGATCAGCTCGGGCGCAGAACCCGGCGGGGTAGCCGCGAGGCGGTCGGCGGCCTGCTGCAGGACGGCCCCGACGTCGGCCCCGTCGCCCGCGCCGACGGCGTCCAGCACCGCGGTCACCCCGTCGGCCAGCATCTCGGCGCGAGCGGAGTTCCGCCAGGGATAGGCCACCACCAGCTCCGTGACGGCGGTGCCGGGCCGTGATCGTACGGCCAGTCGCTTCACGCCGCCGGCGAGCGCGAGCCGCCGGACCAGATGGGCCACCGCCCGCCCCGCGAACCGCTGCCGGAAGGCCGAGCCGGCGGGACCGGGCTGGGACCGGGTCAGCCCGACGTCCGCCGCGAAGCGCTTGGCCTGGGCGAGGTCCAGCTCCAGCAGCGCCGCGATGTCGAGGGTGACCTTGGCGGCCGGCCGGGGGAAGTACAGGTTCGGACCGTCGAGCAGCCGCACCTCGACCAGTGACGTCACCACGGCCCGCTCACGACCTCAGGCGCCCATCGCGTGCACGCCGCCGTCGACGTGGATGATCTCCCCCGTCGTCGCCGGGAACCAGTCGCTGAGCAGCGCGACCACCGCTTTGGCCGTGGGCTCCTGGTCCTTGGGGTCCCACCCTATCGGCGCCCGCTGGGCCCAGATGGTGTCGAACTCGTCGGCACCCCCGATCGCTTTCTTGGCCAGCGTCTGCAGGGGACCGGCGGCCACCAGATTCACCCGGACGCCGTCCGGACCGAGATAGCGCGCCAGATAGCGGCTGGTGCTCTCCAACGCCGCCTTGGCGACGCCCATCCAGTCGTACACCGGCCAGGAGATGGTCGCGTCGAAGGTCAGGCCGACCACCGACGCCGGATTGGCCAGCAACGGCTTGACGGCCATGGTCAAGGAGGTCAACGAGTACGCCGACACGTGCATCGCGGTCGACACGTCGCCGTACGGGGTGGTCAGGAACTTGCCACCCAGCGCCGTCTCGGGGTTGGCGAAGGCGAGCGAGTGCACCACGCCGTCCAGCCGGTCCACGTGCTCACCGATCGCGTCGGCCAGCCCGGCCAGGTGCTCGGCGTTCGTGACGTCCACCTCCAGCAGGGGCGGGACCGGGTCCAGCTTCTTGATCACCCGCCCGGTCAGGCTCATGGCTCGGCCGAAGTTGGAGACGATCACGTTCGCCCCCTCGGCCTGGGCGATCCGCGCCACATGGAAGGCGATCGAGGTGTCGAGGGTCACCCCCGCGACCAGGATGTTCTTGCCCTCAAGGATTCCCACTGCTGTCCCTCCACGTGCTCGGTGTGTGGTGCTGGTACGGCTCCGTGCATCCGCCGTCGCGGTTGCGGTCGAACTCTCTCAGTGACCCATTCCCAGCCCGCCGTCCACCGGGATCAGGGCGCCCGTGACGTAGCCCGCCCCGTCACTGGCCAGGAACTCGATGGTCGCCGCGATGTCATCGACCGCACCGAGTCGGCCGAGCGGGATCTGGTCGGTGTACTTCTTCACCAGCTCCTCCGAGAGCACAGCGGTCATGTCGGTCTCGATGAAACCGGGCGCGACCACGTTGGCCGTGACGCCGCGCGAACCGAGCTCGCGGGCCAGCGAGCGAGCAAGTCCGACCAGGCCCGCCTTCGACGCGGAGTAGTTCACCTGTCCGGCCGAGCCGAGCTGACCGACCACCGAGGAGATGAAGATCATCCGACCGAAACGGGCACGCATCATCGCCCGGGTCGCCCGCTTGGCCACCCGGAACGAGCCCGTCAGGTTGGTCTCGATGACGGCGGACCAGTCGTCGTCGCTCATCCGCATCAGCAGCGTGTCGCGCGTGATGCCGGCGTTGGCCACCAGCACCTCGACCGGGCCGAGGGCGGACTCCACCTCGGCGAAGGCCGCGTCCACCTGGGCCGGGTCGGTGATGTCACAGCGGACGCCCAGCACTCCGGCCGGCACGTCGCCGCTGCGGTAGGTGGCCGCCACCCGGTGACCCGAGGCCTGCAGCCGCTCGGCTATGCCGCGGCCGATGCCCTTGCTGCCGCCGGTGACCAGCACCACCCGGGGTGTGCCGCTCGGGGTGGTGTCGGACGACGTCGTCGGTTCGGTCTCAGTCACGGGCCCAACCTATCGAGACTTGCTCGGGAACTGCCATGGTCGGTGGATCCGGTCGGTCCGACCGGGCCTGGACGACGTAGGCTGGGCCGGTGACGGGCAGCGCGCGGGACCACACGGGTCCGGAGGGGCAGAACGGTCCCTCGGCCGCCCAGCGGCCGGGTGGCGGAGTTGCTTTCGGCTCGTTCACCGTGATCACCGACGCCCGGTCGGCGGCCAGTGAGGAGCAGGCCACCCGTCAGCGCCGGTACGCGATCACCATGGCGTTCCGGACCGCCTGCTTCATCGCCATGATCTTCGTGCCGGGCGTCTTCCGCTGGGTCCTCTTCGCCGGCGCGGTCGTCCTGCCCTACATCGCGGTGATCTTCGCCAACCAGGCCCACCAGCGTCCCCCGGGTGCTGCGGTCGGCGGCAGCGGTGATCCGAGCGACGCCCCGGCCATCACCACCGGCGAGGAGCGCGGCCAGATCATCAGCGGCGAGATCATCACCGACGCCGAGAAGCCCGATGACCGGGTCGCCTGACCCGCACCCGTTGCTGCGGGGCATCGATCCGCTGCCGAGCGGTCCCGAGGGTCTGGTCTGCTCGGCCCGGGACTGTCGCCGGGCGGCCGCGTACGACCTGCGTTGGAACAACCCGAAGATCCACACCCCGGATCGGCGAAAGCACTGGCTTGCCTGTCCCGAGCACCGTGAGTCGCTGTCGTCGTTCTTGTCCGCGCGCGGGTTCCTGCGCGAGGTCGAGGACCTGCCCGACGCGGTGGAGTAGCGGTCAGCCGCCGATGGCCGACATGGGCCGGTCGGGCTGCAGGAACGACGGGTCGTCGATGCCGTGGCCGGGACGCTTGGTCGCCACGGCCCGCACCCACTGGTCGGCCAGCTCCTCATCGGTCGCTCCGGCCCGCAGGGGGGCGCGCAGATCGGATTCGGTCCGGGCGAACAGGCAGTTGCGCAGCTGACCGTCGGCGGTCAGCCGGACCCTGTCGCAGGCGCCGCAGAACGGCTTGCTCACGGAAGCGATGATGCCGACGGTGTGGTCGCTGCCGCGGACTCCCGCGGGGTGGTCGGCGCCCTGGATCCTGAACAGCTCGGCCGGAGCGCTCCCCCGCCGAGCCCGGTCGCCGGTGTCCTCCACCAGCGTCACGTGCGCGGACAGCCGCTCGCGGATCTCGTCGGCAGTGATCATCTCGGTGCGGCTCCAGGCGTGCTGGGCGTCCAGTGGCATCTGCTCGATGAACCGCAGCTGCACACCGGTGCGCATCGCCCACTCCAGCAGCGGGTACGCCTCGTGGTCGTTGACGCCGCGCAGCAGCACGGTGTTGATCTTGACCGGCAGCAGACCGGCGGCCACGGACGCCTCGACGCCGGCGAGCACATCGGCGAGGCGGGGCCGCCGGGTGATCCGCTTGAACGTCTCGGGGTCGAGGGTGTCGAGCGAGATGTTGATCCGCTTCAGGCCGGCTGCGGCCAGGGTCGCGGCGCGATCGGCCAGTCCGATGCCGTTCGTGGTCAGCGCGATCGCCGGCACCGGGTCGAGGTCGGCGATGGCCGCCACCAACCACTCCAGATCCTGACGCAGCAGCGGCTCCCCGCCGGTCAGCCGTACGGTCGTGATGCCCAGCCGGGTGACCCCGATCCGGATCAACCGGATGATCTCCTCGTCGGTCAGCACATCGGCCCGGGGCAGCCAGTCCAGGCCCTCGGCCGGCATGCAGTACTGGCAGCGCAGGTTGCAGCGGTCCGTCAGCGACACCCGCAGATCGGTCGCCACCCGTCCGTACGCGTCCGCCAGGGACCGCACCGCGACACCCTCCGACGCCGGCGCCGCGGAGCGGATCCGGGGCATGGGCAGCAGGGTGGTCACCGTCGAAGTCTAGGTCGCGTCGTCCTCGGGGGCGTCCTCGCGCGCCTCCAGGGTCTGCCGCCGGCTCCAGATCGTGTACGCCGCACCGGCGAGCGCCCCGGCGTACGCCAGCCAGGTCAGTCCGGACCTGGAGAGCACGTGCCCGGTCGCGTGGTCCAGCGAGATCCGGCCCGGTCCGGTGAGGGCCAGGGCCGTCGCGGCCAGCGCGTACGTGGCCGGCAGCTCGTAGCCGCCGCTGGTGTTGAAGAAGCCGTTGGGCGCGTGCACGCTGCTGGCGGTGGCCATGGTGGCGGTCGCCGCAGCCGCCGCCGGACCGGTGCCCAGGCCGAGGGCGAGCAGCAGGCCCGAACCGGCCTCCCCCGCCCCGGCCAGGGTGGCGTTCAGCTTGGGTGGGTCGAATCCGGCCGACCCCAGGAACTCGGCGGTGCCCTCGACTCCCCCGCCACCGAACCAGCCGAAGAGCTTCTGCGAGCCGTGGGCGAACAGGGCTCCGCCCACGCCGACCCGGAGCAGCAGCAGGCCCAGGTCACGGCTGCTGCCTCGACGGTTCGCGCGATGTGCTGTCATGTCGGCCTCCTCGTGGTCGTCGGAGCCGACGCTACGTCACGACCGGCCGGCCGAGACCTGTGCCCCCAAAGGGCTCAGCCGTACGCGCTCGGGGTGGGTGTAGATGTTCATCGAGTCGCCGCGGGCGAAACCGACCAGGGTGAGTCCAGCCTGCTCGGCCAGCTCGACGGCCAGCGAGCTGGGCGCGGACACCGCGACCAGCACCCCGATCCCGGCCAGCACGGCCTTCTGGGTCAGCTCGAACGACGCCCGACTCGAGACGAACAGGATCGGCTCCGACAGCGGCAGCAGGTCTTGGCGCAGGGCCCAGCCCACAACCTTGTCGACCGCGTTGTGACGCCCGACGTCCTCCCGAACGCAGCGCACCGTGCCGTCAGGATCCAGCAGGGCCGCCGCGTGCAGGCCGCCGGTCTTGGCGAACGCCGGCTGGAGCGGCCGGACCAGCTCCGGCGCCGCCAGCAGCACATCCCCCGACACGACGGTCGGGGCCAAGGCGAAGCGGGCCACCCGCGTCACCTGATCGATGCTCGCCGCCCCGCAGACGCCGCAGGCGCTTGACGTCAGCACGTTGCGCTGCAGCCCAGGCCCGGGAGGCACCGCTCCCTCACCGAGGGTGACCTCGATGACGTTGTAGGTGTTCACACCGTCCGGGCCGCTGCCGGCGCAGTAGCGCGCGAGCACCACCTGGGCCGCCTCGGTGATCACCTGCTCGCTGTGCAACAGCCCGTGCACGAGGTCGATGTCGTGGCCGGGAGTCCGCATTGTCACCTGGAACGGCCGACCGTCCAGGCGGACTTCCAGCGGTTCCTCGACGATGACCGTGTCCACGCTCGGGCCGGGTCGGGCTCCCCCCACTCGCACCACCGGCTGCCGCCGCGTCACTCGCCCCATGAGAGCATCCAACCAAACGGACCCAAGACGACGAGGGAGTGAGAACCGTGGCGGAGCTGAGCACCTGGCTGGACGCCGTCTCCGAGGAACTGGGCATCACCGATGTCGAGCTGGACAACAACAGCATCCACACGCTGCTGGATCTGGCCCGGGACTCCGCGCACGAGGTGGAACGGTTGGCCGCGCCGCTCACCGCTTTCCTGGTGGGCGTCGCCGTGGGTCGCGGGGACTCCCTGGGCGGCGCCGCCGCGAAGGTGACGGCGCTGGCCCTCACCAGTGCGGCCGCGTCCAAGGCGGCGACGGACGGCCAGCCGACCGGGAGCGAGAGCGCCTAACCTGGGTGACGTGCAACGGCTGTGGGTGCGATGGGCCCTGCTGGTCGTGTTCGTCGTCGCCTTGGCCGTGCTGTTCGTCAACCTGGGCGAGTGGCAGTTGCGCCGGCTGTCCGAGCGGGAGACGCGCAATGCGACCACGATCAGCAACGAGCAGGCCGCCGTGCGGCCGTACGAGCAGGTCTTCACCCGGGTGATCGTCGACGCCGACCAGTGGCAGCGCGTCACCGCCACCGGCACCTTCGACGGCGCGCACCAGTTCGTGGTCCGCAACCGCAACAACGGCGAGAACCGTGGGTACGAGGTCGTCACGCCGCTGCGGACGGCCATCGGGACGGTGCTGGTCGACCGAGGATTCATCGGCGTCGTCCCGAGCACCGGCATCCCGTCCGTCGGGCCACCACCCCCCAGCGGCGAGGTGACCGTCGTCGGTCACGTCCGGCGCAACGAACAGGGCCGGTCCGGCGCGATCAACCCGGTGAACGGGTCAGTGCGGCTGATCAACTCCGATGCCCTGCAACCGGCCATCGGCTACCCGGTGGCCAACGGCTTCATCAGCGCGATCGAGATGACCCCGCCGCAGCCGGGCGGCTTCGTCCCGGTCGCCGTGCCGGAGCTGACCAGCGGTCCGCACTTCTGGTACGCGATGCAGTGGTTCATGTTCGCGGGTATCGGCGTTCTCGGGATCGTCGTGTTCATCCGGTCAGACCTGCGCGATCGACGGACTGCTCGGGCCCGCGCAGAAGGTGCCGGCGAGGCCGCAGCCGAGCGACAGCGAACGCCCGCCGACACCTGAGCCGGCTCCGCCTTCGGCGGCGGCCGTGCCAGGATCGCCTGCATGGACCTGGGACTGCGCGATCGCGTCTTCGTCGTCACCGCCGCGAGCGGTGGTTTGGGCCGGGCCACGGCCCAGCAGCTGGTGGTCGAGGGGGCGAGGGTGGTGCTGGTCGCCCGCCGGGAGGACGTGCTCGCCGAGGTCGTCGCCGCTCTGGGCGCCGACAGCGCCGTGGCCCTCGCCGCGGACCTGGCCGACCCCGCGGCGGCGGAGAGCGCCTGCCGGCTCGCCCTGGACACCTATGGTCGCCTGGACGGGGCCCTGGTCAGTGTGGGCGGACCGGCCGCAGGTACGGCGCTCGGCACCCCGGACAGCGACTGGACCGCCGGCTTCGAGGCGGTGTTCCTGGCCGCCCTCCGGGTCACCCGCGCCGTCGTCGGGCACGGCACCGCCGATGACCTGGCGATCGCCTGGGTGCTCTCGACCTCGGTCAAGGCGCCGATCGGTGGACTGGCCGTGTCGAACGGGCTGCGGCCGGGATTGGCGATGCTGGTCAAGCAGCTCGCCGACGAGCTGGGACCGGACGGCACCCGGGTCGTCGCCCTGTTGCCGGGCCGGGTGGAGACGGATCGGGTGAAACACCTCGACTCGCTGTCCGCCGATCCGGCGGCCGCACGGACGGCGAACGAGCACGGCATCCCGTTGCGTCGCTACGGGCGGCCCGAGGAGTTCGGCATGATCGCAGCGTTCCTGCTGTCGCCGGCCGCCTCCTACATCACCGGCAGCGTGGTGGCCGTGGACGGCGGCGCGACCCGCGCTCTGTGACCGGGGCCTGTCCATGATCACGACCCTGGCGGGTGCCGTCGACCTGTTGCGCTGCCCGCGCTGCGGGACGAGCTTCGCGGTGGACGAGCGGACGTTGCGTTGCACCCAGCGGCACGTCTTCGACATCGCCAAGCAGGGGTACGCGAATCTGACCGGAGCCGCACAGCCGGCCCACGCCGACTCCCCCGCCATGGTCACGGCCCGCGCCGAGCTCCTGGAATCGGGTCGGTACGCCGCTCTCAGCGACGCCATGATCGCCACGCTGCCCACCGACGTCCAGACCATCCTCGACGTCGGAACAGGGACCGGTCACTACGCCGCCGCCGCGCTCGATGCTCGGCCGGAAGCCCGCGCGCTCGGACTGGATGTCTCGGTAGCCGCCTGCCGACGAGCCGCTCGGGCGCATCCCCGACTGGCGGTGGTGACGGCTGACGCATGGGCGACGCTGCCGGTGGCCGCCGGCTGCGTGGACGTCGTGCTCAGCGTCTTCTCGCCCCGCAACGCCGAGGAGTTTGCCCGGGTGCTGCGACCGAACGGGTGCGTGATCACCCTGACACCCGGTTCCGATCACCTGGACGAGCTGCGGTCAGCGTTCGGCTTGCTCGGCGTCGAGGACGGCAAAGAGCGCCGACTGACCGACACGTTCGCCCGGGCCGGGTTGATCATCGCGGGACAGCGAGCGATCGAGCGACGCGATCTCTGGACCCTGGATGACGCGGTCCGGTCGATCATGATGGGTCCCAACGCCTTCCACTCCCGAGCCGAAGCGGCTCGGGACGAGGCCGGGCGGCTGTCCTGGCCGCGACCGGTGACCCTCTCGTGCATGATCACCCGCTGGACGCGTTGAGCCTGCGGAGCAACGGCACCTGAGCGGTGCGCTCGGCTTCGAGCTGCTTCATCGGAGTGGACGACCCGGCATTCACCAGCAAGGCCTTGATCGACCGGGAGACCAGCGGATCGACGGTCCTGAGGGTGTCCAGGTAGCGCTCCACACCGCACTCCAGGTCAGCCCGCGCTAGCACCACGTTCGCGAGCCCCAGATCCTCGGCTCGGGCCGCATCCAGCGGCCCGGCGGTGGCACAGATCTCGAGCGCCCGTGCGTAGCCCACGATCTCCACCAGTTTCCTGGTCCCACTCAGATCGGGTACCAGGCCCATCCGGGCCTCCGCCATCACCAGCACGGCGTCGTCACTGAGGATGCGCAGATCGGCGGCCAACGCGAGCTGGAAGCCCGCACCGATCGCGCGGCCGGTCACGACGGCGACCACGATCGCCGACAGCTCGCGCCAGCAGCTGAAGCCTCGTTGGAATCCGGCGATGGCTCGCTTCACCTCGGCGTCGCCCTTGATCAACAACTCGCGCAGGTCACCCTCACCGACCGGAGCGGAGCCCCGCATCATCCGCAGATCCAGTCCCGCGCTGAAGTCGGGCCCGGTCCCTCTCAGGACGACGACCGAGAGGTCGGAGCGCTCGCCGATGATGTCCGCAGCGCGAGCCAGCGACGCCCAGGTGGCCATCGTCTGAGCGTTGCGGATCTCCGGCCGAGCGAGCCGGACCTCGGCCAGCCCACGGGCGGTGTCGATGATCACCTCGACCCCACCCGGCAGCGCGATCGGGTCCACGGGCGTCTCGTCGAGCGAGGTCGAAAGTGCGACTCGGCTCAGCTCTTCTTCGCCGCAGCCTTCTTGCTGGTCTTCTTGGCCGGCGCCTTGACGGCTGGGGCCTTCGTGGTCGCCACCTTCTCGGTGGCCGACTTCTTGGCGGCAGTCGCCTTCGTCGCGGACTTCTTGGCCGGAGCGGCACCGGCCGCTGCGACCGCGGCGCTGGCCGCCTTCTTGGTCGAGGCTTTCTTGGCCGGCGCCGCCTTGGCAGCGGTCGTGGCCGACTTCTTGGCTGACGCCTTCGCCGCGGGGGCTTTCTTCGCCGGCACCTGCGTGGCCGCAGCCTTGCTGGTCTTGACGGCCGGAGTCTTGGCGGCGGACTTCTTGCTGGCGGTCTTGCTGGTCGCCGGCGAAGCCTTGGCTGCTGTGGTCTTCTTCGCTGCGGTCTTGGCCGGAGCTGCTGGGCTCGCCTTCTTCACCGCACCGCTCGCCGCTCGCTTCGCTCCTCGCGTGGCGCCACCGCGGCCACGCAGGGTCACGCCGTGCTCGACCAGAACGCCGTGCACGAACCCGAACGACCGACCGGAGGTCTCGGCGATCTTGCGAATGCTCTGCCCGGACTCGTACTTCTTGGCGTACTGCGCGGCGAGCGTCTCGCGCTGGGCTCCCGTGATCCGGGTTCCCCTGACAACCTTGGCCATGGCGCCTCCTCGAGCGGGTGATGGATCAGACGATGATCACCGATCAATCACTTTCTAGCACCTTTCCCGCGCAATTGCGCCCCCTGGAGGACAGTGATCATCGATATCGGGCGAATATCGGCGGCGGCCCGGCATTCATGATCGGCTCATCTGGACGATGATCATGGTGGAATCGATCAGGCGAGCGTGATCAGATCGGCGTAGTCCGGGTTCCACAGGTCTTCGACCCCGTCGGGTAGCAGCAGCACCCGATCCGGGTCGAGCGCATCGACGGCGCCCTCGTCGTGGGTGACCAGCACGACCGCTCCGGCGTAGCGACGGATCGCGTCCAGCACCTCGGCCCGCGAAGCGGGATCGAGGTTGTTGGTGGGTTCGTCCAGCAACAGCACGTTGGCACTCGAGACCACGAGGACGGCCAGGGCGAGTCGGGTCTTCTCGCCACCGGAGAGCACCGCGGCCGGCTTCTCGACGTCGTCACCGGAGAAGAGGAAGGAGCCAAGCACCTTCCGGACATCCGTGTCGTTGAGGTGTGGTGCTGCGGTCTTCATGTTGGCCAGCACACTGCGGGAGGTGTCCAGGGTCTCGTGCTCCTGGGCGTAGTAGCCGAGCCGCAAGCCGTGGCCCGGTCGCACTTCCCCGGTGTCTGACTCCTCCACCCCGGCCAGGATCCTCAGCAGCGTGGTCTTCCCGGCACCGTTGAGACCGAGGATCACCACCTGGCTGCCGCGGTCGATGGCAAGATCAACTCCGGTGAACACCTCGAGCGACCCGTACGACTTGCTCAGGTCCACCGCGGTCAGCGGTGTCTTGCCGCTGGGAGCCGGGTCCGGGAACCTGATCTTGGCGACTCGATCGACCGCCCGCTCCCCCTCGATGCCGGCCAGCAGCCGTTCGGCCCGGCGGGCCATGTTCTGCGCGGCCACGGCCTTGGTGGCCTTGGCCCGCATCTTGTCGGCCTGGGTGAGCAGCTGGTCGGCCTTGCGCTCGGCGTTCATCCGCTCGCGGCGGCGTCGCTTCTCGTCGGTCTCCCGCTGCTGCAGGTACCGCTTCCAGTCCATGGCGTACACGTCGAGCTCGGCGCGGTTCGCGTCCAGGTGGAACACCTTGTTCACCGTGGCGGCCAGCAGCCCGACATCGTGACTGATCACGATCAATCCGCCGCCGTACCCCTGCAGGTAGCTGCGCAGCCAGCCGATGGAGTCGGCGTCGAGGTGGTTGGTGGGTTCGTCCAGCAGTAGCGTCTCGGCGCCCGAGAACAGGATCCGGGCGAGCTCGACCCGGCGCCGTTGGCCGCCCGACAGGGTTCTGAGCGGTTGGTGGAGCACCCGCTCCGGCAGCCCCAGGTTGCTGGCGATGCGAGCCGCCTCGGACTCGGCCGCATAGCCACCGGCCGCAGCGAGCTCGGCCTCGGCCCGGGCGTACTTCGCCATGGCCCTGTCCTGCACCTCGACCGAGTCGTCGGCCATCGCCACCTCGGCGTCGCGCAGTCGCGCGACCACCGCGTCCAGGCCCCGAGCCGAGAGAATGCGGTTCTTCGCCAGCACGTCGAGATCGCCGGTACGGGGATCCTGCGGCAGGTAGCCCACCAGACCGCCCGGACTGACCGAACCCGCCGCCGGTGCCGCCTCGCCGGCGAGGATCTTCGTCAGCGTGGTCTTGCCGGCGCCGTTGCGGCCCACCAGGCCGATCTTGTCCCCGGTGGCGATCTGAAAACTGGCATGGTCGAGCAGCAGGCGCGCCCCCGCGCGGATCTCGAGTTCTCTGGCTACCAGCATGGCGGGTCAACGGTTCCACATCTGCGGCTGGGACCCAAACCGAAGTTCCAGCGGGGAGCAGCGTCGAGCGCGTGCCGGTGCGTCCGGGCCGACCCCTCGGTGGGAACCTTACGTGTGATGCTCGTCGCACGTCTCCGCACCGGGACGGCCGCCCTCGTCCGGAGGCGGATCGCCGGATCGGACTTCGAGTCCGCCCACACCCGCATCTTCGACGCTCCCGGACCACGCTGGTTCACTCCGGACGACCCGATCTGGCGGGTGCACGCCGATGCGTCGATGTTCGTCGGCGGTATTCGCGCCCTGCTGCTCCAGTCACTGCATCCCCGGGCCATGGCCGCCGTCAGCCAGCACTCGGGCTTCCGCGGAGACCCGTGGGGACGACTGCAGCGGACGAGTGCCTTCCTGGCCACCACCACGTACGGCAGCATCGAGGCCGCCGAGCGCATCATCGGTGCGATCAATCGGGTTCACGCGGGGATCGAGGGAACAACCGCCGACGGAATTCCCTACCGGGCCAGCGATCCCGAGCTGCTGGCCTGGGTGCACGTCGCCGAAGTGGACAGCTTCCTGACGACCCATGATCAGTTCGGTGCGTCGCGTCTCGCCGATCCGGAGCGGGATCGCTACGTCGCGCAGGCGGCCGAGACGGCCCGACGGCTCGGCGTGATCGACCCGCCGACCACCGTCGCGGAGGTGGCTGCGACGTTGCAGGCGTACCGCCCCGAGCTCCGGATGACCTCGGAAGCGCGCGAGGCGATGGATCTCCTACTGCGGCACCCTCCCCTGTCGCGCTTCGAGCAAGTGGCGTATCGCTCGATGACGGCCGGTGCGATCTCGACCCTGCCCGCCTGGTCGCGGCTGCTGCTGGAGCTGCCGACGTTGCCGATCGCGGACCGGATGATCAGTCGACCGGTCACCCGAACCACGTTGGCCGGATTGCGCTGGGCGCTCACACCGGTGTGAGGTTGACCTTCACCCAGGGACAACGCACAGAGTCGATGTCAGGCGCACCGAGCGCCGACAGCGAGAGGACGACCGGCGTGCTGAGTATCGGTGAGTTCGCGCTCGCGGGCTGACGGCCAAGGCGCTCCGTCTGTACGACGAGCTCGATCTGCTGAGGCCGGCGGAGGTGGACCAGGGCAACGGCTATCGCTACTACGCCCCGGGAGCAGGTCGAGCAGGCACGCTTCGTGGCGCGGCTCCGCTCGGCCGAAGTGCCATTGGTCCGCATCGCGGCGATCCTCAAGACTTCCACGCCTGAACGGGCCGCCGACGATTGCGAGGACGTCCAACGCGTTCAACCGATTCACCGACCTGAGCCGACACAGCATCGTGCTCGCCCAGGAGGCCGCCCGAACGCACCAGCACGAGCTCATCGGCACCGAGCACCTCCTGCTGGGTCTGCTGTCGGAACCCCGAGGTGTCGCGTACGAAGTGCTCGTGGCGCACACGGGTTCGGAGGAAGACATCCGCGACGTGGTCGACGACGCGATGCCGCCAGCGGGAGAAACCACGCTGCAGGGCCACATCGCATTCGGGGCCGACAGCAGTGTGGCCATCGAACAGGCCCTTCGCGCCTCGTCCGACCTCGGCCACGATTGGGTGGGTACGGAACACCTCCTGCTGGGACTGATCCGAACCGCAGACAGCCCCGCCGCTGATTCTGACGAACCTCGGCTTCACCTGGAAGGTCTGCACGACACGGTCGCGACCGCCGTCACCGAGCGGCTCGCGACCCTCGGTCGCTAGGCGCAGATTCTCACTACACAACGGAAATCTCTGATCGAGGGGTCGCGGGTCCGGGGCGCCGGGTGCTATAATCGTCGGTATGTTCGATCAGTGGTTGGAGGAGTCGCTCGGGGATCCGGGTGGACTGCTCAGCCTGGCGGCGGACAATCATGCGTTCGAGCGGTGGGCGGGGTGCCGGAAGCTGCTGCTGGCGGTCGCGTGGGCGGACTGCCATGGCGAGACC
>DATDAP010000670.1:0-3358 GCA_036525335.1 Microlunatus sp. | reverse complement strand
CTTCGAGCTCCGCTTCCGCGCGGGTCAGGTCGCCCATCATCAGGGCCGCCTCTCCGATCAGCGCGGAGGCGAAGGCCACGCCCCGCAGCGCACCGGCCATGCGGGCGCGCAGCCGGAGCTGCTCTGCCTCGGCGATGATCTCGGGATACGGCTCTCGGCCGTAGAGCAGGTTCTCCGCGACGCACAGGTGCGCATCGAACAGGGCGCCGGCCAGCCGCTCCTGTCCGTGTGTCCGTCGCAGCTCGGTGCGGAAGCTGGGGAACCACTCCCCGCGATGGTGGGCCAGCAAGCCGTGCAGTCCCACGAGGTCGACCACCTGCCACGGGTCGTCGATCCCGCGGAGCCGTTCGCGGGCCTCGGCCGCCACTCTCCGAGCGGTCTCCATGTCGCCGGTGAAGTAGGCCAGCATCCCCTGCCCGAGGAGCAGCGACGCGTCAGCCTCGTCGCCCTCGAGGTCCAGACCCGCCAGTGCCGAACGCGCGACGTCCAGGTCACCGCCCACCGCGGCGGCCCGGGCCAGCCGGGCGCGGACCAGCCGGTGCCGAGTGCCGGTGGTGATCCGCGCTGCCTCGGTGTAGGCCTCCACGGCGCCCGGCTCGCCCAGGGACATCAGCAGGTCTCCACGCCTCGCCAGGAGGCCTGGCAGGTGATCGGGGCCGGCGTGCTCGCGTACGCCGTCGACGAGACTCAGCGCGTCGCGGTAGGCGCCCAGCGCCCCGGCGATCTCCACGGCCTGGACGGCGTACGGAACGGCCCGGGAGGCCAGTCCCGCGGCGAGGTAGTGGTGCGCGACCTGGCTCGGAGGGCGGTCGAGCCGCGCGAGCGCCTCGGCCACGCGCTGGTGGCCGCGGGAGCGCTCGTGCGGCGGCACCTCCCGCACCAGCCCTTCGCGGACGAGCGGATGCCGGAAGCGGAAGCCGGCTTCGCCGGGCTCGACCACCAGGGCCGCCAACGCCAGCTCCAGCTGGTCGTAGGTCTCGTCCTCCGAGCCGTCACTGATGGCGAGGAGCTCGTCGGTGCTGAACCCCTGACCGAGCAGGGCGACCCGCTGGAAGGTCCGGAGCGCGTCGGGCGGGAGCATGGCCGGCACCGAGCCGGAGCCGCTCACCCGGGCTCGCGCCATCTCGATCATGGGGAACGGCAGCCCTCCGGCCGTCTGCGCGATCTCCCGGGCCGCATCCGGATCCAGGTCGGGGAACCTGTCGATGAGCAGGCGCTGGGAGGCCGCAGCGTCCAACGGGTCCAGTTCGACGAGCAGCCCGGCGCCGCGGGAGACCATGCTCGCAGTGACCTCCTCGAGGTGGGCGGGCGCGGGTTCGCGGTGGGCCAGCACCAGGACGACCTTCTCGTCAACCACGAAGCGGGAGAGGTAATGGAGGAGGCGCAGGGACGCCTCGTCGGCATCGTGGACGTCGTCCACCATGAGGACCAGCCCGGACCCCGCGGCCGCGACACGCAGCAGCTCGGCGGCCGCGACGAACAGCTTCTGGTGGCTGTTCTCCCCCGTCCACCCGAGCTCCCGTCCGGTCAGGGCATGCTCGATCTCCGCTCGATAGTTGTCGCCCAGGCCGTCCAGCAGCGCGGGGTGGCGACGGCACAGTGCGCTGAGCGCTTCGAGCACCGGCGAGTAGGGCCACGGGCCCTCCACCGACGAGGCGGCTCCTCGGGCCACCTTCCAGCCCTTTCGGCGAGCCAGCGCGTCGGCCAGGTCGAGGACCGCCGACTTCCCCACTCCGGCCGGACCCGCGACCAGCACGGTGACGCCCCGCCCCGTGTCCGCCTCGTCGAGGATGCTGCGTATCTGGTCACCCACGCCGCGACGCCCGAAGAGACGAGTGGCCGCAGCGCGCTGCGAGGCGGCCCCGGCCGATGGCCCTCCCCTGGCCGCGGCGGCGCTCCGCTCGAGCTCCGAGCGCAGCCGCACGGCCTCCGGTCCCGGAGCGGCACCGAGCTCGCCGCGCAACGCCTTCTCCAGCCGCTCGAGCTGGACCAGTGCACCGCGGACGTCGCCGCCGGCGGCGCGCGTCCGGGCCAGGGCCAGGTGCGCGTCCTCGTCGGCGGGCTCCCCGGCCAGCACGTCGTCCCATCGGCCCAGGAGCCTGAGCAGGTCCAGGTGTTGCTGACGGACAGCCGTCCGGGGCTCGTCGCTCCACGTCGAGTAGGGGTCCTCGGGCAGGAGCGGGCCGGCGTACCACTCCAGGGCCCCGGCGGCGAGCGTCGCGTCGCCGGTCCGCAGGGCCTGCTGGGCGGTCCGCGTGAACTCGTGGACGTCCACCTCGACGTCGTCGCGACCCGGGTACAGCCCCACGAGCTCTTGACGCAGGACGACGGCGTCCGCGTCGTCGAGTGCGCGCCGGGCGTAGTGGGCCGCTTTGTGCAGCCGCGGAGCGGCGGTATCCCAGGACAGTCCCGGCCACAACGCGTCGATCACCTGTTCGCGGTGCATCCGCCGATCACGGGTCAGTGCGAGGAGCTGCACGAGCTGTGCGGCCTGTCGGCGCCCCCACACGTCCGACGCCACGGGTACACCGTCGACGGTCACGCCGAAGCCGCCGAGAAGCTTCACCTGGACGCTCATCGCGGCACCTCTGCGCTGCCTGCTGGACCCCCGCGCGGTGTCTGGCAGGTTACCAACGCTCATCTCAGACTCGCTCATGACTCGGCTGCGGCCGAGCCGACAGATAGTCGAGCTCGTCGCTCATCGCGGAGCTCACCCGTCGCAGCAACGCCCGGATCTTTCCTCCGTTCCAGTCGTAGCGGCAGACGGACTCGGTCACCTCGAACAACGCTCTCGACAGTCGATCGCGGGTGGCCTCGTAGCGGGCCAGCGCGACAACCGGGGACGCGCCCCCGAGACCCTCGAGGGCCGCGTCCGACAACAGCTCCGCGTCGCGGAGCGCATCGGTGATCCCGTGGGTGGTGATCGGGTCCTTGAAGTAGCCGGCGTCACCGACGAGGGCCCACCCCGGACCGTACGAGCGCCGCACCTGCCCCGGCGCTCCGCGCCAGCCGTGCAGCCGACCGGACGGTCCCCCGGCTCGTACGGCGTCGGACAGTGCGGCCGGCACCGCGTCGAGCAAGCCGTCGTAGGCAGCCTCGGCGCCGTCGCGCCGGAGGGTCCGCATCCGGGCCGGCGTGGTCGACACGAACACGCACGTCTGGCCGGCGTTGGTCGGGATGAGCCCCGCTGCTGCCGAGGCGCCGTAGGCCCAGACGTAGCCCGTCGGCGGCACCTGGTCGACGTACCTGTAGAGCACCGAG
The DNA here is from genome assembly GCA_036525335.1 of Microlunatus sp. Taxonomy (GTDB): domain Bacteria; phylum Actinomycetota; class Actinomycetes; order Propionibacteriales; family Propionibacteriaceae; genus Microlunatus. The sequence continues at coordinate 97 of DATDAP010000670.1, read as the reverse complement.
CTGGCCGTGCGGCCTCTGGTCAGGACCTGTGCGCCGACCTCGCGCGCGACGACGGAGTTCAGCCCGTCCGCACCGACCGTGAGGCGGGCCCGGACCG
>DATDAP010000669.1:0-6281 GCA_036525335.1 Microlunatus sp. | reverse complement strand
GTTCGAGCTCGCCTGGCAGCTGCATGCAGCAGCGTTCGCGCTGGCGCTGCCGGCGCTCGGCACCACCTTCATCGGCGCTGCGCTGGCGGCGCATACGAGCCGGCTGACGCCGCCGTGGCAGCGTCTGCTCGGCGTGGCCGGAGGAGGCCTGCTGCTCGCCGCCGGGGCGGCCAGCCTCGCGATCGCGGACGGCTCGGCGCTCCTGTTCGTGGGGCTGCCCGGCCTCGCCGCCTGGCTCGTGTGGCTGCTTGCAACCGGCGTACGGCTGGTGCGCTCGAACAGCCGACCGTCCTGACAACGCATCCTCGATCGGGACGCCGCACGTCGCGACCAGACCCACCCAGGATCAGACTAGGAACTGAATCCGCGAACCTACTGCGTGTCGCCGAAGCTTCGTTCTCGAGTGACGGTCCCCTACTGACAATTGAGGAGATACCCGCCCGCTGCGACGAGCCGGCGGGATTCGGCTCCGGTTGGCGAATGGCGCCGTTAGCGATAGGCCGGCCGGCCGCCCGACGGGTCGGCTCCGGATGTGATGCTCCAGGAATGGAACAACGCCCGTTTGGCACCACCGGACTGACTGTCTCCGCGCTCGGACTGGGCGCGGGTCAGGTCGGACAGGACTCGGTGAGCGAGAACGCGGCTGCGCTCCTGCTCAACGGCGCGCTCGATGCTGGCGTGACCCTGATCGACACGGCTCGCGGGTACGGGCTGAGCGAGGAAACGGATCGGCCGACACCTGGCCGGCCGACGGAACGAGTTCGTGGTGTCCAGCAAGGGCGGCTACGACATGACCGCCGCCGAGAACTGGACCGCGGCAGCCGTCACCGCCGGCATCGACCGCGCGCTGCACCTCACCCGGTCCGACCGCATCGAGATCTTCCATCTCCACTCGTGCTCGGTCGACGTGCTCCAGCGCGGCGACCTGCAGGACGCCCTCGATGCCGCCGTGGCGGCCGGCAAGATCGGTGTCGCGGCCTACAGCGGCGACAACCAGCATCTGCTGTACGTGGGCGAGTCCGGCCGCGTCGCATCGATCGAGGACGCGTGGCTACGGGCAGGAGCCGACTGGCCGAGTTCGACCTGACCACCATCCAACGGGTCCGAATCAGTCCGAAGCGTTCCTGGTCCGGCCGTTCCGGGACAAGCTCGGACTGCGCGACCGCGGTCAGGTGGGTCATCCTCGGGGGTGCGCAAGATGAACCTGACCGCGGTGAGCATCAGCGACGATGAAGTCGTGTAGCTCGGAGTCCTGGCGGACAGCCTCGCTCAGATAGTCGGCGACGAACCTGTTGCTTCCCGGTGACCCGTGGACGAGTCGTCCGGGTCCCTCCGATCGAACCAGAACTTCATCCGATGTGGGTGAGGCCTGCGAGCCCTCCGCTGAGGACAGTCTCTATTGTCAATCACACGAGGAGCAAGATGACTCATCAGCGAATGGTGCAGGACCAGCCTCCGCGGTCCACCGCTCGACCGACCCGACCCTCGCCGCCCACGCCAACGAGTCTCGAGATGTCACCGGTGAGACGACGCAGTCGGCTCTGCGGGATGAACCGCAGCGGATTCGCTGGCTCAACTGCCCCTGTTGCCGCCGCGCCGGGCTATATGCCCGGCCGTAACGGTCGGCGAAGCCTTCGGCGTGTGTGAGGCCGGCCATGTCTCTCCCCCAGTCACAAAGTGGCCTGTCGCGACGTGGCAGCGCGCGACTACGGAAACAACTGGCGTCCGGCCTCGCTGAGCGGTGGACCATGGTCGACGGCGTCAAGGTCTTCTACCGTGAATCAGTCGAGCCCCCGAACACCGGGGTAATGATGCACCTGCACGGGTTCGGCCTCTCCGGGCGATACCTGCTACCCACCGCAGAACGGCTGGCAGGCGACTTCCACACCCTCGTTCCCGACCTCCCCGGTTTCGGCCGCAGCGGCAAGTCCAGAAGTCCATTCGACGTTCCCGATCTGGCGCATGAAGCGGCCAGGTTCCTCGATGACCGTGGTATCGAGACCGTGACTCTGGTCGGCAACTCGATGGGCTGTCCGGTCATCTTCGAGTTCGCGCATGCCTACCCCGAACGACTGGAGCGGGCCGTCCTGGTGGCACCAGCCGGTGGCCTGCACAACCAGCCTCTGCTTCGCGCGATCCGCCAGCTGGCCAGAGACGGAATTCGCGAACCGACCCGACTGATGCCCGTGGCGGTTCCCGACTATCTGCGCTTCGGCATCCCGAGCACATTCAAGATGTTCCGGGCCCTGACCCAGTACCCCTCCCTCGACCGGCTCCTCGATCTCAAGGTGCCGACCATGGCGGTACTCGGCGACCGCGACCCGTTGATGCCGACTCCAGCCCGGGTGAAATACGTGGCCAGCCAGACAGACACCCACGTGCTACTCGTGGTGATCGAAGGTGCCGCTCACGCCATCAACTTCAGCCACCCCGGCGAACTTGCCCACATCATCCGACTGTTCATGGCCGACAAGCCGATCGTCGACGACCCCAACTCACCAGGCCACTCTCGAACCCAGGAGATCCATCGCGGCATTCACCACCCACCCCCAGCCGACGCCTAGTCCAGGCGGCCGGAGCCGAGCGCTCGGAGACCGTGGACAGGGCACACGACGCTCCGATGCCGCATCGCCGCGGCCGCCTTCTCCGGCAGGTCGGCGCAGAAGACGCGGTGGAAGACAGCCGGAGTGGGTGTGCCGAGGTGGCCCATAGGTGAGCTCGCAGACCAAGATCGACGACGCGACCAACGTTCCGGCCTGGGTCGCCGTCTCGCTGCTGACTGAGTGGCTCAAACAGCTGTTGGCGCTGGCGAAGGAGTACCCGGGTCCCCTCGACGAACTCGAGATCCATGTCGCTTGGGACGCTGATGGCGGCGTTGCCCACTGACACCGGCCGGCGTAGGACCGGCGGATCCTACGCCGAACGGCCGGCGGACCGGCGTTGCCGTGGGTGAGTTCCCGGGCCACCACAACGCGGTCTCCTGCGTCGACGCCCGCCGTTCTCTCTTCCGACACCCGATCGTCAAACCCATACCCCGAGGAGACCACTGAATCTACCAAGGGTCAGCGCTGCCAGGGTCAACACCACCGTGTTTGGGCATCCAGCTTGGAGGCGCGTCAGGACTGTCCGATGAGCCGCCATATGACGAATCATCGGGGCGGTGTCCACAGCGGGCAGGTCTATCGAGGGGGTACGAGTCCGGTCTCGTAGGCGAGTACGACTGCTTGGACTCGGTCGCGTAGCCCGAGCTTGGCCAGGATGCGGGTGATGTGGGTTTTCACGGTGGCTTCGGCAAGGTACAGCTCGGTGCTGATCTCGGCGTTGGACAGGCCGCGGGCGATGGCCCGGAGGACGTCGAGCTCGCGGGGCGTCAACACTTGGAGTGGTCCGTTGCTGAGCTCGTTCTGTGGGGCGGGCGGCGGGTGTTCGACATAGGTGGTGATCAGGCGGTCGACCACGCTCGGGGCGAGCAGTGTCTCCCCGGCCGCGCACGCTTTGACGGCGTCGACCAGCTTCGCCGAGGGGGTGGTTTTCAGAAGGAACCCGGACGCCCCGATACGTAGGGCCTGGGAGACGTTCTCGTCGAGGTCGAACATGGTCAAGATCACCACCCGTGTCGTGGGGCAGGAGGCCAGGATCCTACGAGTGGCGGTGAGCCCGTCCCCGCCGGGCATCTCGACGTCCATCAACACGATGTCGGGCTTCAGGTCGCGCGCGACCTGGACGGCGGTAGGGCCGTCGGCGGCCTCGCCCACAATCTCGATGGCTGGATCGGCGGCAAGGAGGGCGGCCAGACCGTCACGTACCAGGTCATGGTCGTCGACCAGCAGCACGCGGATGGGTGCGGTCATCGCGGCACCGCATCGGCGATGGGGAGCTGGGCGCTGACGCGGAACCCGTTCTCGTGGTCTCCTGGGCCGGTGCTGAGTTGGCCGCCGAGCCGGGCGACGCGTTCAGCGATGCCGACCAGGCCGTAGCCGCGTACGGTGGCGCGGGTGGTGCCGGGCCCGTCGTCGGCGACGTCGATGGTGACCCGGTCGCAGTTGGTGTTGATCCTCACGGTGACCCGGGAGCCGGGGGCGTGTCGGGCCGCGTTGGTCAAGGCTTCCTGGGTTATACGGTAGACCGCCGTCCCGGTGCTTGCGGTGAGTGTGCCGGCGAGGTGAAGGCTGATCCGTAGGCCGGCGCCTTCCATCCGGTTGACGAGGGCGTGCAGATCTTGGACGTCGCGTTCCACCGAGCCGGGGGTTGCCGCGGGCATGCCCAGGGCGCCCGCAGCGATCGCGTCCACCAGGCGGGCCAGCTCGGCGAGGGTGGCGACGGCAGTGCGTTGGACGACGCTCAAAGCCCTCTGGGCACGGTTGGGGTCGCTGTGTCGTGTGGCGGCGGCGGCACCGGCCTGCATCACCATCACCGCGACACCGTGGGAGACCACATCATGCAGGTCCCGGGCCACGGCGAGCCGTTCGGCGTGGACGGCGACGCCGGCGGCGGCGTCGAGTTCGGCGGCACGCTGCACGACCCGCTGGTGGGCGGCGGCGTTGCGTCGGTTGCTCCAGCCGACGACCGCGCCACCCAGCGCGGCAACGCCGACGATGGCCTCACACATCGGCAGGTTGATCGGCATGTAGATGCCGAGGTCGACCGCCATCCCAGCCAGCAGCGCCGCCACGGCGGCAAACCCGGCCACGGTGCCGGTGGCGGCAGCTGTCCAGGCCAGCACGGCGGGGGTGAGGAAGATCCACGAGCCCGGTCCGACGGGAGCCCCGACGGCTGCGCCGACCAGGAACACGGCGGCGCATCCTGCCGCACCGACTGCGGGAGCCCGCCGACACAGAATGACCGTGGCAGCGGCCACCGCGGTCAAGATCAACGACCCTGGCGTGTTGAACGCGGCCGGCACGTCAGGCGAGGGCGGCCAGCCCTCGACAACGGTCAAGGTCACCGAGGCGACGCAGAGCAGCACCACCATCATCGGGAACTGCTGCGCCCGGCGGGACGGGATCGAGCTGCTGGCCGTCGCGCTGACCTCCGGTGTCTCCGCGTCCCGCAGCAGACCCAGCATCCGGCGCAACTCCGACGTGGCGCGCGCACCCTCGTCCTGGATGGCAAGCAGGTGCACCTCGGGGTCGCTGTTCCAGGTCTGCTTCGCCCGGTCGGCGCTGACGCCCATCGTCGTCACCGATGCCCGCACCAACGCCTCGATGTCTGCCGCCAGCCGGACCCGTTCCTCCACCACCGCGTCCTGGGCGGCCTGCACCAGGGTGGTCGACTCCAGCCGACGAGCCGTGTGACGCTCGGACCGGGCCCGAGAAGCCGCCAGCCACACCAGCCGCACCACACCGATGAGGCACCACAGCAGGAACGTGGCGAAGATCAGATCTAGCAGGGGCGCTGCCGGCTCGACCAGATCAAGCAACGCTGCCGTGACCGCGAACGCGACCACGATCACCGCGGTCTCGACCATCACACGTCGCAGCACAGCTTCGATCCTAATGACCAGTGCCGCAGGGCACATCCGACCCAGGTCGTAGCTGGGATGCCTACCAACGTCGCAGATGTTTGGGTGCGCCGCGGCGGATGCCCTATCTGTGCAGGCTTTCTAGCGTCTGTTCGTAGATCACGAACTCGTCGGGATCAACGAGAGGAACCATGATGACCAGAACCGGGTGGGCTGCGCTGCTGGTAGCCATCCTCATCTCCGCCTACTCCCTCGCCGAGGCTGTCGCGACCGGCCTCACCGGACATTCGATGCTCGACACCGACGCGGGGCCGGCGGTGGCGCACGGCGTCGTCGGGCTCCTCCTCACCGGGACCTTCACCCTCAGCGTGGCCGTCCTGCACGAACAGTCGACCAGGATCGACGCCGGCAGCCGACCGCGACGCTGGCTCCGCCGAGTGCTCCAAGCCGACCTCGGTGTCTGCGCCGCCGTCGGCGCCGTCACCGTCGCACTCATCCCGGTGCCCGACAACGCCAGCATCGACGCCATCCTCGGTGCGGTCGGCGGGGTCGCCTTCCTCCTGGGGTTCGTCCTGGGCGCGGCCCTCGGCCTCACCACCCTGGTTCGTCGACCAGAACTGCGCGCCGGCGCGATCTGTCTCGCCGCCATCGCCGTCCTGGTCCCGATCACCATCGTGTTGGGTGTACTCCACTCCCCCTGGACCCACATCGCCTACGCCGAGTCGGCGCTGTACATCGGCATCGCCCTCCTCGCCCGCAAGCCCCTCGGCAAGACCGGACCGGCCCGAGCACGGCCGCCGGCCCACTTGGTCCACGCCCG
>DATDAP010000668.1:0-10143 GCA_036525335.1 Microlunatus sp. | reverse complement strand
GCCTGGTCGGCGAACTCGGGGAAGGCGGCCAGCTTGGCGCGCACGTCCCGGGTCGCGTAGTGCTCGGCGACGAAGGACAGGAAGGGCACGGTGCCGGCCAGGGCGATCAGGATCAGTCGTCCCCAGCCCCAGCGAGCCCGTCGACCGAGGTCGAAGGCGGTGATGATCAAGGCCATGTAGAGCCAGCCGTGGGGGATGCCGGTCCAGGTCACCACGGTGTCGTTGTCGCCGAGGTACTTCAGCGGCACGCCGACACACACCAGCACCACCAGCAGACAGCCGACGACGTAGGCCATCACGCGGTAGCGGATCAGGGCACCGTTCACGGCTGTGAGCCTACGTCCCGGTCCCAGCCGCCGGCGCCACCAAGGATGCGGCTTCGGTCACATGGGCCGATGGACCGGGGCTGGTTCACCTCGGCCGGAAACAGCACTGACGCACCACTCGGCGCTTGTCGTGGCGGGCCGCCGGGAGCTACCGTCGGTGTCGGCGCGCAGGTCGCCACCGGTCCGCGGACAGGGCACAGCCCACCTGAGCATGATTCATGCTGGTGCCACCCACCTCTTTCGCCCCGACAGTGCGGACATCGGGACCTGAGCGAAGGAGGCCTTGTGCCGACTGCGTACCCATCCGAGCCGAGTCCGGACGACCAGCACCCGCGCGCCCGCTGGTCGTTGCCCGAACGGCCGGATCTCGAGCGGCTGCGGAAGCAGGCCAAGAAGCTGCGCCGTCGGGCTGCCGCTGGTGATGCAGACTCTCTCGAGCTGGTCACCACCTACGACCCCGGCGACGTACCGATCACGCTGGCCCGGGCTCAGCGGGTGCTGGCTCGGGCGTACGGCTTCGCCGGTTGGTCCCGACTCCGGGAGCATCTGACCGTGTTGGAGGTGTGGGGTCGCGACATGGCCTCGACCAACGAGGGTGACGACAGTGTCGACAGCTTCTTGCGGCTGGCCTGCCTCAGCTACACCGATCCGTACGGCTCGGGTCGGGCCGTCGACCTGCTCCGGACCGAGCCGTCCCTGGCCACGGCGACTGCGGCGACGATGGCCGCGTGCGGGGAGTCGGCTGCCCTGCGGGACCTGCTCGACCGTGATCCGGCGGCGGCCGCCCGGACGTCCGGTCCGCACGACTGGCCACCCCTGCTCTACCTCTGCTACGCCCGGCTCGGCGTCGGCGACCCTGTGGCCAGCCTGCGGGTGCTGCTCGACGCCGGCGCCGATCCGAACGCCGGCTTCCTGTGGCAGCGGTTCCCCTCGCCCTTCACCGCCGTCACGGGTGCGCTGGGCGGCGGCGAACGGGATGAGCCGGCCCATCCCCAGTCGATCGCGCTGGTGAGGATGCTGATGGACGCCGGCGCCGACCCGAACGACAACCAGGCGTTCTACAACCGGCAGTTCCGACCCGACGACTCCCATCTGCCGCCCCTGCTCGACCACGGCGCCGGGCACGCGCATCCCTCCGTGTGGCGGGATCGCCTCGGTGACGCCTACCCGTCGCCGGCGGAGATGGTCGGCGAGCACCTGCGTACCGCCGCCCAGCACGGGTTCACCGACCGGGTCCGACGCCTGCTGGCGTACGGGGTCGATCCGAACACCCGCGGCTACCACCCGATCCTCGGCGACCAGACCGCGTACGAGATGGCCGTCCGGAACGGCCATCGGGACGCCGCCGAGCAGCTGGCGGCTGCGGGTGGTCGCAGCGATCGGATCAGGGATACCGACCTGCTGCTCTCGGCGGTCCTGGCCGGTGACGTGGCGGGGATCTCCCGGTGGCGCGGACACGCGTTGGGGCTGCTGGCGCACCGTCCGGACGCGGTGCGGCTGGCGGGCGAGCAGCACGGTGTCGACGCGATCCGTCAGCTGCTCGACCTCGGTTACGGCATCGACGCCGCCGGCCCGGACGGTCGGACCGCGCTGCACGAGGCGGCGCTGCGGGGGGACGACGACCTGTGCCGCTGGCTGCTCGACCGGGGCGCCGACCCGGGCGCACGGGATCGCGACTTCGGCGGCACGCCCGCGGACTGGGCGGCCCACGCCGGCCACCTCGAGCTGGCGTCGTCGCTTCGGTCGCCTGCCTCCGAGCCCTGAGGACGGTAGGACCGCGGCCGAGCGCGCCAAGCCCTCCGAGCCTACGGTCCGCCCAGCTCTCGGAGCCGCCGGGCCCGCTCGACGGCCAGGACGTAGGGTTTCACTTCCACGGCAGCCAACCCCAGGATGCGCTCAGCGACAGGCACGGAAGCAGCCGGATCGGCGCCTCGCTCGATCGAGTCCAGCCACCAGCCGGCGAGCTCGCCCACGGCCCACGTGTCGGCGTCGCGGTCCAGCGCCTCGAGCACGGTTCGGCGCAGCACGTCCGCGACACGGTCGTTCTGGTCGGGGTGCCGGAGGGCGATCTCGTCCAGGATGCCGGCCAGTCGACGGGTCGAGCGCTCGAGCGGCCGGGCCAGCATCGACGACTCGATGACGTCTACGTCGTCCGGCCCGCGGGCGATCAGCAACGACTCGACGCGCAGCTCGACGAACTGGCCGGCCGGTTCGATCGGCCGGACGAGGAGGTCGACCAGCTCCGCGTCGGACACGGTCGGCGCGAGGCGGACGAGGAGCCCGTCCTGGTCCCGCCCGGGGGTGAGGCTCAGCAGCTCGCGAAGACCGGGGGTCGACCGATCCGATCGATCGACGGGAGTCTCGGCCGGGTTCACGAAGCACGCCGGGGACGCAGCTGAGCGCCGACGGAGACGGGCCAGGCTCGTTCCGGACGATCGTCGGCGGCTCGATAGTCTGGAAGCCCGGGGTCGATCCGCCGGGCGCGACCGTACTCGTCACGACCGACGGCACGGCCGAGCAGGTAGAAGATCGGGAAGGATGGGTTGAGCGCGCTGTCGTCCCACTCGCGGAAGATGCCGTGCTCGACCCCGGCGGCGAAACGGCCTTCCCGGACCAGCGCCTCCTGGTCCTCGGCCACCACCCACTCGAAACCGTGTCGTTCACCAGAGACCATGTAGCGTGCCTCGACGAGGTAGACGCTGCCGTCCGGACGCTCGGCGCGCCACAGGTCGACCCCGGTGCCGTGGTCCATCACGTAGTCTCCGATCTCTGCTCCGGATGCGCCCCACTGGAAGGCCCGCCCGTGCTCCAGACCGTCCACGTACGGGATCAGCGAACGGAGTCGACCGGTGTCGTCCCAGCTGCACTCCGGGCCGTGCCGGACGCCGGCGCGTCGGGTCGAGTGGAGCTCCAGCTGACCGTCCTCGCTCAGCTGACGAACGGCCACCACCTCCTCACCGAGCAGATAGGCGACCTCCCGCTCGCGGCCGGAGTCGTATCGCTCGGTGACCCTGGGCACCGCAGTCCGAGGCACTTCCGGGACCTCGTACGCGCTCATCGACCGCTGTGGCCGGTCGGCGGCCAGCTCAAGCCGGGCACTTGTAGTCCCCGTGCCGGTAGTAGCACTTCGGTCGGGTGCACTTCTCGATCATCTCCGGATCGTTGTTGCAGATCTTCTCCGCCCCCAGCTTGGCGTCTTTGCAGTCGTCGACGGTGAAGTACTTCTTGTGGATCTTCCCGCCGCCGCAGGCGTTGTCGCCGACGCACTTGCAGATGGCCTGGGCACGCTCCTTCTTCAGCGGCGACACCGACGACGCGTCCGGCGGGATCGACGACACGGGGATGACGTGTGCCTTGCTGGTGGGTGTGTTGACCATGGCTATGCTCGTCGCCCGTCCACCGTTGCGGACGTCGCACCCGATCGGACTGCCGAAGTCGGTGTAGAAGCTGCCCTTGCTGTCCTCGGGGCCGTTCTCCAAGGCGTCCTTGATGATCGACTCGTAGACGCTCTTGGTGATCTCGGACCCCAATTGGCTGCCGTAGTTCTCGTCACTGTTCCGGACCCCGTTCTGCCAGGCCGTCAGGCAATCTCCGTACGTTCCCGGCGCGGCGGCGGCGGCCGTCGCCAGGGTGGCGACGTCGCAGGTCCCGGAGCCCTTGGGCTGGCATCTGGTGTTGCGGGTGTGCTTCCGCCGCCCATCGCCGTAGTTGACGAAGCCACCGTTGTGCGGCCAACCCCGGATCCTCAAGGGACCGCCGCTCGGGGTGTCCCCCACACAGCAGTCGCCGCAGTCCTCGGCGGTCTCCTGCTGATCCTGGGTTCCCGCAGCGGGTGCTCCGGTGGCGGTACCGGACCCCGAGGCGCCCGTGCGCCCGGCCGCGGTCCGGCCCTCGGCCGTTGCGGCGCCGGAGCCTGGCTGGGCCGCGGCATGCAACGCGCTGAACAGCTGTGGAGCCGCCGAGGTGTCGAGGCTGCTGGAGGCGCCGGCCGAGAAGCCGGAGCCGCTGGCGGCCGCGCGGAGATCGAACTTCCAGCGCCAGCACTTCTCCATCCGGTAGTTCTCCAGGTTCCAGCGGTGCTGGTACAAGATCCACTCCTTGTACGGCAGGACGCTGTCATCGTGATCGGGCCCCGGCTTCCCGGGGTCGACCAGACAGGTGGGGCAGTTGGGACCGCAGCGGATCCCTTCGCTCGGAGCAGGTCCGGGACCGCGAGGGCCCGGCAGGGAGAGTGGCAGCCCGGAGAAGGCCTTGATCTTGAGGAACGCGTTGACCGACGCGGCCGGGATCAGGCAGAGCTCGAGGTCGTTCGACCGGCCGAAGGTGACCTTGCCGTGGTCGTACTCGACTTCGGCGTGGGTACGGTTCGCGCCCTTCACGGTGAGGCTCATCGGGATCTGAGGGCCTCCCTCGATCCCCAGCCCGGCGATCCCCATCCAGGACACGTTGCCCGAGTAGGTGCCGGTCAGGGTCGCCGCTGCAGTGGCGTCGGCGGCCACGCTGACCGTGCCCGAGCCCTTGTAGTGCGATCCGAGGGGATCGACCAACAGCTCGAGACTCTCGATCGTGCCGGGTCCGAGCCCACCGCCCGCGAACGCGAACTCCGCGTCAGTGCGCATCGTGACGAAGACGATGAAGATGCCGATCTCGGTGGGGAACTCGCCGACGTAGACCGGAATGTCTCCGGTGGTCAGCCCGCCGAGCCGGCGGCCGCCGATCGACATCCGCGGGAACACCTCGATCGGGCCGATGGTGACTCTGATCGGCTTCAGGATCCGTCGGATGAGCGCACGGATGCGTGCCAGCAGGCCGGCGAAGGCTGCCTTCAGGCGGTTCCAGAGTGACTTCATGGCCCGCCAGAGCGCGCCGAGCGTCGCGGTCAGCCAACGCACCATCGCGGCGATGGCCGCCTTGATCGCACTCAGTGCTGCCGTCAGGGCCGCGCGCAACGCCGTCAGCACGCGGCGCAGAACGCTGGCCAGTGCGGAGACGACCCGCAGGATGACCGCTCTGATCGCGGTCACGAACCGACGCACGAGTCCGCTGATGGTCGAGATGGCGGCGTCGATGGCGCGTCGCGCCAGATCCCGGACGCGGTCGAGGATCCGCTGCACCGAGGATCGCACGCGCTCCCAGATGGAGGCGATGGCGCTACGTACGCGTGTCAGCGCGTTCTGGACGAACGAGACCGCCCGTCCGACCCAGCTCGACGAGTCCTGCTGCGCTGAAGCCTGTTCGGCCTGAACCTGGTTCTCTGCCGTGCTCTGTTCCTGCTCCGCGTCGCGTTGGCCGTCGTTCAGGTGCTGGTTGGCGGTGCGCTCACCATCGGTCTTGGCCGTCTGGGCGTCGGTCCGGGTCTGGCTCGCCAGGGCCGTGGCCTCGCTCTGACCCTCAGTGGACAACTCCGTGAAGCGCTGACGGCCGTCGGCGCGCTCGCGCTCGATCGTCGTCCTGGCGTCCGCCCGAAGTCGATCCTCTCGAACTCGCTCCTCGGATACGCGGGCGTCCATCGTCGCCAGGTGTTGAGTGCGCGTCTGGGCCTGGTCCGCGGAATGCTGCTGGGACAGCTGAGCGGAGGCTGCTTTCTCCTGGTCGAGAATCGGCGCAAGCTGCTTCCCCCACGCGGCGCGGGCCGCGCTGAGAGCCGGATCCGAGCCCGAGCCGGCAGACTGGACGTCGGCACGTTGGGCACCGACGCCACCGACGTCACCGGCAGACGCCGTGTCGACAGCGGGTCCGCCGGAGCCCTGGGCGACCGTGTTGGAGGCGGTGTCGCCGACGGGTTCGGCCGATGGGCCAGCGGCCGGCGAGCTCGCGACATCGCCTGTCGCGCCGCCCGATTCGGGGGCAACACGCGCGGGTGCGGCCGGATGGAGCTGCGGCTCGACCTCGAAGCCATCCACCTGTGTCTGTGCGGCCGTCTGACCGCCACGGAGTTCTCCGGCACCGGTCGTCGCGGCGTCGGAGGCCTGAACCGGATCGGCCGCTCCCGAGAGCGGAACCGGCGGAGCAGGGCTTGGGGCCGGAAGCGGAGGCGCCCGCGCGCCGAGCGACGAGATGGCAGCGCGGGCGGAGGCGGCCGTGCCCTCGGTGGCGGCCCCGGACTGCCCGCCGGCGATTGCCGGGAGCACGGGGGTGCCTGGCACGGGCTGGACCGTCGCTGACGTCACAGTCGGCGAGTCGGGGCGTGCCCCGGGGGCCGGTGCGGATGCGGCGGTGCGGGCCGGCGTTGCCGTCGGCCCAGTGCCCCCCGGGCCTGGCGCGTCCGGCTGGGTGACGTCGTAGGTCGGAGCCGCCTGAACAGTGGAGCCGGCCTCCTCGACGGCGCGGTCGCCGGCCTGCTGAAACTCCTGGACGACCCTCGCCTCGTCGTCCGGACCGAACCCGCCGGCAACACCTACGTCGGGCGCCGAACTCGCGACCGCCGGGCTCGCACCGGCTTGGCCGGCCTGAGTCGAAACCGCCTGGTCTGCCGCGTCGCCCGCGGTCTGTGCGCCCCCTGTCTGACGGCTGCCGTGCTCACCACTGCCCGGTTGACTGGCGCCCGGCTGTCCGGCGCCCGCGCCGCCGGCTGCGTCAGCGCCCGCCGCGCCTCCGGCGGCTTCGACTCTGCCGGCTGTCTCCGTGTCGGGAGTGGCGGTCATGGCCGATACGTCCGAGGGCAGCCGCGAGTCGCCGACCGGACCAACCTGAGCCGGACCGGGCCCTCCCGATCCGCCGGGCGAGTCGGGTCGGATCCCGTTCACGAACCGACTCAGCGTCGACGCCGGCCGTCGCGGACCGCTGCCACGGGCGGAAGAGGGCGAACCCGGGCTCACTCGGTCGGCCGAGCGCGGCTCGGTACGGGCCAGCCGCTGCACAGGGGCCGACGCGGGTCGAGCCTGGTCGACCCGCCTCTGTACCGGGGGAATCTCATCCGCCTCCGCCTGCTCGTCCGGGTGATGGGCCGCGTACTCCGCCCGCTCCTCACCGGAACAGTTGCACGGAGTCGGACCGCAACGCTGCACCACAGGAAGCCGATCGCCCAGGATCGGATTGCCCTGGATCGGATTGCCCTGGATCGGATTGCCCTGGATCGGATTGCCCTGGATCGGATTGCCCCGGATCGGTTCGCGACCGGTGGGCCGCGGCATGCCGAGGATCTGCGTCATCGCCGCGTTTCCCGCCGATCGTTGGAGGGCGAGTATCGACGAGGCCGCCGCGGTGGTCGGCACGGACGTCGTCACCACGCGCGGGGCGGCCGACCGGACGTCACGCGAGCGGGGGTCAGGCGGGCGGGTCATCTCCAGCGACGCCACTGCGCCCATCGATCCTCCTGCAGCCTCACGCTCAGTTTCGTTCAGTCCGCCGAAGAATGACAGCCCACACCGCCGAGACTGCCCGATCGGGCATGCCGGTCTGCTCGGCCGGCGGCCTGGTCGGTGATGAGTCCCCTCGATGCACTGGCCGGCCGCTGCCGCGGCCACGCCGACGGCACGCTCTTGATAGGGGCGTCGCTTCTCGCGCTGTCGCCGATCCGGTCTGCTCCGCGCGGGCCTTCTGTGGGCTCCGAGGGTCGCGATCAATAATCTATTGACTTTCGATAGATCTCGGATGACAGTCGATGTATGTCGATGACCTATCGGGCCGTTGTCGTGCTCAGGATCCTGCTTGTCCTGCTGTTCGTGGGGCTGCTGGTCGGGCAGACGCTGTCGATCCCGGGACAGCTGGCCTTCATGGCCCGGGAGTCCGCGGCCTTCGCGCCGCTGCGGTGGCCGCTGATGATCGTGGCGGTGCTCGGGATGCTCTGCGGGCAGATCGTGATCGTCTGCACCTGGCGCCTACTCAGCATGGTGATGGCAGACCGGATCTTCAGCGAGGACGCGTTCGTCTGGGTCAACGCGATCCTCGCGACGCTGACGAGCGCCTGGGTCCTGCTGCTGGCCACCACGGTGTTCCTCAGTCTCGTCCTCTTCGACGACCCCGGTACGCCGATGCTCATGTTCGGGATGGTGTTGGCCGGCGGCACCGTGGTGCTCCTGATGTACGTGATGCGGGCCCTGCTGCGCCAAGCCACCACCCTGCGTACCGAGATGGATGGGGTCATCTGATGCCCATCGTGGTGCGGATCGACGTCCAGCTGGCCAGGCAGAAGCTGAGTGTGGGCGAGTTTGCCGAGCGGGTCGGTCTCACCCCGGCCAACGTGGCGGTGCTCAAGAACGGCCGAGCCAAGGCGGTTCGGTTCAGCACCCTGGAGGCGATGTGCCGGGTGCTGGAATGTCAGCCCGGTGATCTGCTCGAGTGGGTTGCGGACTGATCGGTATGCGCGTCCGGCGTCGCGTCCTCGAGGCGGCGGCCCAGCTGGTCCGGTTCGGCCGGCTCGAGGTCCAGTGCTGCCTGTTCGCCGTGGCCGTGTTCATCGGTCTGGCGCTGAGCCGTGCGATCCCGCTGCCGATCGCCCGCTACGATGCGCTGCTCGCGTACGGGCTGGTGGTGACCGCCGTGTTCTTCCTGCTGAAGCTGGAGACCGCCCGGGAGGTGGCGGTGATCTTCGCCTTCCACCTGATCGGGCTGGCCCTGGAGCTGTTCAAGGTGCGGGTCGGGTCCTGGGCCTACCCAGAGGACGCCCGGACCATGGTGGCAGGTGTGCCGCTCTACGCCGGCTTCATGTACGCCGCGGTCGGGTCCTACCTCTGCCAGGCGTTCCGCCGGTTCCACCTCCGGGTCAACCGGTTCCCCTGGCTGGCGGCGGCGGTGCTGGCGGTGGCGGCGTACGCGAACTTCTTCACCCACCACTACGTGCCGGACCTGCGCTGGCTGGTCGCGCTGGGTTTCGTGGTCGTGCTGTGGCGCAGCCGGGTCTCGTTCACGGTCGGGCGGCAGCGGTGCGCGATGCCGCTCAGCCTGTCGTTCGTCCTGATCGGGTTCTTCCTGTGGGTGGCGGAGAACGGGGCCACCTGGTTGGGTGCCTGGCAGTATCCGGACCAGACCGCCTTCTGGCAGCTGGTGCACGTGGGCAAGTGGGGATCGTGGGCCCTGCTGGTCAGTCTCAGCTTCGTGCTGGTGGCCGCCGTCAAGCGGTGGGAGGGCACCTTCTACGGCGCGGTCGGCACCACCCCGGCGGTCACCCCCGCCGACTCCTCCCAGCCGTCCGAACTCAACTCCGCGGGGGATACATCACCCGCGAAGTCGAGAGAACCCCACTGCGCGGGGGATACATCACCCGCGGAGTCGGTCAGCGGATCAGGGTGAGGGGGGCGTCGAGCTCGGAGCGACGGCCCAGGTCGCGGGCGATCCGGGCACTCATCACCAGGGCGAAGAGACCGAAGATCCACCACTGCGCCGCGTACGCGCCGTTGCGCAGCCGTCCCTGGCCCTCCGGCAGCTCCAGCGGGGCCGGAGAGAGCCCGCCGGCGCTCGCGTCGTCGGCCGACAGCACCACGAAGCCGTCGATCAGCGGGCCCGGCCAGGTCTGGGCCAGCAGGGGCACCCGGATCGACGGCAACCCGACCCCCTGACCGGTGGGCGTCAACGTGTCGCCGGCCTCCTCGGACGGCAGCAGCACTCCCGTCTGGGTGACCTCACCGGTGGGCGGCGCCGGGGCGGTGGTCGTCGAGGCGGGCACCAGCCCGCGCACCACGGCCACCGTCGAGCCGTCGGCCTGCCGCAACCCCGTGACCACCCGCATCCGGCCGGTCGCATCGGCCGTTCCGCTGTCCGACAGCGGCACCAGCACCTGCAGTGCCGGGTCGTAGGTGCCGCTGAACCGGACCGACAGGCCGTACCCCTCGGTCACCCGGGTGGCGGCGGGAGCCACCGACGCCAACGGGATCGGCGG
>DATDAP010000667.1:0-2659 GCA_036525335.1 Microlunatus sp. | reverse complement strand
TCAATGGCGACTCCGTATCAGCCCGACATCGAGGCGGTCGGCGACAGCATTTTCTTGACGGCGATGGTCTCGATCATTCCGTTGCTGGTGGTGTTCGTGTTTCTGGGGATCTTGAAGACGAAGGCGCACATCGCCGGGTTGGCGGGGTTGGCGTCGGCGATCCTGGTGGCGATCCTGGCGTTCGGGATGCCGGTGGACCTGTCGTTGTTGGCCGCGTCGCAGGGCGTGGTGTACGGCCTGTTCCCGATCATGTGGATCGTGGTGGCGGCGATCTGGTTGTACGAGTTGACGGTGATCAGCGGCCGGTTCGAGGACCTGCGGACGGCGTTCAACCGGGTCTCGGACGATCCGCGGATCCAGGGCATCATCATCGCGTTCTGCTTCGGCGGGTTGTTGGAGGCGTTGGCCGGGTTCGGGGCCCCGGTGGCGATCACCGGCGTCATGCTGGTCTCGCTGGGCTTCTCGGCGATGCGGGCCGCGGCCACCGTGCTGCTGGCCAACACCGCCCCGGTCGCGTTCGGCGCGATCGGCATCCCGATCATCACCGCGGGCAACCTGACCGGCATCGACTACAACGAGATCGGCGCCGTGGTGGGCCGGCAGACCCCGCTGCTGGCGGCGTTCGTGCCGCTGCTGCTGGTGATGATCGTGGACGGCAGGCGCGGCATCAAGCAGACCTGGCCGGTCGCGGTGGTGGCCGGCGTCAGCTTCGCCATCGCCCAGTTCATCTCCTCGAACTACATCTCGGTCGAGCTGACCGACATCATCGCCTCGCTGGTCGCGCTGGTCGCGGTCGTCGTGATGCTGCGGTTCTGGCACCCGGCCGGCGGCGCCCAGGCCCGGGAGCGGCTGGCCATCGCCCTCAAGGCCGAGCACATCGAGCCGGTCACCGGCCAGAGCGGTACCGCACCGGTGGCGACCGAGGTGTCCACCGAGAAGCTGACCGTCGGCCGCACCATCATGGCGTTCCTGCCCTACCTGGTGGTCATCGTGGTGTTCACCCTGGCCAAGCTGTGGACGCCGCTGAAGAACTGGCTGACCTCCACCGACGTCAAGATCCCCTGGCCGGGGCTGGACGGCAACATCCTGACCGTGTCCGGCACCACCTCGACCGCGACCGTGTACACGCTGACCTGGCTGTCCGGCGCGGGCACCCTGCTGATGATCTCCGGGGTCATCGTGATGGCCGCCTACCGGATCAGCCCGGCGCTGGCGGTCAAGGAGTTCGGCCGCACCCTGTACAAGCTGCGGTTCGCGTTGTTGACCGTGGGCAGCGTGCTGGGCCTGGCCTACGTGATGAACCTGTCCGGCGAGACGATCACCATCGGCCAGTGGCTGGCCGCCGGCACCGGCGCGTTCTTCGCGTTCCTCTCGCCGATCCTGGGCTGGGTGGGCACCGCGGTGACCGGGTCGGACACCAGCGCGAACGCGCTGTTCGCCACCCTGCAGCAGTCGGCGGCGGAGAAGGCCGGGCTGGATCCGACGCTGCTGGTCGCGGCGAACACCTCCGGTGGGGTGGTCGGCAAGATGATCAGCCCGCAGAACCTGACCATCGCGGCCACCGCGGTCGGCCTGCTCGGCCGGGAATCGGACATCCTGCGCCGCGTCCTGAAGTGGAGCGTCGGCCTGCTGCTGGTCATGTGCATCCTGGTCTACCTGCAGAGCAACGTGCTCGCCTGGATGCTGCCCTGACCTGCGCCAATCGTTCTCGGACGGCGCCACGTGCCGCGCCGTCCGAGAATGAACCCAAGCAACTCTGACCGCCGCCGCACATGAGTTGATGGAGAAGTCATGCGTATCGCGTTGATCGCCACCTGTCTGGGTGACGCGTTGTTCCCCGAGGTGGCCAAGGCCACCACCCTGCTGCTCGAACGCCTCGGCCACGACGTGGTCTTCCCGCCCGACCAGGTGTGCTGCGGGCAGATGCACGTGAACACCGGGTATCTCAAGGAGGCGGTGCCGGTGGTCCGGCATCATGTCGAGGTCTTCGAGGCCGCCTCGTTCGATGTGGCGGTGGCCCCGTCCGGATCCTGCGTCGGCTCGGTCCGGCACCAGCAGGCCATGGTCGCCCGCCGGGTCGGCGACACCGCCCTCGCCGAGCGGGCCACCGCCCTGGCCGGCCGCACCTACGAGCTGTCCGAGCTGCTGGTCGACGTCCTGCGGGTGACCGACGTCGGGGCCTACTACCCGCACCGGGTCACCTACCACCCGACCTGCCACTCACTGCGGATGCTGCGGGTCGGCGACAAGCCGCTGCAGCTGTTGCGGAAGGTGCAGGGCATCGACCTGGTCGAGTTGGCCGGCGCCGACCAGTGCTGCGGGTTCGGCGGCACGTTCTCCATCAAGAACGCCGACACCTCCTCGGCGATGCTCGCCGACAAGGTCCGCAGCATCGTGGGCACCCACGCCGATCGGTGCACCGCCGGCGACGCGTCGTGCCTGATGAACATCGGCGGCGGCCTGTCCCGGCAGGACACCGGTGTCCGCACGATCCATCTGGCCGAGATCCTGGCCTCGACGCGGGAACTGGTGGCGGCATGAGCACGTTCCTGGGTATTCCGAAACGTCATGCGATGGAGGAGGAGTCGCCGCTGCGAGGCAGCCTGCCGTTCCCGAAGGCGGCCCGCAAGGCGTTGGCGAACGATCAACTGCGGCGCAA
>DATDAP010000666.1:0-3068 GCA_036525335.1 Microlunatus sp. | reverse complement strand
GCCGCCGGTCAGGTTGCCGGTCAGGTCGACCAGCAGACCGATGGCGATCACGGCGAGGACGATCCACAGGATGGGGCCGCGGAAGATGCGCTTGGCGTTCATGACCTACCTAGTCGGGAGGGTCGTGGCGACCCGGGTACCCGGCAAGGCTATCGTCCGGACCGAAACCGCCCTAGTCGTCGAGGGCGCGGACGGGAATCGCGGACGAGGAATCCGTCGACTCAGACCAGTCGCAACCCGGAGACACAGTCGGACGCCGACTGCGCCAGGCCCGCAGCCAGCAGCTGTCGGTCAGCACTGATCAACGGGATCTGCAACGCGCTGGCGGCCGCGGCCCAGCAGGCGTCGTAGTACGACAGTCCGTGCACCTGACTCAGCTGTGCCGCCGCCCGGAGCCACGCCTGGCTCATCACCAGAGGTGGGCCGGCGATCACCGCAAGATCCTCGAGCTGGTCAGCGACATCGTCGGGCCCCCAGCGCAGGGCCCGCGACAGCACATTGCCGACCTCGTAGACCGCAAGGTCGAGCATGTGCGCGTCCAGGTTGCCGGCGACGTGCGCGTCACGAATCGCTCGTGCTTCGACGAGCTCCGGCTCCCCTTCTTCGTGAAACCACTTGATCAGCACCGACGTGTCGACCAGCACGTGGGTCACCGGCGACGATCCCGATCGCCGCGAACGAGTTCTGCCGAGTCGAAGCTTCCCGCCTCCCGAAATCGCCGCTCGGACCGCTCGACGGCTGCCGCGAGCTGATCTGGATCACGACGCGCCAGCTCACGCCGGGCAGCTGCGGCGAGCAGCGCGCTGCGCGTGGTGGCACGTCGCTTCACCTCGGCGTCCAGCTCGACCAGCAGCTCGTCGGGCAGCGAGACCATCACCTTGGACATACTCGGAGTATATCCAAGGGTATTGCTCGAGCGAAGGGAGCCTCAGCTGTAGACGTGCGGTGAGAGGGTGCCGACCGAGGTCAGGTTCCGGTAGCGGCCGTCGTAGTCGAGGCCGTAGCCCACGACGAACTCGTTCGGGATGTCGAAGCCCACGTACGCCACGTCGACCGCGTTCTTGGCCGCCTCCGGCTTGCGGAACGCCGTCATGATCTTGAGGCTGGCCGGGCTGCGGGACATCAGGTTGCCGATCAGGTACGACAGGGTCAGGCCGGTGTCGATGATGTCCTCCACCACCAGCACATTCATCCCGCCGATGTCGGTGTTGAGGTCCTTGAGGATGCGGACGACCCCGGAGGACTGGGTGCCGGAGCCGTACGAGGAGATGGCCATCCAGTCCATCCGGCAGTGGCTCTTCAGCGCCCGGGACAGATCGGCCATCACCATCACGGCTCCGTTGAGCACCCCGACCAGCAGGAGCTCCTCGCCTTCGTAGTCGAGGTCGATCTGCGCGGCCACCTCACCGATCCGCTCGGCGATCTGTTCGGAGGTGTAGAGCACCCGGGACAGGTCACCGCTGATCTGTGCGTCATCCACCGTCCAAGCCTCCCATACGAGGGCGTGGCGCATTTCGCAGCAGGAGAACGGACGTCGAGAAGGAGGTACGGGCACGCGCGACTCCCCTCGAGCGTGCTGGATCCTCCTTCTCGAGGATCTCAGCGGGCAGGTCGGCGCAGCTCCAGCCGGCCATCGGTCCGCCGCACCCGCACTCCCCCGGGCAGATCGACCCCCGCCTGTCCGTGCCAGTCGATGACCAGCGCCTCCACGGCGTACAGGTGGCCGGCGGACAGGTCCCCGAGTCCGTGCTCCAGCCGCAGCCAGCGACCGATCACTCGCCGTCGGAGCGCCGGCGCCAGCCCTTCGACCGCCGCGCAGTCAAGGGTGTCCGTCCCCGGATCGACCTCCGCCGCTAGGGCGTCCAGCAGATCGGCGTCGTCGCGGGCCAGGGAAGCGGTCCTGGCGAGCGCCTCGGCGACTCCGGGCCCGAGCTCGGTCTCCAGGGTCGGCAGCACGGTCTGCCGCACCCGCACCCGGGCGTACGCCGGGTCGGTGTTGTGCGGGTCCTGCCACGGCGTCAGGTCGTTCTCGCGGCACGCCTGCTCGGTCACCACGCGGGACAGAAACAGCAGCGGCCGTAGCCACCGACCGCCGGGTCCGCTGCGGACAGCCATCCCGGCCAGTGAGCGGGTACCCGATCCCCGGGCCAGACCCAGCAGCACCGTCTCGGCCTGGTCGTCCCGGGTGTGGCCGAGCAGGACGGTGGCCCGCCGGGACGCCGCCACCTCGTCGAGCGCTCGATAACGCGCGGTCCGAGCCTCGGCCTCGGGACCGGAACCGGTCGGCACCACGGTCACGGTACGGACGGTCACGTCGCTGACACCGAGGGCGGTCAGGGTTGACGCGGTCCCGGCGGCCTGCTCGGCCGAGGACCGCTGCAGGCCGTGATCGACAACGACCGCAGCGATGGGGAGCCCGCGACGGCGGCCGACGTGCACGCCGGCCACGGCCAGGGCCAGCGAGTCGGGTCCACCGGAACACGCCACCAGCAGGCAGCGATCGTCCTCGACCAGGGATGCCTCGACGGCCTGCACCATCGCCAGGGTGGCGGCGCCGAGGGCACGCCGAGCCATCAGCCGAGGCGTCGCTCAGTCGCCGTCATCGAGGGGACCACTGGAACCGGTCGGTTCGGTCTTCTCGCCGTCGTCGTTCCCGCCGGTGACTTCCGGATGGGGGGTGCGTGAGTCCATCCGCTCCAGCCAGATCCGCGGATCGGCGATCTCGGCCTTGGTCGGCAGCGTCTCCGGAGACGTCCAGACCCGGTTCAGTCCGTCCATCCCGCCGGCGGCGATGACTGCCTTGCAGAAGGCGGCGCCGTCGCGGTACTGCCGCATCTTGGCGTCCAGCCCGAGCAGCTTGCGGATGATCTTGTCGAAGCCCTGCCCCTGCCGGCGGACGTTGAACCGGCGGCGGATCTCGACGATGCTGCCGATCACCTCCGGTCCGACCCCGTCCATCACCACGTCGGCGTGGCCCTCCAGCAGCGACATGACGGCGGTGATGCGGTCGACGATCTCCCGCTGCGCCGGGGTCTGCACGAGGTCGACGATCGACAGCTCACCATCTC
>DATDAP010000665.1:0-4711 GCA_036525335.1 Microlunatus sp. | reverse complement strand
AGGCGCACCCGGCGACCAGGTTCGGCATCGAGGTGGCGCCGCCGCGGGAGTGTGGCAACCAGTGGTCGCCGTGCTCGGCGGGTCTCTTGCAGCGGGCCAGGCCCATCCAGATGTCGAACTCGCACCGTTGCCCGGCCCGGCGGAAACCGGCTTGCCGCTCCTCATTGGAGTAGGCGCGGCGGGGGTCTCTCGGGTAGGCCACGGCGAGGCGGTGGCGAACCGCCGGCATCAGCAGCCACAGACCCAGCACCGCACCGATCACCTGGGCGGCCTGCGGGTGTTCCCCGACGAGTTCGGCACCGAGCTGGAGGCTGGAGTGCAGGGCGGCTACCGCCCAGTCGGCCAGGGCCGGGGTGGATGCCGACGAGAAGACTCCTGTGGAGCTCAGGCCCGGGGGCCGTCCCAGGCCGCCTGCGGCAGCGCCCACGACGATCAGCAGCGCCAGCACGGCGACGGCCCTCAGCGACAAGACCAAAGTCCGGATCATCGTCCGACCGACTTCCTTCCATCGAGCTGCGTGGGGTGAGCGCACCGGCCTTCCGTAGACAGGTGTGCGGTGAGTCGAGCCCAAGGCGGACACGTGTCGGACCCCCAGCTCTTGGGAGAGCCGGGGGTCCGGGTTGGGGGATCGCTCCCGCTGGGCGGGATCTGGGTGGTGGCGGCGACCTAGAAGTCGTCGTCCTCGTCTTTGGCCGTGGAGCGTCTGGACCGGCGGGCCGGTTTCTCGTCATCTGCGTCGCCGGACCGGCCGGATCGGCGAGCCGGACGTTCGTCGGCGTCGTCCTCGTCACGGTCGGCGCTGACCTTGGTGATCTTCGCTGTCTGCCAACGAAGATCGGGGGCGACCCCGGTGGCGATGAAGGAGGTCTTGGTGATGTTCTTGGACTCGCCGTCAACCTCGGCCTCCACCTTGTAGGTGGTGGCGCGGCCGGTGACGATGACGCGCTTGCCCTTCGTCAGGGACTCGGCGACATTGCGGGCGAAGGCGTCCTTCTTGCCCGAGAAGACGGTGACGTCGACGTAGG
The DNA here is from genome assembly GCA_036525335.1 of Microlunatus sp. Taxonomy (GTDB): domain Bacteria; phylum Actinomycetota; class Actinomycetes; order Propionibacteriales; family Propionibacteriaceae; genus Microlunatus. The sequence continues at coordinate 3,686 of DATDAP010000665.1, read as the reverse complement.
TCGGCGGGGTGTCCTCCTCACGGTTGTACTCGTCGAGCGCGAGAGAGAACACGGCACGCTCAGAACCAGCCTTGCTGGTGATGAGCTTCGGGTCGGCGGCGAGGTTACCGACAAAGACCACGTTGTTCACGGTGGGCCTTTCTGCATGAGCCACGGGTGGGCTTGGTGTCACCTGGTCGCCGGGTCCTCCGACGCACCGGTGTGAGGCGGGCTTGCCTTCCTCCCCTACGTGTGCGGCACCGAGACGTTCTGCGACGTCTGCACCGACGCCGGTCTCACGCCGGCAGCGGCAACGCCGGTTGCATCGGGGCGGTGTCGTCGGCGGCCCGAGCCGAAGGGTCGAGTGCTGCCCGGTCCAGTTGGCGGGTGGAGATCTGGACGACGGTCTGCTCGACGGTCACGCTCGGGCCGAACTCCAGCCCGTCCAGCACCTCGAAAACGGTCCGCCACCAGTTGCGGGGCAGGTCTCTACCGTCGACGGCGAGGGCGTACAGCTGCTCGCCGGTGCGGGCCGTCGTCCGATACACCAGGCCGCTCGCCGAGCCGGCCTTCTTCAAGACGGGGGCCAGTGCCGTATTCCTGCCAACGAAGCTCTTGGTGGTGCGGGCCATCATCACGCCGTCCCTTGACGATGCGCCGTGCGGGGTCAGGTTGCGCCCGTTCATCGTGACGAGCACCACCCGGGCGGCCGAGTCGTTCCCGCGGGCATCGAAGGACGCAGCGGGACCGACGGGTCGTGCCGACGGACCCGCGGGCTTCTTCCTCCGCCGTTTCGACAGGTTGCCGGCTGCCAGAATATGGCGGCCACGCTCGGCGGCGTCGGCGATGCAGATCCGCGCCGGGGCAGGGTTCAAGTCGACTCGCTTCACCTCAAGGAGGTCGATCACCTCGATCGAGTCGGCCCGTAACCGCAGCACCTCGATCTCGGTGACCCGCTCGTTGGAGTCATGGTCACGGGCGTCGATGTCGGACCCATCGGTGCCCGCGCGTACCTGGATGGTGCGCCGGGTCGCCCACCCGTCGACCGCGACCACCGAGCCAAGCGGTGGTACGCCGCCGTGGCGCAGCAGCCAGGTCAGCTGCTTGGTCCACATCACCCCCTCAACCCATGAACCGTCCGAGCCCTCCAAGTCGAACCGGACAGACGCGCCGTGGTTGCCGGTGCTCTGCTCCCAGCGGGTCAGCACCCCGGCGACCAGCACGTTGCTGCCCTTGCGGTCCAGGTTGGTGCGGCGCATCTTGGCAACCCCCATCGCGTGCCGGCCGAGGGGCTCGCCCGTCTCCCGGTGCTCGCCGTCGAACGACTGCCAGTTCCGCAGGGCCTGTCGATGCGGGGTCAGCGGGTGCTGGCCAACTCGGACACCCAATCGGTATCGCTGCCGCTCGGAGCGTTCCAGGCCGCCCCACTCGGCGTCGATCGACAGGTCCCGGTCGGCCCGTACCGCCATCATCAGGCCCAGCCGCGGACCGAACGAGTCGAGCGCGCCCGCCTCGATTAGCGCCTCGAACACCTTCACGTTGCACCCTGTTCCGGACATGCGCCTCGTCAGGTCCAGCAGCGACCGGAAAGGCCTGTTCGCCTCCCGCTCCATGATCAGCAGGTCGGCCGCCTTGCCGACGTCACGGATCTCTGCCAGGCCGAGCCGAAGCCGGCCGTCTTTCCCGACCGAGGTGGTGGCGCGTCCCTGGTTGATGTCCGGCGGTGCGACCTCGATGCCATCGGCGGCCAGGTCCAGCAGCACCCGGCGCCGCTTCTCGTCGTCGTCGGTGCAAGCCAACACCGCAGCCGCGGTCTGCGCCGGCCAGTTCGCCTTCGCGTACGCGGTCAGGAACGTGACCTTGGCGTAGGCCTGCGAGTGAGAGTTGTGACTGACGATGCCGTTGGCGATGAAGCTGTGGTTGGCATCGTCCATCTCGACGTCGTAGACCGGTTCCACACCGCAACGTGTGATCGAGACAATCTCCGCGACAGCCGGGATGTGGCCCTTCTGCCACCGCCGCCGACGACCGTTGGTTCGGTAGTCGTGCTGCTTGTGGTGCGAGACGCACATCCAGGCAAGGTTCACCTCGGTGTTGTGCCGTCGGTTGCCGTCCAGATGGGCTCGCTCCAGTCGGCCCTCGGTCGTGCCGCAGACCACGCACTCACGACGGCCAGCATCTGTGCTCTGCTGAGTCCAACTCTGTAGCGCAACGTAGCCGCCGTCAACGAAGCCGAGATTCTCGTCGCCCCGGCCCCAGACCAGCCCTACGCACTGGCGTGGGCCCGAGGTCGTCCGTCTCTCGTCCGGGACGCTGATCTGCTTCTCGTACCCACCGTTGATGACCAGCGGCTCGCCGACAACCAGCTCGTCCACCTGACGCCAACCCTCCCGCGTGAGGAACCGGTGGTTCCGTGTCGCCTTCACCGTCCGGCCGTCGGACAGGCTGATCTCGACAACAGGCCGGAAGCCGTTGAAGTGGACCGTCCTTACCCGTTTGGGCCGGATACGGTTATCGGCGAAGTCGTAGGCGAGAATGGTGAGGCCGCGGTCCGGGTGAGAGAACTTGTGCCACCACGATTCACAGACATTGCACCTGCCGGACCGCGGCCGCGCACGCCGACCGTCGAAGCGGCACAGGCCGTCAGGTGAGGGACCGGCCCGGCATGACTCGATCCGGGCGTACAGGTCGCCGATCGTCCAGGTTCCCGTTCCGCCGGTGTTCAAGACCGTGTCGCCGGTCAAGCACCTGTTGAACTGGTACTCCGCGGACCCCTTCAACATGTCCCACAGACGCTCGGCGGTGGCGCGGGAGAAGGCGGGTGAGACGACGTCGCCGTCGGCGTCCCGGAACTCCTTGCTCGCGCCATCGAGGAACGCCTTGCCGACCTCGGCCATCAGGTCCGCCTTCTTCTTGCCGATGGCCCGGCGCAGCTTCGCCCGCCCCCCGGCGTCGAACCCAGCCACCACGGTGCCAAGCAGCATCGATTGCTCCTGGTAGAGGCACAAGCCAGAGGTGGCTCCGAGGATCGAGTCCAGCCATTCCTGCTCGACCGGGTCGTCGGTATAGATGCCGTAGTCGACGTCCCTGCCGCCGTTGCGGAGCTCTACGTACCGTTCGGCCATGCCCGCCGACAGGGGACCGGGCCGGTACAGGGCCGAGATCGCGGACAGGTCCTTGAGACTGGTTGGCCCGGCGCCGACAAGCAGGTCGCGCATGCCGCCGCTCTCCATCTGGAAGATCGCAGATGTGCGGCCCTCCTGCAGCAGGTCGAACGCGGCGGCAACCTTCGGGTCGGAAAGGTCGTCGGCGTCGATGAAAGCGTCGAAGTCGACGTGCTCACCGGTCGTCTCACCGATGATCCGGGACGTCTCGGCCAGGACGTCCAGCGATCGCAGGAACAGTGCGTCCAGCTTCAACAGCCCGAATGCCTCGGTGTCCTTGCCGTCCCAGTCGGTCACCCACGGCTGCTGCTCAGGCGGCAGATCCTTGTAGGCGCCGGAACGGTCCTTGCGCATCGGCACCAGCTCGGTCAGCGGCTCACCGGACACGACGACACCGCAGGCGTGGATGCCCGCCCCCAGCACCGCGTTCTCCACGATGCGGGCGTGGCCGAGGATCCTCTCCGCCATCGGGTCGGCATCGACGACGGCCCGGAACCCTTCCCCGGCGACGAAGTCGGCGTTCAGCAGCTCGGCGAACCCGGC
>DATDAP010000664.1:0-5349 GCA_036525335.1 Microlunatus sp. | reverse complement strand
GGAGGCCGTGGCCATCGCGTCGTGCAGGAAGACCTGCACCATCGACCAGGTGGCCGGCGTCATCACGTCGGGGATCGCTTCGCCGACGTTGGTGTTGGTCCACAGGAAGTCGCCGCGGTAGCTGTCGTTCCACGGATCGGCGCGGCGTCCGGTGGTCACCGGCCGGGCCTGCAGGATGAACAGCTCTGTCTCGGTCCGGCACCACTCGATGTCCACCGGCTGCTGGAAGACAGCCTCGATCCGCCGGCCGAGCCGGGCCAGCCGCAGCGCCTCCGCCTTGGACAGGCTGGGCCGGTGGCGCAGCTTCTCCGGTACGGGGACGAGGGCGGTACCCCCGGTTGATCGCACGGTCATCACGGTCTTGGTCCCGGTGCGCTGTCTGGTCACCCGGCCGGAGCGTCGATCGATCACCACCGTGTCGGGCGTGACCTCGCCACCCACGATCGCCTCGCCCAGGCCCCAGGCCGAGTTGATGGTGATGGCGCTGTCCAGGCCGCTGACGGGGTCGACGGTGAACATCACGCCGGACGCCTGCGCGTTGACCATCCGCTGCACGACCACCGCGACCGCGACGTCCGCAGCGGCGATGCCCTGCCGAACCCGGTAGACCAACGCCCTCGCCGACCACGCCGACGCCCAGCAACGACGGACGGCATCCACCAGGGAGGCGGTGTCCCCGATGTCCAGGAAGCTCTCCTGCTGGCCGGCGAACGAGCCGGTCGGCAGGTCTTCCGCGGTGGCCGACGAGCGGACCGCGACACGGCCGTAACCGAGCGCCGCATACCCCTCGCGGATCTGGTTGACCACGGTGGAGGGTAGATCGCCGGCCTCGAAGCCGGTGGTGATGATGCCGGACACCCGCTCGGCCGCGGCGACGTCGCGGTGGTCGAGCCGTCGGGTCAGCTCGCTGATCACCGGCCCGAGACCGTTGGCGGCCACGAAGGCGGCGTACGCGTCAGTGGTCAGACAGAAGCCGTCCGGCACGTTGAAGCCGGCCTCGGTGAGCCGGACCAGGGACTCGCCCTTGCCGCCGAGCACGGCCACGTCGCCACCCGGCTGACTGAACGGGTGGACGAAGCTGGTGTGCACGGTGACGGTCAAGGTCGGACTCCTCATCCCTCCAGGCCAATGGACTCACCCTAGAGCCGCGCACTCTGCCCGTTGATCCGGCTCCGCCTCAGGACCCGGCTCCGAGCTCCGGTCCGCAAGGTCACAGACGAGGCACAGGCTCAGCGAGTGGCCGGCACAGGCCGCCACCGCACGCTGACGACATGGTCACGACCATTGCTGCCCCCGCCCCGGACGCCCCCGCACCGGCGACCGAGCCACCACGGTCACGCCGCTGGCCGATCGTCGGTCTGGGCGTGCTGCTGGTCGCGACCTCGGTGCTGTATCTGAGCGACCTGACGAACTCCGGTGACGCCAACTCCTTCTACGCCGCGGCGGTCAAGTCCGGGACGGAGTCGGTGACGGCCTGGATCTTCGGCTCGCTCGAACCAGGCAACGCGATCACCGTCGACAAGCCCCCCGGTGCGCTGTGGCTGATGGTGCTGTCCGCGCGGCTGTTCGGTTTCCTCGTTCTCGATGCTGCTCCCGCAGGCGCTGCTCGGGGTCGGCACGGTGGCGTTGACCTGGGCGACCGTACGCCGCTGGCTGGGCGACGCGGCCGGCCTGATCGCCGGAGCGGTGGTCATGCTGACCCCCGTCGCGGCCTTGATCGTCCGGTTCAACGATCCGGACGCCCTGTTGGTCTTCTTGATGACTCTGGGCGCGTACGCCGTGGTCCGGGCGATCGACGCCGGCCACGGCCGGCTGTCGACGACGGGCCGGACGGCCCGCTCGTCACACTCGGCCCTGGGCTGGATGGTCGTGGCCGGAGCGGCGATCGGATTCGCCTTCCTGGCCAAGATGGCCGCGGGCTTCCTGGTGCTTCCCGCGCTCGGACTCGTCTACTTGATCGCCTCCCCGCTGCGGCTGCGGTTCCCGACTGCTGCACCTCTCCGCCGCGGTGGTCTCGATGATCATCTCCGCGGGCTGGTTCGTCGCCCTGGTGGCCCTCTGGCCGGTCGCCGCGCGACCGTACATCGGCGGCTCGGAGAACAACTCCCTGTGGGAGCTGGCCGTGGGCTACAACGGCCTGGGCCGCATCCTGGGCGGAGCCGGCAACGGTGGCGGCGGCGGTGGGATGGGCGGGGGAAACACCGGCTTCGGCGGCGAGATCTCCTGGTTCATCCCCACCGCTCTGTTCGGTCTGATCGCGATCTTCGTGCTCGCCGGCCGCGCCCCGCGGACCGATCGGATCCGGGCCTCCGGGATCGTGTGGGGGGGTTGGCTGGTGGCCACGGCGCTCGTCTTCTCGTTCATGGACGGCACCATCCACCCCTACTACGCCGTCGTTCTCGCGCCCGCCATCGGTGGCCTGATCGGCACGGCCGGGGTCGCCCTCTGGCGGCGACCGGACCGCGACCCGGCCCGCTTCGCACTGGCCGGGATGATCCTGGTGACCGCGATCTGGGGCACCTACCTGATGGGCCGCGACGCCGACGGTGGGCTGTCGTGGGTGCGCTGGCTGATGCTCGGCACCGGTGTGCTCGGCGCGGGCGTGCTGGCCTTGGCGACGGGACGGTTGCGGCGGTTCGCAGTCGCCGCGCTGCTGATCGGCGCGATCGGGGCATCGACGGGTGCCGCGGCCTGGACCGTCGCCAGGGTCGAGGCCACCTACACGCCGACCACGGTGGGCGGTGCGACCGTGTACGACCTGATCAGCTCGTGAGGCTCTGGACGCAGCCTCACTGCACGGCGGAGGTCAACCGCATGACGTTGTCGAGCCAGCGCTGGGTGATGGGGCGTTTGTTCCACTCCTGCAGGGTCAGCTCCTTCGACAGCGACCGGTACATGTCCTCGACCTCCCGCATCGCGGTCACGAACGAGGGACCGGTGCACATCATCGACACCTCGAAATCCAGGTTGAACGAGCGGATGTCCATGTTGGACGAGCCGATCACCGCCGTGTGGTCGTCGACGGAGAAGTGCTTGGCATGCAGCACGTACGGATATGGGTACTGGAAGATCCGCACCCCCGCCTCCAACAAGAACCGGTAGTAGGAGCACTGTGCGTGGCTCACCATGAACTGCTCGCCCTTCTCGCTGACGAACAGCTCCACCGCCACACCCCGTTGCGCCGCGGTGGTGATCGCGTACAACAACGAGTCATCCGGCACGAAGTACGGGCTGGTGATCGACAACCGGTGCTGCGCCCCGTAGATCAACGTGTTGAACAACCGCAGGTTGTTCTCATCCGGGAACCCCGGACCACTCGGCACGATCTGACAGGTGAGGTCCCCATGATCAGCAGGGAACGGCACCGGCTGCACGTAGTCGCCGAGCCGCTCCTTGGTCTCGATGAACCAGTCCGAGGCGAACACCAGGTTCAGGGTCTGCACCACCGGACCCTCGACCCTGGTGGTCAGCTCCCGCCACTGCCGACCGGCCGCCTCCAGCTTCTTCTTGTGATAGCTGGACACGATCATGTTCTGCGACCCGACAAAACCCGTCCGGCCGTCGACGACCACGATCTTGCGATGGTTCCGCAGATCTGGACGGCGCCACTCCCCCTTCAACGGCTGGATCGGCAACATCGGCCGCCACTCGATCCCCACCCGGTCGAAGGTGGCCAACAGCTCCTTGTGGCCGGGCAGCCCGAACGTCGACATGTGATCGAACAGCACCCGCACTTTCACCCCCCGCTCCGCGACCTCCAGCAGGGCGGCGAAGAAGTCCTCGGTGGTCGCGTCCCGGCACATCATGAAGTACTCGACGTGCACGAATCGCTCCGCGGTCCGGACCAGGTCCGCCTTCGCCTGGATCGACTCCTCGTAGTTGCTGTACAGCACCGCCGTGTTGTTCTGGGTGCTCGGCAGCCAACCCAGCCGCCGGTTCAACACCATCACCGAGTCCAGCCAGCCCGGACGATCCGGTGACGCGGGCAACGCGGGCACGGTGGCCAGACCGCTCTGGATCAGCTCCCCCGCGACCCGCTGCTCGTCCCGGCGCTTCTTCGGCACGAAAGGGCTGCCGATCAGCAGGAACAACAACAACCCGATCCCCGGCAGGAAGAAGATCAACAACAACCAGGCCATCGCCGACGACGGCCGCCGCCGCTCCGGCACCAACCCCAGCGCCACGATGTTGATCACGAAGATCACCGCGTAGACGAGCACCGTCGCGATCATGGAGTGCCCACGGGGGTGGTGGTGGCGGGCGGTGTCTGGAACATTTCGGGCTCCCCAGGGATCGGCTCCCCGTAACGCTAGTGGACGCGGACCTCGGACGGGTCGGACCGCACCGCGGGCGCCACACCGATCACCCGACGCCCGGCGACCCGGTTCACCACCGTCGACAGCCCGTAGTAGTAGCCGTACGAGATGACGAGCGTGTGCAGGAAGCCGAGCCGGAAGCGCCGGGCCGAGGTGCTGACCACGTTGCCGGCGTCCCAGATCACCGGTCCCAGCGCCACCAGCCGACGGAGCAGATCGACCTCGTCACCGCCCTGCGTGAGCCGGGTGTCGTAGCCGGGGAAGCCCTGCCGGCGGAAGGCCACGTTCGTGGCCGTCAGGTAGGAGGGACGTCCGCGCAGTCGGGCCACCAGGCCCACCACGGCGAACCCCACCACCGGAAACACCCGCCCCCACCAGGGTGGGTCGGCGTAGCGACAGGGCCCGGCGGTCGCCACCGCATCCGGCCTGGCCAGCAGCACCCCGTCGATCCGCCGTAGCCAGTCCCCCGGATGAGTGGTGTCGGCGTCGGTCGACACGACGAACTCGCCGAGGGCAGCATCGACCCCCGCCTGCCGGGCGTCACAGACCCCGCGACGCGGCTCCGTCACGACCCGAGCCCCGTACGAGCGGGCGATCTCCGCGGTGTCGTCATCGCTGCCGTTGTCCACCACGATGATCTCGAAGGCGTCGTCCACGTCCTGTCGGCACAGAGAGGCCAGCGCCGCGGGGAGTGCCACAGCCTCGTTGAAGGCCGGCACCACCACCGAGAACCTCATCGCTGCACCAGCTCGCGGGCGGTGGCCGGTGGGGCTGTCGACAGCGGCAGACGGGGCACGGCCAACAGCACCGCCCCTCCGGTCATCGCCACGATCGCCAGGGCTGCGAAGACTGGACCGAAGGCGGTCCCGGCCGACGCGCCGTCACTCAACCGGGTGGTGATCATGCCGCCGGCACAGGCCGAGCCCAGCAGCACGCCGATCTCCCGGGTGAAGCCGTTCATCGCCGTCGCCGCCCCCACCCGGTCGGCGTCCACCGCGTTCTGCACCATGATCACCAAGACCTCCCAGGCACA
>DATDAP010000663.1:0-3076 GCA_036525335.1 Microlunatus sp. | reverse complement strand
TCCAGACCTACCCCCGGGAAGGAGATCACCATGGGTGTTGAGGAAAAGCTCCCCACCGGCGTGCTGTTGACGACGATGGAGGGTCTGTTCGGTTACATGCGGAGTGCCTCGTTCTGGCCGGCGACCTTCGGGCTCGCCTGCTGCGCGATCGAGATGATGACGTACGGTGCGCCGCGCTACGACTCCGGTCGTTGGGGCCAGGAGGTCTTCCGGGCCTCCCCGCGCCAGGCCGATCTGATGATCGTGGCCGGTCGGGTCAGCCAGAAGATGGCGCCGGTGCTGCGGCAGATCTACGACCAGATGCCCAACCCCAAGTGGGTGCTCGCGATGGGTGTCTGCGCCAGCACCGGCGGCATGTTCAACAACTATGCGATCGTCCAGGGTGTCGACCACGTGGTGCCGGTGGACATGTACCTGCCCGGCTGCCCACCGCGCCCGGACATGCTGATCGACGCGATGTTCAAGCTGCGCGAGAAGGTCGCCCACCTGCCGGTCGGCCTGAACGCGGTCGCCGCCGACGAGGCCGCCGAGGCGCGCCAGCTGGAGGCGCCGGCCGCCCACGAGCTGAAGGGTCTGCTCCGGTGAGTGACGCGCCGAGCGGAACCGGACCAGGCGCCGTTCCCGGCGAACCGACCGGGCCGCACACCGAGTCGGACGCCAAGGCGCCGATCAAGGGTGCCGTGCCCGACGGTGAGTCCGCCCCCGATGCGGGGACGAAGTCGGAGTCGACCACCGGAGCTCCGGCGGACGTGGCCAGCGACGACACCGAGGCCGCAGAGGGGACCGCCGAGGGCGCCGTCGAGCGCTCGGGTTCCAGCGCCGAGGTGATCGAGACCCGGCAGGGCATGTTCGGCGTGCACGGCACCGGCGACACCTCCGGCTACGGGGGTCTGACCCGGACGATTGAGTTCCCGGCCGCATCACTGCCCCCGTACGGAGGGTGGTGGGACCAGGTCAACGACCGGATCGGCCAGGTCCTCCCTAGCTACTCCGACGTGATCACCAAGGTCGTCGTCCACCGCGGCGAGATCACTTTTCACGTCGCCCGCGAGCACCTGGCCACCCTGGCGCAGCAGCTGCGGGACGATGCCCACCTGAGGTTCGAGTTCTGCAGCAGCGTCTCCGGGGTGCACTATCCGGCGGACAAGGGCGCGGAGCTGCACGCGGTGTACCACCTGCAGTCGATGACCCACAACCGTCGGATCCGGCTCGAGGTCTCCTGCCCCGACAGCGATCCGCACATCCCGTCGGTGGTCCCGACCTACCCGACCGCCGACTGGCACGAGCGGGAGACCTGGGACTTCTTCGGGATCGTCTTCGACGGTCACCCGGCCCTGACCCGGATCTTGATGCCCGACGACTGGCCGGGCCACCCGCAGCGCAAGGACTACCCCCTCGGCGGCATCCCGGTCGAGTACAAGGGCGCCACGATCCCGCCCCCGGACGAGCGGAGGAGCTACTCGTGAGGGCGGTCGGTCGATCTCTCCAGCCCGGGGCCGATTCCGGCTTCTCGCTCGGGATCCTGCTCCTTGCTCGGGTTGCAACTAGCGCAGGAGACTCGAACCCGAGCGAGAACGTCGGTCCGGAACGGATTCGCACTGCCGAGAGGCTCCACTCATGAGTACGACCACAGACCCTTACGGCGCCTTCACCGAGGACGCCGAGGGGCACGTCTACACCGTCACGGGTCAGGACTGGGACGCCCTCGTCGCCGAGCAGGCGGAGCGGGGTGACGAGCGGATCGTGGTCAACATGGGACCTCAGCATCCGTCCACCCACGGCGTGCTGCGGTTGATCTTGGAGATGGAGGGTGAGTCGGTCACCGAGGCCCGTTGCGGCATCGGCTACCTGCACACGGGCATCGAGAAGAACATGGAGTTCCGCACCTGGACCCAGGGCGTGACGTTCTGCACCCGGATGGACTACCTGTCCCCGCTGCACAACGAGACGACCTACTGCCTCGGGGTCGAGCGGCTGCTCGACATCGAGGACCAGATCCCGGAGAAGGCGAACGTCATCCGGGTGCTGATGATGGAGCTCAACCGGATCTCCTCGCACCTGGTCTGCATCGCCACCGGCGGCATGGAGATCGGGGCGCTGACGGTGATGACCATCGGGTTCCGCGAGCGCGAGAAGGTGCTGGACTCGCTCGAGCTGATCACCGGGTTGCGGATGAACCACGCCTACATCCGGCCCGGCGGGGTGGCTCAGGACCTGCCGCCGAACGCTCTGCCCCACCTGCGCGATCTCGTGTCCTGGTTGAAGAAGCATCTGCCGGAGTACGCCGACTTCTGCAACGCCAACCCGATCTTCATCGGCCGGCTGTCCGGCGTGGGACACCTCGATCTGGCCGGCTGCCTGGCTCTGGGGATCAGCGGTCCGACCCTGCGCTCGACCGGCTACGACTGGGACCTGCGCAAGAAGCAGCCCTACTGCGGCTACGAGACGTACGACTTCGAGGTCCAGACCTGGGACACCCGCGACGCGTACGGGCGGTTCCGGATCCGGCTGAACGAGATGTGGGAGAGCGTCAAGATCATCGAGCAGTGCATCGGACGGCTGGAGAAGATGGAGGGTGACCCGATCATGGTCGCCGACGGCAAGATCGCCTGGCCGGCGCAGCTGTCCGTCGGCAGCGACGGGATGGGCAACTCCAACGAGCACCTCAAGCACATCATGGGCGAGTCGATGGAGGCGCTGATCCATCACTTCAAGCTCGTCACCGAAGGCTTCCGGGTCCCGCCGGGTCAGGCGTACGTGCCGATCGAGAGTCCCCGCGGCGAGCTCGGTGCCCACGTCGTCTCCGACGGCGGCACCCGCCCGTTCCGGGCGCACTTCCGTGACCCCAGCTTCGTCAATCTGCAGGCGATGCCGGCGTTGTGTGAGGGCGCCATGGTGTCCGACGTGGTGGTGGCGGTCGCGTCGTTGGACCCGGTGATGGGTGGGGTGGATCGATGATGTTGTTCTCGCTGGCTGGCTCCGTGTCCGGTCGACACAGGTCCCGTCCCGCCCACCTCGCTGCGCTCCGCTGGCGCTCCGCTCCGCTCGGAACGCCCGACCACACCCCGACGGGACC
>DATDAP010000662.1:0-12298 GCA_036525335.1 Microlunatus sp. | reverse complement strand
CTGGCCGCGGTAGCGCGCCTCGGTCATCCAGTGCGCGTCGGGGGTCCGGGTGACCGGCACGTTGGAGCCCCACATGACCAGGTAGCCGGCGTCCCACCAGTCGCCGGACTCGGGGACGTCGGTCTGGTCGCCGAACACCTGCGGCGAGGCGACCGGCAGGTCGGCGTACCAGTCGTAGAACGACAGCATCGAGCCGCCGACCAGCGAGGTGAAGCGGGCGCCCGACGCGTGGGAGACCATCGACATCGCCGGGATCGGCGAGAAGCCGGCGACCCGGTCCGGCCCCCACTTATTGATCGTGTGGACGTAGGCGGCCGCGACCATCTCGGTGGCCTCGTCCCAGGTCGCGCGGACCAGGCCGCCCTTGCCGCGCGCGGACTTGTAGGCCTTCGCGCGCTGGGGGTTGTCGACGATGTGGGCCCAGGCCTTGACCGGGTCGCCGTCGTGCTGGGACTTGGCCTCGCGGTACATCTGCAGCAGCACTCCGCGCACGTACGGGTAGCGGACCCGGGTCGGGGAGTAGGTGTACCAAGAGAAGGCGGCGCCGCGCGGGCAACCCCGAGGCTCGTACTCCGGGGAGTCCGGGCCGACCGACGGGTAGTCGGTCTGCTGGGTCTCCCAGGTGATGATCCCGTCCTTGACGTAGACCTTCCACGAGCACGACCCGGTGCAGTTGACCCCGTGGGTCGAGCGCACCACCTTGTCGTGGCTCCACCGGTCCCGGTAGAAGTCGTCGGCCTGACGTCCGCCCTTCTTGGTCAGGGTGCGCAGGTCCTCGGAGACCACGCCCGTGGTGAAGAAGCGTCTGGTGCGCACCAGCGCGTCGCTGAGCCCTCCGTCGAGGCCGACCTCGTGACCGTTGCGCTGTCCTTCGGGTTGGACCTCTGTGCTCACGAGCTCATCCTGACGTCGGGGACGGGGGCTTCGATGGACGTTACCGAGCGGCCGGTCTGGGTTGAGCCGCGGCGGTGTCGTGCGCGCGTTCAGTACGACGCACCACGGTCACGGTCAGGATCAGCGTGAGCGCCGCGGTGATCGACAGCAGCCAGAGTCCGATCGAATAGGAGTCGGTGCGGCCGTAGACGTAGCCCATGATCAGCGGTGGGACGAACCCGCCGAGCCCGCCGGCGGCGCCGACCAGGCCGGTCACCCCACCCACCCGGGAGGGATCGGTCACCTTCGCGATCAGGGCGAAGGTGGCGCCGCTACCCGAGCCCAGTGCCGCGGCCATGGCCAGGAAGGCGACGGTCCCGACATGTTCGAGCAGGGGACGGGTCGCGGCGACCCCGGCTCCGACCGCGACGACGGCGAAGCCGGCGGCCAGGACGGGGATCGGGCCGATTCGGTCCGAGAGCCAGCCGCCGACGGGACGCATGATCACCGCCACCACGACGAACCCCGCCATCCGGTTGGCGGCGTCGGCTGGGGTCAGGGCGTAGTCGGTCTTGAGGTAGGCCGGGAGGTAGACCGAGAAGGCGACGTAGCCCCCGAAGGCGACTGCGTAGAGGACGCATGCCTGCCAGGTGACCGGCAGCCGGGCGTTGGCCGAGAGCCGGGTCAGCAGCGGCGTGGTCGGGACTGTCCGGCCAGGGGCGTCGCGCAGGACCAGCCAGGCGGCGACCGCGTAGACCGAGAGCGCTGCGGCGGTGATCAGGAACGGCGCCTTCTCGCCCACGTTGGTGAACAGCTTCACCGTGGTCAAGGCGCTGATCGCGGTGCCGCCCATGCCGGCGCCGAAGATGCCGATCGCCAGGCCGCGGCGCTCGGGTGGGAACCACGCGTTCACGAACGGCACACCGACGGCGAACGCGGTGCCGGCGATGCCGAGGAAGAACCCACCGACCAGCAGCAGCGCGTAGGAGTCGAGGGCGACGAAGGCGATGAACAGGATCGGGATGATGGTGATGCCCGAGATGATCGGGAACATCAGCCGGCCGCCGAACCGGTCGGTCAGGGCACCGACCACGATCCGGCCCAGGGAGCCCACGATCACGGGCACCGCGACCAGCAGTGCCACATCGGACTCGCTCAGCGAACCGAGGCTCCCCTGGTCGCGAAACAGCGGGCCGAGCGGGCTGATCAGCGCCCAGGCCCAGAAGTTGACCGCGAACCCCAAGGTCGCCATGGCCAGCATCAGCCACGGCGAACCAACCGCCCCGCGCGCAGGCTGGTCAGGTTGGTCGGCCCCCCGCGACGCAGGTGTCCGCGCGGTCATCGTCGTCGTCCTCCCGACCTCGTCACGATCTCCACCATGGTCGATGTTGCTGCTGTTGCCAACGGGGACACGCTCATGCATCGGTGCGCACCAAGCTGAGACGCCATGCCTCAGGTCCTCGCTCGCCATAGGTCACCGAGAAGGCCCCGGGCCAGCGCTGGTCCACCTGGTCCAGCAGCGGCAGCGGGTCGTGGGGCGCGACCAGCTCCAGACCGGCCCCGGGTCGCACCGACTCCAGCGCCCCGAAGATCGTCGCGTGCCGGATCGCGTGCGGAATCGACCGCACGTCCAGCTCGGGGTACCCCGGGCCGTCCACCTCGCCGCAGGAGCAGGTGTGCCCGCCGCAACCGGCACTCCCCTCGTCTGAGCCTGCGGCTTCGGCCGCATCGCCGAGGAGCTCGTGCATCCCACCCAGTACCTGATGCAGAGAGACGCCTGGGGTGCGGGCCAGCAGCGGCACCACCAGGTCGTTCTCCTTCGTCAGGTGGGAGTCGAAGACCGCACGCAGCGCCGCGGCCGAGGCTGCTGCGCGCAGCAGGTCCGCCGCGTCGGCCACCTCGCGCAGCAACCGAGTGAGGATCTCGTGCTCGACGAGCATCGCTTCGACCAGCAGCCGCCCCTCCACGGTGGCCTGCGCCGGGGGGTACATCGCGTGTTCCTCGGCCAGGGCATGCGGCAGCAGCTCGCGCTCGCACCAGCCCACCAGGTCACGGCGCGCCTGCTCGGCCGCTTCGGTGTCCAGTGTGGAGGCGGCCGCAATCAGCGCCTCGGTGCGCAAGCTCAAGGCACCTGCCATGACCGCGTGGTGCTGCACGACCGCCTCGGCGGCGTTGGCGTCGGCCTCGCTCGAGGCGATGACGAGTTCGGACATGTCCGGTCTCCTTCACTAGGCTGGTTTGGCAGGTTCGCCAGGATTTTATTACACTCAGGTCCGTGGAAAATAATCGGCCCTCGATGCCCCTGCGGGCGGCTCCGGGCTACGGCCCCCGCCCCGGCGCAGGACGCGCTCACGCGCCGCTGTCCCGGTCGCGGGCGGCGCTGCTGGAGACGCTGCGTGCCCAGAGCGAGCCGACGACCCTCGCGGCGCTGGTCGCGATCTCGGGGCTCCACGCCAACACGGTCCGCGAACACCTCGACGCGTTGGTGCGCCAAGGGCTCGCTCACCGGCATGCATCGGAGCCGGCCGGTCGCGGCCGCCCGGCCTGGCTCTACGAGGCCATCGGCAGCGACGCCGCGGCCGCCCCGGAGTACGCCGGACTGGCTGCGGCACTGGCGGCGGCAATCCACCGGACCAGCACCTCCCCGAGTTCTGACGCCGTCGCCGCCGGGCGGGAGTGGGGGCACGAGCTCGCACGCGACCGTGGCGCCGGCCCGGCCGCCAGTGCGGTCGCGGCCAGGCGGGAGGTGGTCTCCCTGCTGGACGAGGTCGGGTTCGCGCCGCAGGCCGATGCCCGCAGCTCGGTCGTGCGGCTGACCCGCTGCCCGTTGCTGGAGGCGGCCCACAAGTACCCCGATGTGGTCTGCGGCGTCCACCTCGGGCTCGCGCAAGGCGCGTTGGAGGAGTACGGCGCAGACCCCGAGGGCACCGAACTGCTGCCGTTCGCGGAGCCAGGCGCCTGCCGCCTGCACCTGATGCGGCGGGCCCGATGAGCACCGCTACCCGCCCCCTGAGCCCTCGCAGCGTGCGCAACTCCCCCAGAGTCCGGAGAACCGGGGCGCCGCTGGTCCCCAGGGTCGCGTTGCTGGCCCCCGCCGCGATCGCCATGCTGGCCGGCCTCGACGCAGCCCTGATCCTCCTCGGCGTGCCCGCCCCGGTGCGGACCGAACGGCTGCCCGAGGTGCACGGCATGCTGATGGTCCTCGGTTTCGTCGGCACCCTGATCGCGCTGGAGCGAGCGGTCGCGCTACGGCGCCCCGTCGGCTTCGCCGCGCCGGCGTTGCTCGGACTCGGCGCCCTGGTGCTTCTCTCACCCGCACCTCTCGTGGTCGGGCAAGGTCTGGTCGCGGCCGGTGCCGCCGCTCTGGTCGGCCTGTACCTGCCGCTGTGGCGTCGACAGCGCGACGACGCGGTCCTGGTCCAGGCACTCGGCGCGGTGCTCGCACTCGGAGCCGCGATAATGTGGCTGGGCGGCGCCGCCGTACCAGCCCTGGCGCCGTGGCTGGTTGGGTTCGTCGTGCTGACCATCGCCGGTGAGCGGCTCGAGCTGGCTCGGATCGCGATGGGCCCCTCGGCCGGCAGCACCCTGGTACTCCTCGCCTCCGCGCTGGTGAGCGGGGTGGTGGCCGCGCTGCTGTGGCCCCGGTCCGGGACCGCCCTGCTCGGGGCCGCCCTGCTTGCCTTGACCGGCTGGCTCGCCGCCCACGACGTTGCCAGGCGCACCATCCACACCACGGGACTGACCCGCTACATGGCCGGCTGCATGCTCGCCGGGTACTCCTGGCTGGGCGTCGCCGGCGCCATCTGGCTGCTCGGCGGCCCAGCCCTGGACGGCACGCGGTACGACGCCCTCCTGCACGCCGTGTTCCTCGGTTTCACGCTGTCGATGATCATGGCCCACGCCCCGGTGATCCTCCCGGCCGTGCTGCGCCGACCACTGCCCTACCACCCGGCGCTCATCGCGCCGGCCGTCCTGCTGCACGCCTCGCTGGCGTTGCGGCTCTGGGTGGGCGATGCGCTCGGCAGCCACGGCGCATGGGTCACCGGCGGCGTCCTCAACATCGTCGCCGTGCTGTCGTTCCTCGCCGTCGCCATCGGATGCACGGTCCGCGGCGACCGCAGCCCGACGAAGCAGCGGTCGTGAGCAGCGGTCCTGAGCAGGCCGTGGAGACCAAGGCCGTGGCGAGCAGGCAGGGCAGCCGGGGCTTCTGGCCGCTGCGCGACCTGCCGGTGCTGGTCTGGTTGGCGGCCACCGCGCTGGTCGCGGTCGTGCACCCGTTCGTGCCCGCGCCGCGCTGGCTGATGATCCACCTGCTCATGCTCGGCGCGGTCAGTCACGCCATCCTGGTCTGGAGCAGGTATTTCACCGACGCCCTGCTGCATTCGGCGGACGAGGACCGCCGCGGCCAGAACCGCCGGCTGATGCTGCTCAACGGCGGCGTGATCCTCGTGGTGGCTGGCGTCCCCTCCGATGTCTGGCCGCTCACCTTGCTCGGGGCGACCGCGGTCGGCTTCGCAGTCCTGTGGCACGGCTGGAGCATCCTGCGCCAGCTGCGCGCCGCGCTGCCGGCCCGGTTCGCACCCTCGGTGAGGTACTACGTGGCCGCGGCGTGCTTCCTGCCCGTCGGGGCTGGCCTCGGCACCGCGCTCGCGCGCGGCCTCGGCGACCCGTGGCACACCCGCCTGGTCGTCGCACATGCCGCGGTGAACCTGCTCGGCTGGGTCGGCCTCACCGTGCTCGGCACGCTGGTCACCCTGTGGCCGACCATGCTGCGCACCCGGATCGCCGCGGGCGCCGAGCGGGCTTCGGCGCGGGCCCTGCCCGTGCTGGTCGGCTCGGTGCTCCTCACCGCTGGCGGTGCCGCCCTAGGCCTGCGTGGCGTCGTTGTCCTCGGGATCGCCGGATACGTGACCGGGCTCCTGTGCACCGCACCGGCGTTCGTTGACGCCGCGCGCCGCAAACCGCCGACCGCGTTCCCGGCCTGGTCGGTGCTGGCCGGGCTCGCCTGGCTGCTGGGCACCCTGGTCACCCTCGCGGTGGGCATCGGGGCGGCTTCCTCCTGGCAGCGCGTGGATGAGGTGTTCGGTTGGCTGACGCCGTTCCTGGCCGCGGGCTTTGCTGCCCAGGTGCTGCTCGGTGCGTTGTCCTACCTGGTCCCGGTCGCCCTCGGCGGCGGCCCGACGCCGGTCCGGGTCGCGAACGCAGTCATGGACCGGGGCGCACCCCTGCGGTTAGTGGTGACCAACGCCGGACTGCTGCTCTGTGCGTTGCCGGTGCCGAGCACCGTCCGGGTGCTCGCCTCGATCCTCGTCCTCCTCGCGCTGGCCTCCACGGTGCCGTTGCTGCTCCTGGCGGTGCGAGCCTCGCGGCGCGCGAAGACGGACCCGTCTCCTTCCGACCGGGAGCGCACGCGAGGGCCGCACGCTCGGCCGGCGGGCCAGGTCGCCGGGCTCGCGGTGAGTGGGCTGGCCGTCGTGACGATGGTGGTGGCCGCGGGCGTCGCGGTCGACCCGGCCGCCATCGGCGCCGGGAACACCGTCTCGGCGGCGGCCGGGGTTGTCGCCACCGGGGAGACCACCACCGTGAAGGTGGAGGCCCGCGACATGCGCTTCACCCCGGCCACGATCTCGGTGCCTGCCGGCGACCGACTGGTGATCGAGTTGACCAACACCGACGACGAGGACGTCCACGACCTGGTCCTCGACAATGGCGCTGACAGCGGCCGACTCGCACCCGGGCAGGCCGCACGCGTCGACGTCGGAGTGGTCGGCCGCGACCTCGACGGCTGGTGCTCGGTCATCGGCCACAAACAGATGGGCATGGTCCTCACCGTCCACGTCACAGGCACAGTCACCGGTTCGGCACCTTCCACCGCTGCTGAGGGGTCCGAGGGCCACGCCACCCACCAGCACGGGCCGGGCGGGATGCCCAGCGACATGCCCAGCGACGGCGCCTCTACCGAGGGCGAGACCACCCCAGCCACCGACAGCCCGGCCACAGACAATCTGGATCTGATGGCCGAACCGTCACCGGGCTGGGCGGCACGTGACGCGGCACTGCCGTCGTTGTCGAAGAGCCGGGTGCAACGGCGCACGTTCGTGGTCCGCGACGTCGTACGCGAGGTTGCCCCCGGGGTCACCCAGCGTCTGTGGACCTACGACGGCACCGCCCCCGGCCCGGTGCTGCACGGTCGGGTCGGGGACCGGTTCGAGATCACCCTGGTCAACGACGGGTCGGTCGGCCACTCGATCGACTTCCACGCCGGCACCCTCGCCCCGCAACGTCCGATGCGCACCCTCTCCCCCGGGCAGTCATTGACCTACCGCTTCCGCGCCACCCGCGCCGGGGTGTGGATGTACCACTGCTCCACGATGCCGATGTCGGCGCACATCGCCAACGGCCTCTTCGGGGCGGTCGTCATCGAACCACCGCACCTGCCGCGCGTCGACCGCAGCTACCTGCTGGTTCAGTCCGAGCTCTACCTCGGCGACCAGGGTGGGGAGGTCGACGTGACCAAGCTGGCCGCCGAGGATCCCGACCTGGTCGTCTTCAACGGGTTCGCCAACCAGTACGACCACGCCCCCCTGACGGCGCGGGTCGGGGAACGGGTCCGCATCTGGGTCCTCGACGCCGGCCCCAACCGGCCGACCTCGTTCCACGTGGTCGGTGGTCAGTTCGACACCACCTACGCCGAAGGCGCCTACCTGCTGCGCCGCGGAGAGGGCGGTGCGCAGAGCCTCGGCCTGCAAGCTGCCCAGGGCGGGTTCGTCGAGCTGACCTTCCCCGAACCGGGCGACTACCCGTTCGTCTCACACCTGATGATCGACGCCGAGCGCGGCGCCCACGGGATGTTCCGGGTCACCCCTTGAGCCGGGCCTCCCGAGTGATCGGCGGCCGGCTCGTGGTGGACGCGAGGACCGTGCGGACCACATGCACGACCATCGCCGCAAAGACCAGCACGCACGCGGCGAACGCCACCCACAGCTCGGCGCGGCCCACGCCTTCCACCACCGGCAGATCGTCGGCCCGGCCCAGGTAGATCCCGGCAACGGCGTACATGCCGAGCGGGAAGATGATGCTCCACAGCGTCGCCTCATACCGCAGCGGCACCCGCCGGCGGACGTGACGCCACCAGCCCGCGGCCACCAGCACCGGGATCAGCCAGGTCGCAAACGCCCAGAACACCACCGCCAGTCCGGCAATCAGGTCCCGGGTCACGGTGACCATCGGCGCATCGGCCATCTCCACGATCCGGGCGCCGGCCAGCACGGTGATGGCCAGGGCCCCCATCGAGACCCAGTACGGAGGGGTGAGCTCCTCGGGGCCGAACTCGTAGAGCATCAGCCGCAAGGCGACCAGCAGTCCCGCCGCGGCGTACAGGAACACCCCGACCGACCAGGACATGATCGCCAGCACGGCGAGCTCGCGTCGTACCGAGTCGAAGACCGGCTCGATGGTGGCCGCGGCGACCGCGACGGACTGGCTGGCCACCACCCAGATGAACCAGGTGCCGTTGGCGGTCGCGAGCACCGGGCGTTCCTGACGACCCAGCACAGCGGTCCAGGGCACCACGTAGCCCAGAGCCAGCCAGGCCACGCCCGCAATCGCGAGCAGCACCGCGGTGGCCTCGTGGAAGCCCGCAAGGCCGAGGCGAACCCCGAGCACGTTGGTGCCGGCCACGAACGTGAAGAACCCGAACCCCCTGCGTGGATCGGTGAAGTCATCGACCACCGCGCTGCGGTAGGAGACCAGCCGCCAGCCGGTCAGGGCCAGCAGCACGACGAAGGCGGTGCAGCAAACGGCCAGCAGCGCCGTCGACAGGCCGTCGAACCCTTCCAGGTGCATGCCCACGGAGAGGATGCCGGTGGCCATCACGAGCGCGAAGTAGCCCGGTGTCAGCCCCTCGACAGCGTGCCCGGCACGCGCCCCGAATCGCTCGACCACGAACAGAGTCTGTCACCGTCGGGCCCTCGGCGACCCGCGTTCGGCGTCGAGCACGCGAGGGGTCGCCCGAGCCGGCCGCGTCTCCAGCACTTGTAGCACCGGGCCCGAGTCCGTTCGCTGGATGTATGGCCTCGCGCCTGACACCATTCCGCCGCGGTCCCGGCGACGGCGCCGCCAAAGCCGTCAGCGCGGTACGAAGTGACCAACGAGCCGGCACCAGGCCCTTCCGCGCATCCTCGCGCAAGCATCCGCAGGCTCCAGCAGCGCAACGCACTCCGTGTGGCTGGTCATCGGGAAGACGTACGTGACCTGAGCGTAAGTGCGATCCTTTGCGGTCGCCTGCACTTATGAGGCCGAACGAGCCCGTGACCTGCGGCGATGCCGTTTGGACGCGCGCCGGGCGTCGGCGTCCAGCTGCGGGTGATTGTGAATGAAAACGGGCCCAATCCGAGCCCTCCCACCGACGGGCGCCGACAGTCGCAAACGTCCGCAGCGAGCGCACGAAGGTGCCCACCCTGCAAGGAGCCAGTTCGAGCTGACTTACGACCTGTTGTCACTTCTCACGTATTGCTCGAACTCGCTGTCTCGAGTCGACGAAGGCCTTGGCAACAGCCCAGGCCTTCGTGGTTTCGACCTGGCGGCAGCGGAATGCTCTTGCCCTGAAGACGAACTGACACCGGGGCTGATAGCCACCAGCCGGGTCAGGATTTGAATCTGCGGCCCCTTGACGTTGAGCAGGCAGGCGGGCGGTGTCTGTTCTCACTTGCGAGGATCGGCTCCGACCTGCCACAAGTCTGGCCGTGAGCCGTGCGGGGATGTGCGTGCAGGTGCCCCCGTTGGCCGGTGTCTGATGAGGTTTTCGACCAGTAAATGACTAGCGTTCTGAACTGGGTTGCGGACGTCGGCCGCTGTCGATTTCGCGATCCTGAACGGCCGGGCAAGGGCGTCAGGAAGGCCCGCCGCCTCTTGCGGGTTGTAGTTGCCGTTGCGGTCGGTTCATTCCCGCCCAGTAGCTGCGTGGACGTCCGGACCCGCTAACTCGGGCGCTAGGTGGCGTTAAGCATGAAGCGCCAGATTCGATCTTCATGCCTCTTCTCATGGACGGGCCATCTCGACCCCCCGTCAAAACTCGGTCCCTCTCGACCGAACTCCTCGACCTGAGGCTCTGCCACGGACGGACGCGCTTCCGGCGCCCAACATTG
The DNA here is from genome assembly GCA_036525335.1 of Microlunatus sp. Lineage (GTDB taxonomy): Bacteria > Actinomycetota > Actinomycetes > Propionibacteriales > Propionibacteriaceae > Microlunatus. The sequence goes on along the minus strand of DATDAP010000662.1, from coordinate 2,279 downwards.
CCCAGCGAACTCGGGGAATCTGGGCGCGCCAACCGCGACGCTTGTCTACTTCCGCGACGGCGGCGTCACGCGGTACGTCGTGCGTCGGCTGCCCACCGACGCCACCGGCTAGCTGGGAACCTTCGGCCCCGGTCGAAGTGTCGGTCGTAGAAGCCAGCGATCTCCGTCCACATTGCTACGGGGTTGGAGTACATCGGCCAGTGCCCGCTGAAGGGGATCTCGGCCAGCTCCACGCCGTGCTCCCTCAAGAAGGGCAAGTAGGAAAGTTCCGCGTTCTGTTCGCCGTACATGAACAGTCGGGGCATCGTCAGGGCCGTGAAGCGTGAGAGGAGGTCGCCGTGGTCGGAGAGATCGACCATGGACTCGAAGACGCCACGGACGACTTCGGGCCGTACCCTCGATCGCACGTTGGCGGCATACAACGCGCTTGAGAACTCCGGGGCGAAATGAGTCCTGGCGGCGAACTCCTCGAGAAAGACATCTGGGTCGTCGGCTGGGTTGTCGATGATCTGGCGACTGAGGAAGCAGTCCTCGGGAGCCAGATTGCCTTCGATGTTCACGAAGCTCAGCACCCGGTCTGGGGCGCCCTGCGCCAGCATGAGCGCCGTGAGTCCGCCCATTGAGTGACCGACGACGTGGAACTCCTCGATCGCCAGCCGTTTCAGCACGGCGTCCGCGACGTCGACGAGAAACTCAATCGAGACGCGCGACAGCTGGTTGCTCGTCGAACGGCCGAAGCCGGGCGCATCGAAAGCGATGAACCCCCCAGCGCCGGGGTTCGGGATGTGCGCGAAGTCGGCGTAGTCCTCCTTGGTTGAACCGAAGCCGTGCAGGAACAGCACAGGGGGCTGCTGACCGTGGCCCACGAGGGTGTCGAGTTCCAAGGAGGCGCCGTTGACCTCCAAGGCGAGAGTCTGGTGATCCCACTTTGCCGCAGTTGACATGTCGTGCTCCTATCCGGAACCTCGTTGGGTTGGCCTTTCCTCCAGCCGCTGATCAAGCTTGTGCTGGGAAGGGCCTCTCGACACTCGGTGAGGAGGATGGCGCTTCTGAGCCCGTGTGAAGCTCCGTTGGGCTGTCGGTCGACTCGTCAGCAGCGAGCGCATGCAGGGCCAGGGTCGAGTGCGCAAAGGCGCCGCCGGCGCGCATTTCGGCGGCGACCCAGATGGACTCCATGATCTCCTGCGCATCCGCACCTTCCCGGCTGGCCAGCTTGGTGTGCCCCTCGATGCAATAGGGGCATTGCGTGACGTGCGCAACCGCAACGGCGATGAGCTGTTTGGTCTTGCGATCGAGCGCACCGTCTGCGAACACCGCGCGGCCAAACTCCTCGAACGCTCTATGTGTCGCCGGCGCAAGTTCCCTGCGGCGGGCGGCCAGGGCGGGTGTGGTTGCGTGGTACAGGGTCTCGGTCATCGGGGCCCTCCGGTTGGCATTGCCACGTGGACGATGGTTGGAAACGCGGATTGCGTATGCCCGATCGTGACTCTCGACAGACGAGGTTGCAGGGACACCCGCCAGTCAAGTAGGGGCACCTTGATTGCCGCTGACCGGCAATCAATGGCCAGCACACGAAGTGGCCCTCATTCGCGCCTTCGCGTGCGTGGGCGTGTGCACCACGGCCCGCGCTGAACGCATGGCTGGTGACCTCCGCGGCCGTCGGCGTACGGGGAGGCCTCGATACTCGCCCCAAGCCGGGTTCACCCCTCGGCGTCGAAGGTCGGACAGGACAGGCTTTCGCACGTCGAGATCACCAGGCGTCGCACTCAGTGGGGCGAGGCTTGGAACCGTTTGCGTTCGCCGCTCCGGCGTGGGTTTCCGCAGCCAGTCCGGACTTGCGGGGGGCTCGAAAGCAACGTCACGCGGTTGCGAGCAGCGCAGCGACCGCACGCCGGGCCGCGGCGCAATTGATGGACTCTGGTTAGCAAGGAGCCGTCTGCCTCGATGACGCAGAGCCGGATCGCGAGGAGCGTCGTCGAGTCGCCATGGATCTCGTCCCAGTTCAGTTGGACTCCTTGGATCCGCGACTCAGCTCAGCTCAGCTTGGCGACGGTCAGGAGCACCACTGAGTCCTCGATGGCGTCGAGAGCGTGGCGGGAGTCGGGGATGAACATGAGATCGCCGGGTGAACCGTTCCAGCGAGTCTCGCCCGCTACGAGCGTGACGCGCCCGTGGAGAACCTGGACGGTGGCCTCACCGGGGTTCTCGTGCTCGTCCAGGCTTGTGCCGGCCCGCAGCGCGATCAGGGTCTGCCGAAGGACGTGTTCGTGGCCTCCGTA
>DATDAP010000661.1:0-4193 GCA_036525335.1 Microlunatus sp. | reverse complement strand
CGACATCGACGCGATCATGGAGCTGCTGGCCGGCGGTTTCGACGGGCTGATCACCGCCGCCCTGACCATGGTCGGGGTCGGGGTGCTGCTGCTGACGATGGACTTCAAGCTCGGCGCGGTCTGCCTGATCGGCTTCCCCGTGCTGATGCTGCTGGTGCGCTGGTTCTCGCGCGCCTCGTCGCTCACCTACCGCCGGGTGCGGGAGACCTCCGCACTCGTGATCGTGCAGTTCATCGAGACGATGACCGGGATCCGCGCGGTGCAGGCGTACCGGCGGGAGCCGCGCAACGCGGAGATCTTCTCCGGTGTCGCCCACCGGTACCAGGACGCGAACGTCAAGTCGTTCCGACTCGTCGCGATCTTCATGCCCGGGGTGCGGCTGGTCGGCAACATCACCATCGGGATCGTGCTGCTGTACGGCGGTTGGCGGGTCATGCAGGGTGAGATGACCATCGGCGTGCTGACGGCGTTCCTGCTCTACCTGCGGATGTTCTTCGAGCCGATGCAGGAGATCAGCCAGTTCTACAACACCTTCCAGTCGGCGTCGGCGGCGCTGGAGAAGCTGTCCGGCGTGTTGGAAGAGGATCCGACCGTCCGCGAGCCGGAGCACCCGGTGCCGCTGCCGCACGCGCGCGGGACTCTGCGCTTCGACCGCGTCTCGTTCTCCTACGTGCCCGAGCGGACCGTGCTGCCCGGACTCGACCTGTGCGTGCCGGCCGGTCAGACCGTCGCCCTGGTGGGCACCACCGGTGCGGGCAAGACGACGATCGCCAAGCTGATGTCACGGTTCTACGACCCGGCCGACGGTGAGGTGCTGCTCGACGGCGTCGACCTCCGGCAGCTGAGCGATGCCGACCTGCGGCGCGCCGTGGTGATGGTGACCCAGGAGAACTTCATGTTCGACGGCACGATCGGCAGCAACATCGCCTTCGGCAAGCCCGGGGCCGAGCAGGCCGAGATCGAGGGCGCGGCCCGGGCCGTCGGGGCGCACGAGTTCATCGCCGCTCTGCCGGAGGGGTACGGCACCGACGTCGGCAAGCGCGGGGCACGCCTGTCGGCCGGTCAGAAGCAGTTGGTCGCCTTCGCGCGCGCCTTCCTGGCCGACCCCGCGGTGCTGATCCTGGACGAGGCCACGTCGAGTCTGGATGTGCCCAGCGAGCGGCTCGTCCAGCAGGCGCTGCGCACGATCCTGGCCGACCGGACCGCGGTGATCATCGCCCACCGGCTGTCGACCGTGGAGATCGCCGACCGGGTGCTCGTGCTGGAGCACGGTCGGGTGATCGAGGACGGCACCCCGGCCGACCTGGTGGACGCCGACGATGGCCACTACGCGTCGCTGCACCGGGCCTGGCGGGACTCGCTGGCCTGAGGCGTTCATCCGGTCACGGCTTCACGTCACCGTGTCGGTGGGCCGTTGGGCTTCTGAGCAGCTTGTCGCAATGGTCTTGAGGATTCGAACGACTTCTCCTTGAGGTCGGCGAGGCGAGGCGGACGGCAGGCGCCGTATCGCCCCCAGTCACAGGGCCTCAATTCGGGGCAGTCTTGCGGCAACGGCGCTGACCCTGCAGGAGCGCAACGTCGGCTTGATGGCTGGCTGGCAGGTCATAGCCGTTGTGCCACGCCAACTGCCCTTGTCGAGACATGCACGCCACGGGAGTTCCGGCGATGCGTCCCTGCCCCTCCAGAAACTCCGCTCCAAGGCGTTGCGACGTGCTCCACAGCGGTACGGGCTCGCCGTCAGCGCCGCGGTCGAGTACGTGGACGTCTAGCTCCCGCCCACCTGGATCTGTCATCACGAAAGCAGTGGGGAGGCTCGCGCCGTCGCTGACGATCCAGAGGTTCTCGTTCGGCCACAAGAGCGTTCGGACGAAACCGTGCTCAGCCATCACCTGATTGAACTGCGGCAGCTCCTGACGGAGAACGAGCACGTCGAGATCCTTGTGCGGCCGGGTTTGCTGGCCGATCAGGGCGTCCACGCCCCACCCACCGACTACCCAGCAGCGGACGACAGCATCGGACAACGCTCGGTAGAGGGTCCGAGCGTCGTCTGCGGACAGCAACCTGATTCTCCTCTGCAGACGACGGATGTGAGCCGACAACACTCTGTCACCGCTAGCTGTCCTTCGAGCGGACGCGTCCACGGTCCCCGGGTGGCGCAAGATCGCGAGGTCGGTGATTCCGGCCCGAACGAGGCGCCTGAGCGGCCAGACGCCCGCCCGTAAGCGGACCGCTCAGCGGGACGGGCCTGGTACATCGTCAGTGGTGCGCGCTCTGAGCGGACAGTGCCCGTATCGCGCCGACGACGTGTCGTGGCCCGCGGGTTGGGGCAGTCGCCCCTGAGGTCGCCGTATCCGGGGTAGCTCGTCCGAGCGTCAGTGACCGATCCATGCGATCGTGGCGTGATGGACACGGTTGTTGTGAACGGGCTCCGGATCGCGTACCTGCGCGTCGGGTGCGGCGGCGCACCGGTCGTGCTGCTCGGCGGGTTCGTCGGTGGCGGCGAGGCGACCTGGCGGCATCAGATCGACGCACTCTCGACGTCACACGTGGTCGTCACCTGGGATGCGCCAGGATCGGGGGAGTCGTCGGACCCCCCTGAGTCGTTTCGGCTGCCCGACTACGCCGATTGCCTCGCCGGACTCATGTCCGCGCTGAACCTGGGTCCGTCGATGGTCGTGGGACTGTCTTTCGGCGGCGCGCTGGCAATCGAGTTCTTCCGCCGGTACCGCGCCCAGGTGCGGGGTCTCTTCCTTGCCGGCGCGTACGCCGGCTGGGCGGGATCGCTACCCGCAGACACGGTTCGTACCCGCTTGCAGACATGCCTCGACGCTTCGCGACTGTCGCCGTCAGAGTTCGCGAAGGCGCTGTTGCCGAGCATGTTCTCAGCCGTGGTCCCAACAGAGCGGGCTGACGAGCTCGCTGTCAGTGTTGCGGCGAGCTTCCACCCGTCCGGGTTTCGCGCCATGGCTCGGGCGGCGGCTGAGGCGGATCTTCGTGACGTGCTGCCCACGATCGACGTGCCCACGCTGATCCTGCACGGTGATCAAGACGTCCGGGCACCGCGAGAGGTGGCCGATGGGTTGGCCGCAGCGATCCCCCGATCGCGGCAGGTCGTGCTGACCGGGGTTGGCCACGCCAGCTGTCTCGAGGCACCCGAGCAGTTCACAGCAGAACTGCAAGCGTTGCTATCAGATCAGTAGCGGACCGTGTGTTGATGCTTCGTCGGTTCCAGCGGTTCCCGCTGAGAGCAACCGTGGAGCCTGCGTCAGTCGCTCTCGACGAGTTCACCCCCGAGCATGAAAGCTCCCACGGCTCGGGTTACTCGGGCATCGGCGAATGGCCTGGTTGTCGATTCGAAGATGTCCGTGACCACGGACCAGCTGGCCGCGATGGAACCGGCGAACAGGGCCCGTTGTCAGGTCACAGGTTGACCCCAGCGTCAATCTCGCCGAGGCCCGCAGACCGTTGACATATCGCCAGACAAGTAGTTTCCTTATCGTAAACTACTTCCACCGAGGGACGGGGACAGGCGATGGAACCGACGAGGCAGGATGCGGAAGCCATGCTGAAAGACGCGAGCGGGATCCAGTCCGCGGTGCGATCCCGGGCACCGCGAGAGCATCCGCTGTACTTCGCGACGGCATTCGTTTACGTCCTCGCCGGGCTGCTCTTCGATCTCGGCGGCGACGAAAGCGGCGGCGCAGCGGTAGCGGTGACGGTGGTAGGGGTGCTCGTCCTCGCCGTCATGGCGGGCACTCATCTCCCCTACTGGCGTCGGTACCGGCAGGTGCGGACGCGGCGCACCCCGATGTGGCTGGAGTGGGCACTCGCCGCCTGGGGCGCCGCCGCCCTGTTCGTCCTCGGGATCCTGCTCAACGGCACCATCGGCTTCGCCTTCACCCTGGGGGGCATCGTGGGCGCCGTGCCGAGCCTGCTGTGGGCCGAGCGGCTCCGGCGCACCGCATGACCGCCCACCCCCGGGCACGCCTCGACGACCTGGTCCACCAGCCCGTGCGCTTCTCCCTCCTCGCAGGCCTGGCCCAGGCCGACGAGCTGGAGTTCCGGTTCCTCCGCGACACCCTCCAGATCAGCGACTCCCTGCTGTCCCGCCAGGCCTCGACCCTCGAACAAGCCGGCTACATCGCCATCCGCAAAGGTCACGTCGGCAAATGGCCCCGCACCTGGCTCAAGCT
>DATDAP010000660.1:0-4404 GCA_036525335.1 Microlunatus sp. | reverse complement strand
GTCCCGGTCGCGCCCTGGAGCGGCGGTGGCGTCGACACCCTGGAGGAGGCCACCAAGGCGGCCGCCTCGATCGGCTACCCGCTGATGCTCAAGGCGACCGCCGGGGGCGGTGGTCGCGGCATCCGGATGGTGGCCTCCGACGCCGACCTCAGCGACGCGTACGAGCGCACCCGGGACGAGGCCCAACGCGCCTTCGGCTCCGGGGTCGTCTTCCTCGAGCGCCTGGTCACCGGAGCCCGGCACGTCGAGGTCCAGGTGATCGCCGACGGGCAGGGCACGGCCTGGGCCCTCGGGGTCCGGGACTGCTCGGTCCAGCGACGCAACCAGAAGGTGGTGGAGGAGTCCGCCTCCCCGGTGCTGTCCCCTGCTCAGGTCGACGAGCTGAAGACCTCCGCCGAACGACTTGCGATCGCGGTCAACTACGCCGGGGCCGGCACCGTCGAGTTCCTGTACCACCCGGGCGAGCAGTTCTTCGCCTTCCTCGAAGTCAACACCCGGCTCCAGGTCGAGCACCCGATCACCGAGATCACCACCGACACCGACCTGGTGAAGCTGCAGATCCACATCGCCGGTGGCGGGCGACTCGAGGGCGAGCGCCCGGTCGAGGTCGGCCACGCCGTGGAGGCACGCCTCAACGCCGAGGATCCCGACCGCGACTTCGCGCCCTCTCCCGGCCGGATCGCCCTGCTCGAACTCCCTTCTGGGCCAGGGATCCGGGTGGACACCGGAGTGGGCGAGGGCGATGCGATCCCGGCCGACTTCGACTCGATGATCGCCAAGATCATCGCCTTCGGTCGCGACCGGGACGAGGCGCTGGCCCGGCTGCGTCGGGCGATGCAGGAGACCACGGTGGTGATCGAGGGCGGCTCCACCAACAAGAGCTTCGTGCTCGATCTGCTCTCCGCTCCCGAGGTGATCGACGGCAGCGCCGACACCGGCTGGATCGACCGGGTCCGGGCCGAGGGCGGTCTGGTCGCCCACCGGCACTCCGGGGTGGCGCTGGTGGCCGCCGGGATCGAGGCGTACGAGACCGAGGAGGCGCTCGAGCGCACCCGTCTGGTCGAGACCGCCCGCGGCGGCCGACCGCAGGTGCAGCACCGGACGGGCCGCGGGATCGACCTCAAGCTGCGCGGGAACGCCTACAAGGTGACGGTGTTCCGCACCGGCCCGCAGCGGTTCCGGGTGGTGATCGAGAACGGGGCCGATGAGCAGTCGGTCGACGCCGAGATCGATCGACTGGACGAGTACAAGAGCCGCCTCACCGTCGGCGGCAGCACCCACCGCCTGGTCACCGCCGCCCACGGTCCGATCCAGCTGGTCGAGGTCGACGGCGTGGCCCACCGGGTCAGCCTCGACGAGGGCGGCGTGCTGCGGTCCCCCGCCCCCGCCCTGGTGGTGGCCACCCCGGCCGCGGTCGGCGACGAGGTGGCCGCGGGCGCCCCGGTGCTGGTGCTGGAGTCGATGAAGATGGAGACCGTTCTGAACGCACCGTTCGCGGGGCGGATCAGGGAGCTGCTGGTGTCCACCGGCAGCCAGGTCGAGACCGGCGCCCCCCTGGTCCGGCTCGAGCCGGTCGGCGACGTCGAGGAGGTCGCGGCCGAGAGCACGGGCATCGACCTGGATCTGCCGGGCGACGGCGCACCGTCGTCCGATCCGGAGCCGCGGGCCGAGGTACGGCGGCGTGACCTGTATGCGGTGCTCCGTGGCTACGACGTCGATCCGCGCGACAACGGCGGGACGCTGGCGGCCTACCTGGCCGATCGCGACCAGCTGGTCGCCGGCGGTCGGTCGCCGCTGGCCGGTGAGCTGAGCCTGCTGGAGGCCTTCGCCGACTTCGCCGACATCTCGCGCAACCGACCGGCGGGCGAGGACCTGCACCTGGAGAACCAGGTGCACAGCCCGCGAGAGCACTTCCACACCTACCTGCGCAGTCTCGATCCCGAGCGCGGCGCCCTGCCGGACGACTTCCGCGACAAGCTGGAGCGGGTGCTGCGGCACTACGGGGTGACCGACCTGGACCACACGCCGGAGCTGGAGCGGGCCGTGTTCCGGGTGTTCCTGGCCCAGCAACGCTGGGCTCCGGACGTCCAGCTCGCCACCTCGATCCTGCAGCGCTGGATCGGTGAGCAGCCGCCGGCTCCGCAGCTGGAGCAGACCTATCGTGACGTCCTCGACCGGCTGGTCACCGCGACCCAGCTGCGGTTCCCGGTCGTCGGCGAGCTGGCCCGCAGCGTCCGGTTCCGGTGGTACGACCAACCGCTGGTCGACACGGAACGGCAGAGCGTCTTGGACAGTGTGGCCGCCGAGCTGGTGACCCTCACGGGGATGCCCGCCGGGGCCGAGCGGGACGCCGTCATCGACGACCTCGCCGCGATCCCCGAGCCGATCGTCCGGTTCCTCGCCGAGCGGATCGAGGGCGGGACGGTCCCCGCCGACGAGCCGATGCTCGCCGTGCTGATCAAGCGGCACTACCGCGAGTACCAGCTCCGCGATCTGCACGAGGTGAGCGTGGACGGTCGCCCGTTCGCCAGCGCCGACTACACCACCGATCGGCGACCGACCCACCTCGTCTCCACGGTGGGCGGGTTCGAGGAGCTGGTCCCCGGCAGCAGCCTGGTCACCGCCCTGGCCGCCGAGATCGCCACGGCGCCGTCGGGTCACCGCAGCGTGGTCGATCTGTACCTCTCCTGGCCCGAGGCGCCCGACAGTGCCGACCAGACGTCCGCCCTGATCGCGGAGCGGCTGGCGGGTCTCGGTCTGGCCCGGGATGGGAGCCGACTCACCGTGGCCACCTGTCCCGGAGCCGGCCGCCCGGTCGGCTACTTCGTGTTCCGCCCCCGGCCCGGTGCCGATGATCCGGACCAGGCGCTGACCGAGGACACCCTGGTCCGCGGCGTGCACCCGATGGTGGCTCGCCGGATGACCCTCGGTCGGCTGCGCGAGTTCGACGTGACCCGGCTCGACGCTCCCGACGACGTGCTGCTCTATCGCTGTGTCGCGCCCGACAACCCGTCCGATCAGCGGCTGGTGGCGATGGCGCAGGTACGCCAGCTCGCCGTGGTCCGCGACGAGCAGGGACGGGTGATCGGCCTGCCGCACGCCGAGCGGGCGATCTCCAACTGCCGTGAGGCGATCCGGCGGGTCCGGGCCGCGGCCGGTGCCGCCGGTCAGCGGCTGGACATGAACTACGTCTGGGTCTACATCTGGCCCACCATCGACGCCGATCCCGAGCAGCTGACCGCGCTGCAGGGCCAGATCGCGCCGATGACCACCGGCGCCGGGATCGAGGAGCTGCTGGTCGGCGGCACCGTCGCGCTGCCCGACGGCACCGCTCAGATGATGGTGGCGGGCTTCCACTACCAACCGGGCTCCGGCGTGGTCACCACCCTCGGCGCGCCGCCGCTCTACCGGCTCAAGCCGCTCGACGACTACGACCAGAAGGTCGTCCGGGCCAAACGTCGCGGGGTCGTCTACCCGTACGAGCTGCAGGCGATGATCGCCGGACCGGGCGGCACGGCAGAAGAGTACGACCTCGACGACAGGGGCGCGCTGGCACCGGTCGACCGTCCGTACGGGCAGAACAGGGCCGGCATCATCGCCGGCGTCATCTCCTCGCCGACCGACCGCTATCCCGAGGGTGTGACCCGGGTGCTGCTCTGCGGAGACCCGCTGCGGGCTCTCGGCGCGGTGGCCGAGGCGGAGTGCACGCGGATCATCGCGGCGCTCGATCTGGCCGAGGAGATGGGCGTACCGGTGGAGTGGTTCGCGGTCTCGGCCGGGGCCAGGATCTCGATGGAGTCGGGCACCGAGAACATGGACTGGGTTGCCAAGGCGCTGAAGCGGATCGTCGAGTTCACCCAGGACGGCGGCGAGATCAACGTCGTCGTGGCCGGCATCAACGTGGGTGCGCAGCCCTACTGGAACGCCGAGGCGACCATGCTGATGCACACCAAGGGCGTGTTGATCATGACCCCGGACAGTGCCATGGTGCTGACCGGCAAGCAGTCCCTGGACTTCTCGGGCGGCGTCTCGGCCGAGGACAACTTCGGCATCGGTGGTTACGACCGGGTGATGGGTCCGAACGGGCAGGCGCAGTACTGGGCGCCCGACCTGGCCGGGGCCCGGGAGATCCTGATGGCCCACTACGACCACACCTACGTGGCCCCGGGCGAGGACGGTCCGCGGCGGGCCAGCACCACCGATCCGCATGATCGCGACGTGACGACCTTCCCGCACGACCCGGACGGCTCCGGATTCGCCACGGTCGGCGACATCTTCTCCCCGCTCACCAACCCCGATCGCAAGAAGGCGTTCGACATCCGTACGGTGATGGCCGCCGTGGCCGACCAAGATCATCTGACGCAGGAGCGCTGGGCCGGGATGGCCGACGCCGAGACGTCGGTG
>DATDAP010000659.1:0-12131 GCA_036525335.1 Microlunatus sp. | reverse complement strand
CTGCGCGGCGCGGACCAGGTGGATCAGTCCCTTCTGGCGGGTGATCCGACCGACGAACACGACGGTCGGCCTGTCCAGGTCGACCCCCAGTCCGGTGACCACGTCGGTGCCGGTGTCCGGCGAGAACTCCTCCGGGTCGATCCCGTTGCGCACCACGTGCACCTTCGCGGGATCGAGGTCGCGGTAGGAGTCCAGCGTGTCGGTCCGCATCCCGGCGCTCACCGCGATCACCGCGTCCGCGGCCTCGAAGGCGGTGCGCTCGGCCCAGGACGACAACCGGTAGCCGCCGGCGAGCTGCTCGGCCTTCCACGGACGATGGGGCTCCAGCGAGTGCGCCGTCACGACGTGCGGGATGTCCTGGAGCATCGCGCCGAGCATGCCGCCCAACATCGCGTACCAGGTGTGGGAGTGGATGAGGTCGACCGGCGGCACCGCGGCCGCCATCGACAGGTCGGCCCCGAACACGCGCAGGGCGGTGTTGGCCCCGTCGGGATAGGTCTCCGCGTGCGCGGTCGCGCCCTCGCGTGGCTCGCCCATGCACTGCACGTCCACGTCGATCAGCTTGCGCAGCTGAGGCACCAGCTGGGCCACGTGCACCCCGGCGCCGCCGTAGATCGAGGGTGGGTACTCGCGGGTGAAGAGGGAGAGACTGAGTCGGTCACCACTGGCTGCACTCATGCTCGGCATCGTTGCACAGGGGTCGCCGCGCCGAACAGGGCATCGGCTCCACCCGGTTCTCGGCGCCAGGTGGGATCCCGTACGGAGGCGTGAACACGAGGCGGCGGGCCGGTGACCACGGTGAGACGCGGATCGAGGACCTTGTCGCCCGACGACCGCACCGCCTAGGTTGAGCCCCGGGTCCGGTGATGCCGGGTCCTGCCTCAGAGTCGAGCAACGATAGGTTCAGCGCATGGCCTCCTCCCGTCCCAAGGTTCTCGCCATCGTCCTCGCCGGCGGTGAAGGAAAGCGGCTGATGCCGCTCACGATGGATCGGGCGAAACCCGCCGTCCCGTTCGGCGGGACCTACCGCTTGATCGACTTCGTGCTGTCGAACCTCGCCAACGCCGGCATGCGGCAGATCGCGGTGCTGACCCAGTACAAGTCGCACTCGCTCGACAAGCACATCTCGGTGACGTGGCGGATGTCCACGCTGCTGGGCAACTACGTGACCCCGGTGCCCGCGCAGCAGCGGCTCGGCCCGCGCTGGTACCAGGGCAGCGCCGACGCGATCTTCCAGTCGAAGAACCTGTTCGTCGACGAGGATCCCGACTACGTCGTGGTCTTCGGCGCCGACAACATCTACCGGATGGACGTCGAGCAGATGCTGGACGCCCACATCGACGGCGGTCTCGGCTGCACGGTCGCCGGCATCCGGGTGCCGCGCGCCCAGGCCACCGAGTTCGGGGTCATCGACGCCGCCGCGGACAACAAGATCAAGGAGTTTCTGGAGAAGCCGGCCGACCCGCCCGGGCTCCCCGACGATCCCGATGCGTCCTTCGCCTCGATGGGGAACTACATCTTCACCTGTGACGCGCTGGTCGAGTCGCTCTACGCCGATGCGGAGAATCTGGACTCCCGGCACGACATGGGTGGCGACATCATCCCGAGCTTCGTGTCTCAGGGACAGGCGCAGGTCTACGACTTCACCAAGAACGAGGTGCCGGGCGTCAAGGACCGTGACCGCGCCTACTGGCGTGACGTGGGGTCGATCGACGCCTACCACGAGGCCCACATGGATCTCGTCTCGGTCGATCCGGTCTTCAACCTCTACAACAACGAGTGGCCGATCTGGTCCAACATGGCCCAGCTGCCGGGGGCGAAGTTCACCCTGGCCGGCACGGCCACCGACTCGATCGTCAGCCCCGGTTGCATCATCTCCGGCGGCCGGATCGACGACTCCGTGCTGTCTCCCAACGTACGGGTGGCCAAGGGTGCCGAGATCACCCAGTCGGTGATCCTGCAGAACGCCCGGATCGGTGAGGGCGCCGTGATCGAGCGGACCATCCTGGACAAGAACGTGCTGGTCGAGCCCGGCGCCACGGTCGGGGTCGACATCGACCAGGACCGCGCCCGCGGCTACACCGTCTCCGCCGGCGGCATCACGGTCGTCGGCAAAGGCATTACTGTTCGCGCCGTGTAGTCGTCGCTCGCTGCTCCGCTGCGCGCCGGTTGGGTCTGACTTCCCTCGTCGAGCGCAAACGGAGGAGCGTGTTTGTGCTCTCCTCAGTCCAGACAGACCCGGGCGCTTCGCTGCGCGGCCGCTCGCGACGGAGTCGTCACTCGCTGACGCTCCTGCCGACTGGCCCTCTTAGATCTTGACTGCAACGAGTAGGCCGTCGCCCACGGGGAGCAGGGCCGAGCGGAGGTGTTCGTCGTCGGCGACCATGCCGAGTGCGTCGCGGATGGCGACCACCTCGTCGTCATCGTCGTTCAGGTCGGCGACCCGGTCCCGGCGCAGCGCGTTGTCCACCGCCAGCACCCCGCCGGAGCGGAGCAGCCGGATGCCCTGCTCGACGTAGGCCGGATACTCCACCTTGTCCGCGTCGATGAAGACGAGGTCGTACGCGCCGTCGCTGAGTCGGGGGAGCACGTTCAGGGCGGCCCCGGCGATCAGCCGAAACCGTTGGGTCGGGATGCCGACCGAGAGGAACGCCTTCCGGGCGACGCGCTGGTGGTCGGCCTCGATGTCGACGCTGGTGAGGATGCCGTCGGGCTGCATGCCGGCGAACAGGGCCAGACCGGAGACGCCCGAGCCCGTACCGATCTCGACCACGGCCTTCGCCCGCAGCGCCGAGGCGAGGAACGTCAGCGTGCTCGCGCTGCCCCGTCCCAGCGGGGTCACGCCGAGCGGCGCGGCCGCGGCACGGGCCTCGGTGGCGGCCTCGGACTCGGCGACGAAGTCCTCGGCGTAGGCCCAGGACGCGGCCTTGGGAGCGGACTTCAGAGCGGTCTTCGCGGGTACGGCAGTCACGGCGGTAAGCCTAGTGGTTTGCCGCCTCCTCGCCGGAGCGGGCAAGTGCTGTGAACCAGGTGGGCCCGTTGTCAGGTGGCTGGATCCGGCCGGACCGCTGAGGACCTCAGACGGCAAAGACGCCACAATCTCCGGTTTCTCCGGGTCTCGGGCTGGTCTCGACGAGAGATTCCACGGCCTAGGATGATGGACATGCCCCCCGTGCCTCCGTTCGGACGCCTCCTGACGGCGATGGTGACACCGTTCACCGATGACGGAGGGGTCGATTACGACGGCGCGGCCGTCCTGGCGAGCTACCTGGTGGACGAGCTGGCGCATGACGGGCTGGTGATCAGTGGCACGACCGGGGAAGCGCCGACCACCTCCGATGCCGAGAAGGCCGAGCTCCTGCGGGCCGTGGTCGAGGCGGTCGGCGACCGGGCGCACGTCCTGGCCGGCGTCGGCACCTTCAACACCGAGCACACCCTGAACCTGGCCGCCGACGCAGAGAAGGCCGGTGCCGCCGGTCTGCTGGTCGTCACGCCCTATTACTCGCGGCCGCCCCAGACCGGACTGTTCGACCACTTCCGAACGGTCGCGGACGCGACCGGGTTGCCGATCATGCTGTACGACATCCCGCACCGGTCCGGCGTGCCGATCGCCACCGACACCCTGCTCAGGCTGGCGGAGCACCCGCGGATCGTCGCCGTCAAGGACGCGAAGGGGGATCTGCCGGCCTCGGCTCAGGTGATGGCCGCCACCGAACTCGCGTACTACTCCGGCGACGACGCCATGACTCTGCCGTTGCTGTCGATCGGCGCGGTCGGCGTGGTCGGCACCTCGACCCACTTCACCGGTGTCGGCATGCGCCGACTGATCGAGGCCCACCTCGGCGGCGACCCTCAGACCGCGCTGGAGTGGCACCGCCGACTGCTGCCCGCCTTCACCGGCGTCTTCGCCACCCAGGGCTGCATCCTGGTCAAGGCTGGTCTGCAGGTGCAGGGTCGGGGCAACGGCCGGCTGCGCTCGCCGATGCCGCCCGCGACCGACAGCGAGTTGGTCGTTCTGATGGCCGCTCTCGAGGCTTCCGGGTTGCCGACCCGTCGGGTCTGAGACCAGATCGAGACGCCGGATCGGCCACTTCGGGGGAACACCGCCGGACACTGAGACGTTGGCCACATCGAGGTCCCGCACAGGCTCCTGACAGCGTCGTCTCAGTGTCTGTCCAGGATCTTCCGGAAGGATGAGAGGTCCGTTGGTGATCAGATCGCAGTGGAGGGGAGGCGTCATGGCTCGTCCGTCAGCGCCCGAGGCTCCCCCCGCACCTGCGGCGACGACCACGCCCACGGGACGATCGTGGGCCCCGCCCACACCGCAGGAGTGGACTCCACCCACCTGGGAGCAGATCGTGCGGGATCACAGCGCCCGCGTCTACCGGCTGGCGTATCGGCTGACGGGGAACTCCCATGACGCCGAAGATCTCACTCAGGACGTCTTCGTCCGGGTCTTCCGTTCGCTGCACACCTTCCAGCCCGGAACGTTCGAGGGCTGGCTCCACCGCATCACCACCAACCTGTTCTTGGACTCGGCCCGCCGCAAGCAGAAGATCCGCTTCGACGGTCTCGTCGACGGCTCCGAAGAGCGGCTGCCGAGCAGTTGGCCCACGCCGTCGGAGGCGTTGGCCGACGCCGGACTCGACCATGATGTCGCGGCCGCCCTCGCGGCTCTGGCGCCGGAGTTCCGGGCTGCAGTCGTGCTCTGCGACATCGAAGGTCTCACGTACGAAGAGATCGCCGCGGTTCTGGACACGAAGCTCGGCACCGTTCGGAGCCGGATCCACCGCGGTCGAGCTCAGCTGCGCGCCGCGCTGGCCCATCGGCGCCCGACGGGCGAGCGGGCGCGGTATCTCGGGGTCGAGGTCGAGCTGGGTGACGTGACACTGGCTCCCGGCCTCTCAACACCGAGGTACGCGGGGCGGTCGTGAAGGCGCGTTCGTGCGCCGAGCTGGCCGAGCTCCGCTCGGCCTTCGTCGATGGCGCCCTGGGTGACGCCGACCGCGAGCGGCTGCTCGCCCACCTCGTCGACTGCAGCGACTGCCGGCGCGAGGTCGCCGAGCTGCGGCACGTGCGCTCGCTGCTGACCGGATCGACCGATCCAGGCCTCACTCCCGTCGACCTCTCCTACCGACTGGTCTCGATCGCCGGCGAGGAGGCCACCGAGCCGTTGTGGACCCGTCCCTTCCGGCGTACGGCCGGGGGAGGCGAGCTGCCCAGCCAGCGCCACCTGGTGCGGACCAGGGTGATGGTCGGCGTGCTCGGCTGCAGCTTGACGGTTCTGGCGGTGCTGGGGATCGGCTATCTGTCCGCGCCGGCCGCCGCTCCCGTCGCCGCCCTTGATCCGACCCACCGTGCGGTGACCGAGTTCACCAGCGTGGTCTCCGGGTTCCCGCTCGATGGTCGGGTCAGCGCCGCGTTGCAGGGGCGGCCCGCGAGCGCGAGCTCGGTGGGGACCGTGCCGACAACGGTGTCGCTGCCGGCGAAGAGGCTGTCGGAGGCCAAGACCATGAAGCTGATGGTCCAGGCCGGGCAGGCGGGCGACCAGCTGACCTACTCCGCGACCCAGATCGTCAGCCTCGCCCGTGAGGGCGAGCGGATCAGCAACATCGTCCGGGTCAGCAGCCGGGGGGGTGCCGGCACGGAGCTCAGTCCCTCGGGCTCGGGGCATCAGCCGGCCGGGGCGGCCACCTACATCGCGTCCGACTCGTCGACCCGGATGGCCGACGCCGATCTGATCGACCGTCTCGGCGCCCGGTATGAGCTGCGAGGCTGGAAGTCCCAGTCGTACTCCGAGCGCGACGCGTACGTGGTCGAAGCCGTGGAGCCGACCGTTGCCACCGCGGACGGATCGCTCGACTCCGTCGCGGCTCGCTGGTGGCTCGATGCCCGGACGAAGCTGCTGCTGGGGCAGGAGACGTACGACGGTCGCGGCAACGTCGTCCTCGCCAGCCGTCTCGCCGACCTGCGGTTCGACGCCGCCGCCGACAACTCGGTGGTCGCCAGTCCGGCGGCGCGGACGACCGCCACCCTCACCCTGTCCCGGGCGGTCCAGCTGAGACGGGACGGCTGGGTCTGCGCCGACCGGCTCGCCGGTCTGTCCCTGCTGCGGCTGAGGACCGACCAGACCGACGACCCGAGCCTCATCCACCTCGTCTACAGCGACGGACTGACCACCGTGAGCGTGGTCGAGCAGCGGGGGCAGCTGACCGGTGCGCCGACCGGCAGCACCCGGAACGAGACGCTGGGCGCCTGGGTCACCACCGGGATGCCGACCAGCGCGACCTGGACCTCGGGGGACCTCGTGCTGACCGCGGTCACCGACGGTTCGCGCGAGACCTTGGCTGCCGCGGTGGCTGCGCTTCCGCATGAAGCCCGCCGACAGCCGACTACGATGGAGCGCGTTCGCGCGGGCTGGTCCCGCATCCTCGGTCGATGAGCGGTGGCGAGATGACTGACGAGGACCGCTCAGCGGGCCCCGACAACGGTCGTCCGGCGGCCGAGGACTCCGGTGCGGACTGGTTCTTCCGCGACCGGACGCTCGACGAGCCTCAGCCCGACCGGCCTGGCCCCGACTCGACCCCGAGCCACTACTACGGCCCTTTCGACTGGCCGGCACCCCGGATCGACGATCCCACCCAGCAGCAGCCGACGTACGACTCAGGCCAGCCGCCGACCATCGCCCGCCCGACCGGGTACCCGGCGCCGGGCGGGGTGCCGCCGCTGACGCCGCAGCCTCCCACCGCGAACGGGGCTGCCGCCCCGTTGCCGGTTCCGACGAAGCAACCGGCGCGCAGGGCCAGGATGGGTCCGATCCTTCTGATCGCCGCGTTGTTGGCAGCCCTGGTCGGCACCGCTGCCGGCTACGGTGGCGCGCGGCTGGCTCAGACCAGCGCCCCGAGCGCCGCCCCGACCGCCCCGACCGCCCCGACCGCCTCGACCGCCCCGGCTCCACCGCCGCCGACCACCTCCGCGGATCCACAGCGGACGCCGGTGCCCGCGGCGCCGAGTCAGATCGACACCGTCCAGGTCGCGGCGGCGGCACTGCCCAGCACCGTGATGATCCGGGTCGGTTCGAGCGGGACCGGCGCGACCGGATCGGGTTTCGTGCTCGACACCGAGGGCCACCTCATGACGAACAACCACGTGATCGCCGGCGCCGCGGACGGCGGCCGGATCACGGTGATGTTCTCCGACGGTGCCCGGGTGCGGGCTGAGCTGGTGGGTCGCAGTCCTTCCTACGATCTGGCGGTCATCAAGCTGACCGGTTCCCACCCCCTCACCCCGTTGCCGGTGGGTGACTCCGACACCGTCCAGGTGGGTGAGCCGGTCGTGGCGATCGGCTCACCGTTGGCGCTCGCCAGCACCGTCACCCAAGGCATCGTCAGCGCCAAGAACCGCCCGGTGGTGGTCAACTCCGACGGCGGGGCCGACGCACCCAGTGCCTACATCAACGGGATCCAGACGGATGCCGCGATCAACCCGGGCAACTCCGGTGGCCCGTTGGTCGACGCGGCTGCCCGGGTGATCGGGGTCAACTCGGCCATCCTGACCCTCGGCCAGAGCGGCGACACCAGCGGCAACATCGGTCTCGGTTTCGCCATCCCGATCAACCAGGCGATGGAGATCGGCCAGCTGCTGATCGAGAACGGCAAGGCGACGTACCCTGTGATCGGCGTCAACGTCGGCAAGGCGGACGGCGACGGGGTCCGACTCTCGGAGGTCGACGGGGACGGGCCGGCGGACGACGCCGGACTGCAGGTCGACGACGTGGTGACCGCGATCGACCAGCAGCCGGTGACCACCGCCCAGGAGCTGATCGTGGCCGTCCGGACGCATCGACCGGGAGACCGGGTCACCCTGACCTACGAACGCGGCGGGCAACAGCGCACCGCCGAAGTGACCTTGGGGAGTCGTGAAGGTTAGTGGCTACTAGCGTGAGTGCATGTTCGACGTAGGGGCACCGGAGCTCCTGGTCCTGGTGGTCATCGCGGTGATCCTGTTCGGACCGGAGAAGCTCCCCGAGTTCGCCCGCAAGGCGGCCCGAGTGATCAAGTACGTCCGGACGATGGCCGGCAGCGCGCAGGAGCAGCTGAGCAAGGAGCTCGGTCCGGAGTTCTCCGACCTCGACGTCCGTGACCTCAACCCGAAGACCTTCATCCAGAAGCACCTGATGGACGACGTCGACCCGATCGTGGCCGACGTCAAGAAGGAGATCACCGAATCCACGGCCGTCGGACGGACCGCGGCAGCGGACGTGACCACCGCCATGGAGGACGCCAAGGCGTCAGCGAGGACGAACGGATCGTCCACGCACGGGGCGGTCAACGGAACCTCGGTGGCCCGGGTGCTGACCCCGTTCGACCCTGACGCGACCTGAGCGTCACGCGGAACCGCTCAGCGGCCCGTGGGGGCCAGGCCCAGCTGGCGGCCCGCCAAGCCTCGCCCACGGCCCGCGATTCCCTCCGCGATCGCGGTCAGTGCC
Source organism: Microlunatus sp. (assembly GCA_036525335.1). Lineage (GTDB taxonomy): Bacteria > Actinomycetota > Actinomycetes > Propionibacteriales > Propionibacteriaceae > Microlunatus. Next base: position 3,643 of record DATDAP010000659.1, on the reverse strand, counting down.
GCACCCGCCGGCGAGGCGGAATCGCCGGCGGTGACCGGTACGCCGTCGTCTCCGCTGGCACGCAGCGTCGGGTCGAGCGGCACCCGACCCAGCAAGGGAACCGGGTAACCGAGTCGGGTGCTCAGGGTGGCCGCCACGTTCTCGCCGCCGCCGGACCCGAAGACGTCCATCCGGTGGACGTTGCCGCAATCGGGACAGGTCACCTCGAGATAGGCCATGTTCTCGATCACGCCGATCACCCGCTGGTTCATCATCGACGCCATCGTCCCCGCCCGCTCGGCGACCTCGGCCGCAGCCTGCTGCGGGGTGGTCACGACGATGACCTCCGCATTAGGCAGCTTCTGGCCCAGTGAGATCGCCACGTCACCCGTACCGGGCGGCAGATCGAGGAGCAGGAAGTCCAGGTCGCCCCAGTAGACGTCGGCCAGCATCTGGGTCAGGGCCCGATCCAGGATCGGACCCCGCCAGGCGACCACCTGATCGCGACTTGGCTTCAGCATGCCGATGGAGATCGCCTTCAGCCCGTTGGTCGGTACCGGCATGATCATGTCCTCGACGGCCGTGGGCCGGGCATCGGCGACGCCCAGCATGGCCGGGATCGAGTGTCCGTAGATGTCGGCGTCGAGCACGCCGACCGTCCGGCCGAGACGGACCAGGGCCATGGCCAGGTTCACCGTCACCGACGACTTGCCGACTCCGCCCTTGCCCGAGGCGATCGCGATGACCGTGGTCAACGAGTCGGGCTTGGCGAACGGGATCTCGCGGTCGGCTTGACCGCCCTTCAGCTGGTCCCGCAGCCCGGCCCGCTGCTGGTCGCTCATCACCCCGAGGTCGACCTGCACCGACTCCACCCCCTCGACGTCGACGACGGCGGCGGTCACGTCGCGGCGGAGGGTGTCCTTCATCGGGCAGCCGGACACGGTGAGCAGCACCTCCACCCGTACCAGGCCGGGTGTGGTCTCCTCCACGGCCGCCACCATTCCCAGCTCGGTGATCGGCCGCCGGATCTCGGGATCGTTCACCCGGGTCAGGGCGTCGCGGACACGGTCGAGCAGCGGAGTGGCAGTGGAGACGGGCACCGAACCAGGTTAGTTCGCCCGGCCGGGACCGGCGGACGAGAGTGGCCGACGTGACATCGGCGGTCCGGGACAGCCACGGTCCTGAACCTGAGAGAACCCCCACTCCGCGGGTGATGCAACACCCGCGGAGTCGGGGTTCTCAGGTGCCGGGGGCCGACCTGCGGGTTTGGGAGGGTCGGAATCAGTGGACGGGGTCGGCCAGGATCTCCTGCAGCACCCGTCGCGCCTCGTCGGCCGCGGCCACGTCGGTGTCCCGGCTCCCGGCCACGGTGATCAAGGCCTTCCACAAGCCCCAGCCCCGGCCGCGGGCCCACGTGTCGTGGTCCAGCGCCAGGGTGTCGCGGAACGCCGTACGGCTCGCACCTGACAGCAGCGTCCAGGCCAGCACGACATCGCAGGCGGGGTCGCCGATCCCGCTGGTGCCGAAGTCGATCACCGCCGAGAGCCGGCCGTCCCGGACCAGCAGGTTGCCGAACGCGATGTCACCGTGGAACCACACCGGAGGTCCTGGCCAGCTGCTGGCGACCGCGGTGTCCAGGACCAGGGTGGCGGCTGCGACGTCGACCTCGTCGGCGACCGTGGCCAGGGCGGTCCGGGCCTCGTCGAGATAGTGGTCCAGCGGGTCGCCGCGCCACCAGTTGTGCTGGCCGGGGAGCGGACCGTCGGTGACATCGCACTCCCGCAGCGCCACCTGGAACTCCGCCACCGCCCGGGCGAAGGTGATCGGATCCTCGATCCGGAAGGGTGCCGCCGGGACCCCGTCGAGCCAGGCGTACACGGACCAGGCGTGCGGATAGCCGAGACCGGGCGCTCCCTGAACGACGGGTCGGGGGATCGGCACCGGGAGGTGGGGCGCGAGCAGAGGCAACCAGCGCTGCTCCTTCGCCACCTGGTCGGCATAGAACTCCGAGCGCGGGAGCCGGATCGACAGCTGGTCGCCGAGCCGGAACGTGCGGTTGTCCCAGCCACTGTGCTCGACGTCGCGGACGGGCAGGTCCGCCCACTCCGGGAACTGCTGAGCCACCAGCCGTCGGGCCAGGTCCCGATCGGGGGGCTCCTCGGACGCCGTCACTCAGTCTCTCCGGTCCCGCTCGCGTTCCTCGTCGTCCAGGTCGGCCAGGATCGATCGCAGCTCGCTGCGCAGCTCCGACCGCAGGTAGTCCCGGGTGGCGAGCTCACCGACGGACATCCGCAGTCCCGCGATCTCGCGGGCCAGGTAGTCCATGTCCGCCCGGCTCTGCGCAGCCTGCTCGCGGTCGCGCTCGATGGCCACCCGGTCCCGCGACTCCTGACGGTTCTGCGCCAGCAGGATGAGCGGGGCGGCGTACGAGGCCTGCAGTGACAGCATCAGCGTGAGGAAGATGAACGGGTACTCGTCGAACTGAGGACGTGGCGGACCGAACGGCACGTTCCAGAGCACCCAGCAGATGATGATCACGGTCATCCAGGCCAGGAACCGGGCCGTGCCCATGAAACGGGCGAAACCCTCCGCGAAGGCGCCGAAGGTGTCGGTGTCCCAGCGGGGGCGGGGCAGCATGGACCGCTTCCGGCGCCCGGGGGTGTTCAGCCGTGCCGGTTCGCGGTCGGCCCTAGCCACGGCTCACCGACCGACCGCGGGAACGGCCCGCGCCCAGTGCCGCCTGGGCCGAGAGGGCGTCCAGCTGGGTGCCCCGCCAGTCGGGCGGCAGGACGTGGTCGAGCACGTCGTCGACCGTGACCGCACCGAGCAGCCGACGGTCGCTGTCGAGGACCGGGGCGTTGACCAGGTTGTAGGTGGCGAAGTAGCGGGAGACGACGTGCAGCTTGGTGGCCGCCTGCAGGGGCTCGAGGTCGGAGTCGAGCAGTGCCGACACCAGGGTCGACGGTGGCTCGCGCAGCAGTCGCTGGAAGTGCACCCCGCCGACGTAGCGCCCGGTCGGCGTCTCCAGGGGGGACCGGCACACGTAGACCATGCACGCAAGGGCCGGGGTGAGCTCCGCGTCGCGCACCTTGGCCAGCGCTTCCGCGACCGTGGCGTCCGGCGCGAGGATGATCGGCTCGGGGGTCATCATGCCGCCGGCGGTGAAGTCCTCGTAGATCAGCAGCCGGCGGACGTCCTTGGCCTCCTCCGGCTTCATCCGGTTCAGCAGCCGCTCCGCCACCTCGGGGGCGAGCTCGCCGATCAGGTCGGCGGCGTCGTCGGGATCCATCTCCTCCAGCACGTCGGCCGCCCGCTCGGGGTCCAGCCCCTGGATCAGCTGTACCTGCTCCTCTTCCGGCAGCTCCTCCAGCGCGTTCGCGAGCTTCTCGTCATCGAGGGCCTTGGCGACCTCGGCGCGGCGCTCGGAGCTCATGTTGTGCAGCTCACGGGCGACGTCGGCGGGCTTCATGTCCTCCAGCTCGGCCAGCAGGTGCTCGGTGCCCTGGAAGGTGTCGTCGAACCCGCTGATCCGCACCTCGTCCCAGTCGAGGATGGTGACGTGACCCCGGCGGCCGAACGCGCGCGGGCGCGCCTCCCGGATGGCGACCTCGCTGAGCTCCCACTCGTGCACCCGGGTGGTCTGCATCGCGACGTCGAACACCAC
>DATDAP010000658.1:0-2416 GCA_036525335.1 Microlunatus sp. | reverse complement strand
TCGTGGCCGTGGTGGCCGCGGCCGCGATCGGTGGCCCGGACGGCACCCCGACGGAGATCAAGGCCGACGACGTGTACGCGCTGGTCCGGCGGGCCGACGGGTTCCGGGAGCTCCCCCACAGCGCGTACGAGGCGACGCTCGACATGCTCAGCGGGCGCTACCCCTCCGAGGACTTCGCCGAGCTCCGTCCCCGGATCGTGTGGCAGCGAGACACCGGCGTGCTGACCGGCCGGCCCGGTGCCCAGCGCCTGGCCGTCACCTCCGGCGGGACCATCCCCGATCGCGGTCTCTTCGGTGTCTTCCTGGTCGGCGAGGGGTCCGCCTCCGGTCGCCACAACCCCGGTCGTCGGGTCGGCGAGCTGGACGAGGAGATGGTCTACGAGACCCGGGTCAGTGACGTGTTCACCCTCGGCACCACGAGCTGGCGGGTCGAGCAGATCACCCACGACCAGGTGCTGGTCTCCCCCGCCCCGGGTGTGCCCGGCCGACTCCCCTTCTGGAAGGGCGACTCGCCGCCCCGGCCGCTGGAACTGGGTCGCGCCTTCGGCGCCTTCGTCCGTGAGATCGGGACCCTCGACCACGCCGTGGCGTACGAACGGCTGCGTGCGGCCGGACTGGACGAGTACGCGGCCCGGAACCTGCAGAGCTATCTCACCGAGCAGCACGAGGCGACCGCCGCCCTGCCCACCGACACCACCGTGGTCGTCGAGCGTTTCCGCGACGAGCTCGGTGACTGGCGGGTGTGTCTGCACTCCCCGCTCGGTTCCGGTGTGCTCACGCCGTGGGCGCTGGCCATCGAGCGGGCGGCCCGCGACCGGTACGGGATGGAGGTGCAGGCCACCGCCACCAACGACGGCATCGTGCTGCGAGTCCCCGACACCGAGTCCGAACCACCCGGAGCGGACCTGGTGATCGTCGACCCCGAGCAGCTGGAGGCCATCGTCACCGACGAGGTGGGCGGCTCGGCACTGTTCGCCGCCCGGTTCCGGGAGTGCGCGGCGCGCGCGCTGCTGCTGCCCCGCCGCGACCCGAAATCGCGCTCGCCGCTGTGGCAGCAGCGGATGCGGTCGGCCCAGCTGCTCACCGTCGCCGCGCAGTATCCGGAGTTCCCCATCGTGTTGGAGACGATGCGGGAGTGCCTGACCGACGTGTTCGACCTGGACGGGTTGATCGAGGTGCAGCGCCAGCTCGCAGCCCGCACGATCCGGCTCGTGGAGGTGGAGACCCGCGAGCCCTCGCCGTTCGCGAAGTCGCTGCTGTTCGGCTACGTCGGGGCGTTCGTCTACGAGGGTGACGTCCCGCTGGCGGAGAAGAAGGCCGCGGCTCTGTCGCTGGATGCCGGACTGCTGGCCGAGCTGCTGGGCAAGGACGGGTTGCGCCAGCTCCTCGACGCCGAGGTGATCGCGGCGACCGAAGCCGATCTGCAGGGGCTCAGCGAGCAGCGCCGCGCCACCACCGCCGAGCAGCTCTTCGATCTGCTGCGCACCGCCGGGCCGTTCACCCTCGCCGAGCTCGTCGACCGGGTGTCCGAGCTCGACCTCGACGCTGCCCTGGGTGATCTGGTCGGTGCCCGTCGCGCTGTCCGCCTCCGGATCGCCGGGCACGAGATGGTGACCGTGGTGGAGGACGTGCCCCGACTGCGTGATGGCCTCGGCGTGCCCGTCCCACCCGGGGTCGCCGCCGCGTTCGAGTCCGACACGAGCAGCCACCCCATCCAGGATCTGGTGCAGCGCTGGGCCCGGACCCACGGACCGTTCACCACCGCCGCAATCGCCCAGCGGTACGGCCTGGGGCGGGCCGTGGTCGAGGCCGCGTGCTCCGATCTGGTTCGGGCCGGCACCGTGGTTCGCGGCTCCTTCGTGGACCCCGCGCCCGGCACACCCGACGTCGAGCAGTTCTGTCACACCCAGGTGCTCGCCCTGATCAAGCGCCGCTCGCTGGCCGCCCTGCGCCGTGAGGTCGAGCCGGTGGAGCAGGTGGCGTACGCGCGGTTCCTGGCCGAGTGGCAGGGGGTGGGCTCTCGCTCGCGGGGCACCGACGCCGTGCTGTCCACCCTCGAGCAGCTCGCCGGGTACGCGATGCCGGCCAGCGCGGTGGAGTCGATGATCCTGCCCGCCCGGGTCGAGGACTATCGGCCGGCCATGCTCGACGAGCTGACCACCGCCGGCGAGGTGTTCTGGGTGGGCGACGGTCCGATCGGCGAGCGCGACGGCTGGCTCCGCTTCCACCTGCCGGGTGCCGATCCGCCGACGGCGCGGGGAGACGTCGAGTCGGCGCAAGCCCGACAGCTCCTCGAGTCGTTCGCACCCAGCGGGGCGTACTTCTTCGACGCCCTCCTCCCCACCGACGCCGAGCGAGAGCAGTCCGGCTGGGTGAGCGCGCTGTGGCAGCTCGTCTGGGCCGGGCTGGTCAGCAG
>DATDAP010000657.1:0-25370 GCA_036525335.1 Microlunatus sp. | reverse complement strand
CCTGCTCCTGCACGGTTCCCTCCCGGTCACCTGGGCACGTCAACGTGCCGTCTTCCCTCATCCCTGATCCTCGCCCACCATGGGAGTGATTACAAGCAGTAACCAGCAAACCATACGATACCGACCGAGCGGAGCACGCATGCCCTTGAACGGACCGTAGGCGGCGCTGGCTACCGTCATGGGCCTGTGCGGATCGGCGTCCGGTCGTTGCCGCCGCCGGCGTTCACCAACACGCGCCCATCGGGGCGGGTGCGCTCGATGTACTCGTCGATCGTCGCGTACACCACCGGCAGGAACTCCGGCACGTGCGGCTCGATCACGAACCACAGCAGATGCAGGTCGTCGGTCTTCAACCGCTGGTACACCACGGGAAAGCGCTTCTCCAGTCGATCGGCCGCGGCGGATGCCTTCTCCAACAGGCCGAGGGACGAGAACACTGCTAGTGGGATTCCAACTCCGGTCTTGGACACAGTGGCGCTGGCGCCGAGCTTCTTGAGCAGCTGCTTGACGAGGCCCGAGGTCAGGATCCGGTTCGCGACGGTCGTGAATGCCTTTTGGGCCAACGCCTTTCCGACGGCCTTTGCGATGATCTTCTGGATGATCCCAGGTGCTGCATCCTTGAACTTGGCGGTTGCCTTGCTTTGTAGCGAGGTTGGCAGCGCCGTGTAGGTGACCAGGCCGCCGGCCAAGCCGGTGAGGGCGGAGGTGACCGTTCCCTCGGGATCGCTGACAAGGCGACCGAACAGCTTCGCCGCGCTGACGTTCTCCTCGTGCATCTTCACCAAGGCATCGGAGTTCCAAACCCGGAGACCTTTGGCCGCACGCTTGAAACCGCGTCCCACATCTGCGGCGTACGACCCCACTCCCGTGACCACGTCACCGAGAAAGGACAGCACGCCACGTTGGACCTCGACTGGCCGGGTGCTTGCCGCGGGCGCGGCGGGAGAGGGCGCTTGGCTCGGTCGAGACTGTTGCAGCAGCAGCACTGTGGCCCGGTTGCCCGCGTGTCGCTGCAGGTCCAGCACGCCCGCCGGAGTCCGGACACCGAACGGGACCGCTGCCGGCGTCCGCCGTGGGCGCTGGGGCGACGCGCACGCCACGTCGATGCGGACCTGACGGGCCCCTGTTCACGGCGATCGCCTCCGCTGGTGCTGGTCCCCGCGGGTCTGCATCAGATCCCTCCGCATCGTGATGGCACCCATGCTGTTGTCGGCAACCCGCCGGTGGCAGGCCGAACCGAACCATCGAAAGTGCCTACCCTGCTGCCCGATCGGGCAACGGCCATCTCATCCAGCTCGGCGAGGACTGAACCCCGCTTGGGGGGTGGACCTCGTCATCCTTGATGTCAGTGGCCGGCTTCGATTGCGGCGACAGACAGTCCGTTTCGGCGATTCGCTGGCCAGGTCTGGGTGAGCGAGGGATCTCCGATTGCACCACGGCGTTGACCTCGGCGCACCATGCCTCCGCTGCGTCGTTGGCGGTGAAGCGCCCAGCCTGCGACCGCGCCCGTTGGTCACGACCGCGTGTCAGCGGTGGTGTCGTACTCGGAACAACCGTCGAATGGCAACAGGCGCATCTTCGAGAGGGAGCGACGGTCGGCCCCTTCCGCTTGTCGTGGAGGTGCCCACCGTCTCGGCTGCGGCTCAAACCATTCCATCCCAATGCAACTGGGGCGACGAAGGCTCGAACTCCTGGGCATCGTGCACTTGCGGCAATGGCGGATCATCGGCTCCCTGGCGACCTAGGACGGCCACTATCGAACGGACACCAGCCATTGCGGCGGCCGCCATGGTGCCGGCTGTCGGGGCGACCACGAAGACGAGCGCGGCGAGGCTCTGCCACGCGTGGCCGGAGTCGACATCAAACGGCATCAGACCAGCGCCGATGACGCCGAGCAGGTGCACGAGTCCGGGGATGGTGACCTCGAGCAGATACCAGCCCGCAGCCAGCAGCCCCGGAAGGTACAGGGCCAGGTAGCCCATCGCCCAGCTTCGCTGACGCCGACTTGCCGCTGCCAGCATGTCCTGGTCGATCTTCGTCTCCCGCCGCAGCAGCCGGCGGAACACCGCGGACTTGAGGGCCCACAGATTGCGGCTGCCGCTGACGGTGGCGAGGACGGCGTACAGGTCGGTCCGGATGAACACGGCGGCCTGGAACACGATGGCAGCAAGCTGCAGCACCACCACCGCGGCGAGGACCTGCGTCACCGGCTCCGACGCACCGGCGTGTTGGATGATGATCAAGAGTGCGGTGACCGCCCCGTCAACGCTCATACCGGCCAGCAGCGGAGGTAGCCGCTGTGCCCGTGGCAGGGCCCACAGACCTGTCAGGTCGGCCTGCGCTGCCAGGAAGTACAGCCGCCGACTGATCGACAGCCGAGTGGGAACTCCGACCGCAGCAGCCGCGAGCACATGACCGGCCTCGTGCAACACCGTGCACAGAACGGCCGCCAACGTCATGATCAACACCGACGCCAGCGGGGAACCGAGCACCACCACATCAGCGCCGCGGGGCAGCAGCGTGGGATCCAGCACCGTGCACACCGCTGCGACCACTACGAGACTCACCTGGGTCAGCCACCCGACCGGGCTGAACAGGATCCGACCGACGTGCTGCCAGCCAGCCCCCACGCCTGGTGCCGCTGGAAGGGAGGGGTCAAGGGCGAGAACCCCTTCCGCGGCCAGGACGTCGAGGAAGTCGCCGACGTCGACCGGCTCCCCCACCATCGCCTCGGCCCGAGCAGCGGCAAGGTCGGGACTGTCGCCGGCGCGGAGCCAGCCGATCACCGCGGCACCGACCGGGGGGACGGCCACGTAGCTGCCGTTGCGCGGGTTCCCTATGACGTAGGCGTCTCCATCAGCGACGACCGTCAACTCCGCGAGCCGTTCCCCTATCCGGTCGTTCAGCGGAACCGTCATGACGCGACCCTCAACTCGACGCCGAGATCTTCGGCCAGCCCGTTCTGGTACCGCGCACAGTGCCGGCAGCCCGGGTGGACGGTCCACGCATCCGTCCCGACTGTCATCTCCTCGGCCAGCGCGATCCAGTGATACTCCGCTCGAGCAACAGGCTCGTCGTGACGGCTGAGGTAGCGGAGCGTCTCCAGCGCCATCAGCCCCGACAGCATCTGCACCACCGGACCCGTGCCACGGTTGACGCGTCCTGCACTCAGCAACGGCGGACCAGCCAGCAGAGACTCCGTGCTCTGCAGCTGGTCCTGGCGATGCAATTCGAGGCAGAGCCGGCATGGCGACACACCTGGTTCGACCGACCAGTAGTACAACGTTGACTGCTGCAGACCGCCGGTGACGAACGGAATGCCGCGGTTCATGCAAGCGTCGTTGACCAGGAGCTGGACATCATCAGGGGTGTCGATGGCACACACCACGACGTCGACGTCGACGGCCAGCTCAGCGATCCGGTCCGCGTCGCCGATCCGTTCGACCAGCGGTTCCACCACGGTCTCGGGTGAGTAGCCGCGGACCCAGTCGGCTGCGGCTTCGACCTTGTGCCGGCCGATATCGACCTGGTTGTAGCAGAACTGACGGGCAAGGTTCTTGGATTCGACGGTGTCGATGTCGACCAGCCGGACCAGCGACACGCCGGCACCGACCAGGGACTGCAGGATGCCGCTGCCGGCCCCGCCGGCGCCCAGCAACAGGACCCGGGACCGGGCGACGGCGGCATGCACGTCGAGGGCGCCACGATCGGGGGTGCTGAACAGCTCGTAGTAGCGGAGGTTGCTCTCGTGCCGGGCCAGCACGCGATCAGGCAAGGAGGACCAGTCGTCCGCCTCGTGCAGGACACCCATCTCGGACAGGGCGTCGACCGCCGCGATCACCTCATCGTCATCAACCTGGTGACCTCGGCTGCGAAGCTCAGTGGCGATCTCGGCGACGGTGCCCGTGCCCGCCGACAGGAGCTGGAGCAATGCGGCGGTGCTGCCGTCCGGGTCGGTCAGCTCGACTCGCTCGTAGGGGCGGACGTAGACCAGCACTCGTCCGCCGCCCGCCACCACGGGCACTGACTTCAACTTGGGGTGGTTCACGATACCGCTCCTGCCGTTGCTGCGTTGAGAAAGTGGTTGGGCCGAACGGTGGCGGCGCGAGTCGGGGTAGGGGCCCGCGCCGCCACCGGCGGATCACAGCGCACCGGTGTTCAGCTCCGGGTGGTAGCGCGTCGCCTCGATGCGCTCAACCTTCACGACAGTGATCTTCATGGTCTTCACCTCCATCTGTGGTTTCGCAGGGGTGCGACCTCGGTTTCGACGTCACCGCTAGGCATCGTCTTGTCGAGCTCAGCGACCGCCGATGGGGCGGCCACTTGTCCCATCCAGAGGTGCACAGACATCGGCTCGTACCGCATTGCTCAGAACTGAGCAATCGACCATCCCCACCGAAGAGCTTCCTGCGTGGGAAGACCGGTTGGAGACTGCGCCACCGGCACCTCTGTGGCGACCGAGCCAGGACCAGCCGGAATCCGCCCGACCACCGACTCCAGGATCCGTACCGACCACGGATGCGCAGACCCAGGAGCAGCCGCACGCTCCAGGTAGCGGGACCAGCCGGCGCCTGCCTGACGAGCGGAGACCCACATGACGGAACCCGACCTCCCCGCCGTCGATCACCCCGTGCCGCAGACCTTCGCCGTCCGAGCCGTCGCCGACATGGCGGCCGCCATCTCAGGGCTGCTGCTGCACCTCGGCGACCGTCTCGGCCTGTACAAGGCGATGGCCGGCGCCGGCCCGCTCACCCCCTCCGAGCTGGCGCACCGCACCGGCACCGCGGAACGCTACCTCCGCGAATGGCTCGCCAACCAGGCCGCCGGCGGCTACGTCCGCTACCACCCAGCGGACGGCACCTTCGAGCTCCCAGACGAGCAGGCCATGGTGGTCGCCGACGAGGACAGCCCGCTTTTCCTCGGAGGCGCCTTCGAAGTGATCGCCGCCTGCTACGCCGACCACGACCGACTGGTCGACGCCTTCCGCACCAGCGCCGGTATCGACTGGGAAGCCCACGATCATCGGCTGTACTCCGGGATCGCCCGGTTCTTCGCTCCCGGCTACGCCGCTCACCTCGTTGATCACTGGCTGCCTGCTCTGGACGGCGTGGACGCAAAGCTGCGGGCCGGTGCCAGCGTTGCCGACATCGGCTGCGGGCGGGCCGCGTCCTCGGTCATCCTGGCGCAGGCGTTCACTCGTTCGACGGTCGCGGGGTTCGACCAGCATTCGCCGTCGGTCGAGGCGGCCCGCCGGGCCGCACTGGAGGCCGGGGTCGACCACCGGACGCGGTTCGAGGTGGCGTCGGCCCATGACTTTCCCGGGCAGGGTTTCGACCTGGTGTGCCTGTTCGACACGCTGCATGACCTGGGCGACCCGGTCGGCGCAGCTCGTCACGTTCGGCAGGCTCTCGCCGCCGATGGCACCGTCCTGCTGGTCGAGCCGAACGCCGGCGACACGATCGAGGAGAACCTGACCCCGATCGGCCGTGCCTACTACGGCTTGTCGACGGTGATCTGCACGCCGGCCTCGTTGGCTCAGGAGGTGGGCGTGGGGCTTGGCGCCCAGGCCGGTGAGCGCCGACTCACCGACGTACTGCAGGAAGCTGGTTTCAGCCAGGTTCGTCGGGCGACGGCGACTCCCTTCCATCTGATTCTGGAGGCCAGACCATAGCGGCGGCGCCCATGCCCGCTAGCACCTGCTCGCCGTGTCGACGGTCCTTCCCGCCCAGCATGACGAGTGTCCGCGCCCACTGGTAGCGGCAGCCAGCCTCGTCGAAGGCGGCGGCCGCGGCCGCGAGCTCATCGCGCCGGGCGGTGGTGCCGGCCAACGCTGCGGCGCGGTCGACGATCGTCATGGCGATCGGGTTGTCTGTGCACAGTCGCCGGGCCCGTCCCACACGATCGGGCGCATCCTCGTGCCGGGACAAGACCGCCGCCTCCGCCCACAGAGCCGCATACCAGGGCCGCCACAGGCCGCTGTACCAGGCGTGGAACTCCTCGGGCGGCGTCGTCATCAGCTGCACCACTCGACGCGACAGACCGCGATGCAGCAGAAGCAGGGCGTCGAAGAACTCCCCGAAGTGGGCCGCGGCGACGGTCCGCCCGGGGGCTTGAGCGTCCACGATGTTCAGCCACACGACTCGGGCGGGGTCGTCGCCGCGGAGTCCGTGGAGGGTCGCCGCGGCGTAGGCGCCGCGGCTCAGGTTCGCGGCGCGCGGTCGTCCAGCCCGTTGCCAGCCGTCGCGGTAGCGGGCCGCCAAGGTCAGGGCCTCCTCCCAGTCGCCGGCCAAGACGGTGACCACGAGGAGCCGTGAGGTCGCGAGATGCCCTTCCTCTTGATAGAAGGGCAGGTCGCGGAGACGCTCAGCCGGCGTCCGCGCGGCAGCAAGGTCGCCGGCGGCCACTGCGCACTCGGCGGCCATCACCAGAGCGTCGAAGAACTCGAGCCCGATCGCGGGCGTGACCGGCAACGACATCAGCAGCTCGGTCCGCCGGATGGCGCTTGCTGCCGCCGCCTGCACCTGCCCGCTGGACAGCTGCACCGTCGTGAGCTGATCAAGGGCGGCACTTTCGATGAGCGGGTCGCCGATCTGGCGGGCCAGGGTGAGCGCCCGCTCGACGAGAGCCATGGTGTCTGGGTGATCGCTGGGCCCGTTGAACGCCTCGGCGGTGATCAGTCGGGCTTGCGCCGTCGGGTCATCACCGGCCAGGGTCCACCCTTCGGCGATCAGTGCAGCGACCTCACCGGTGGGGGCGGCCGACGCCATCAGCCCGGGGGCGCGGTTGATCAGCTCAGCCATGCGAGCGAGCTGTTCGGCCGCACCGGCCCGATCTCCGGCCCGCAGCGCCGCGTCGGCCGCGGCCCGCCGCAGCCGCAGCGCGTCGTCGCCGACATGCCGCGACTCGGCTGCTCCAGCCGCGCTGCGGAGAGCCTGAGCGCGGACCTCGTCGTCGACGGTCAGCTCGGCCGCCTGCTCAAAGCGGCGCTGCGCCTCCCCCGGCATGCCACGGGCGAAGCTCAGCTCGGCCAGCGCGATCGCCAGCCGATGGGCGTCGGGATGGAAGCGGGCATCGTTGCTCGCCCAGACCAATGCGGTGCGCAGCTCGTCGGCGACGTCGTCAAAGGCGACCCGGAACTCGCCCTCGTGCTGACCAGCGGCCTCGAGCAGCACTGTGCTCAGCCGCAGCGACCAGTCCAGGTGGCGGGCCGACGCGTCGAGTGATTCGCCCGCGTCTTCAAGCCGATCAAAGCCGTACTGGCGGATGGTCTCCAGCGCCCGGTAGCGGGTTCCGTCCGGCCTCGGCACGGCGATCAGCAGACTCTGGTCGGCGAGCCGCGCCAGCACGGTCGCCGTGGCACCACCCTCCGGCACCGGCGTCCACCCGGCCAGAACCTCCGTGGCGGCCGTGGCGGGGAAAGAGCCGGCGAACACCGCCGTCCGTCGGAGCACGGCCTGATCGGCGTCGTCCAGCAGCGCATAGCTCCAGTCGAGGGTCGAGCGCAGCGAGCGATGCCGATCGTCGATCCGCCGACCCCCGGTCAGCAGCCCCAGTCGGTCGGACAGCCCCGCCTCGAGCCCGTCAAGCCCAAGCGATGGGAACCGGGCAGCGGACAGCTCGATGGCCAAGGCCATACCGTCGAGCCCCCGACAGACGTCGACGACGCGTGCCATGTCGTCGGCGCTGATCACGCTGCCCGTCGAGGCAGCCCGGCTCACGAACAGCTCCACTGCGTCGCCGACCGTCCCGTGGTCGGCTTCCACCGACAGCCCGGGCACCGGGAACACCCACTCGTACGGCACCAGCAACCTGGCCCGACTGGTCGCCAGCACAGTCACCCGAGGGCAAGCGGCGAGGAGTCGCTCCAGCAGAACCACCACGCCATCCAGCAGGTGCTCGCAGTTGTCCAGCACCAGCAGCGTCTCCCGTTCCGCAAACCAGCCGAGAACAGTGTCAGCGGCGGAGCCGGTCTGTCGCTCGCCGAGTCCGACCGCGTTCGCGATCGAGGGAGCGACCATCTGCGGATCGGTCACCGGGACCAGGTCGACGTACCAGACACCATCGGCGAACCGACCGGAGACGTCCGCGGCGACCCGCAACGCCAGCCGCGTCTTCCCGACCCCGCCTGGGCCCACCGCGGTGACGAGGCGGTGATCGCGCAGCGCCTCCACCAAGGCTGAGCGTTCGCTGACTCGACCGATGAACGGTGTCAGTGCCGATGGCAGAGCCGCGGGCATGGTGTCCGACGAAGGGACTCCTCCGGTGGGGCGAGTAGCGGCCAGCGCAGCCAGGGCCCGGCGATCGCTGACCTGAAGCTTGCGCAGCAGAGAGGAGACGTGACTCTCAACGGTCCGCACGGACAAGAACATGCGAGCAGCGATCTCGGCATTGGTCAGATGTTCACCGACGGCGGCCATCACCTCCGCCTCGCGAGCTGAGACGCGCGCGTGGATTCCCACCGGCTGCTCCGACCGTTGATGACCTACGACAATTTTGCTGCTTTCCGGTTCATTCTCTCCCGATCGATGGCTTCGCGTGAACCTGTTTGGGCGGTACCAGGCTGGTGATGTCCGTCCAGGCGTAGACGCTTTCGGAGAGGCGGGCCCCGTCGTCGTCGAAGTCTCGCTCGACGACGAGCTGTCCACCTAGGGCTTCGTAGAACTGGCGGGCTTCGACGTTCGTGGTGAGCACGCCGATGTGAAGCGATCGGATTCCTCGGTCAGCGAGGCCTGCGGTGACCGCTTGGACCAGCGAACGGCCAAGTCCCCGGTGACGGTGCTCGGCATGGAGGTACAGCGAGCCGATCTCGCCGAGCCACCCGGCCGGATCGGCGGCCGATGCTGCCCCTGCGGCAAGACCGACGATCAGGCCGCTGTCGTCCTCGGCGATCAGCAAGCAGGCTCGTACCTGATCCGGGCACGCATCGCGTTCCTGGAGTGTGCGCGCCCAGCCGTCGGCCGAGACCTCCGGTGTCCAGTCTCGGCGGCGCTTCTCCCAGACCTCGGGCGGGATGTGATCGCGGTGCGCCTCCAGCCAGGTTTCCACCATGAACGTCCCCATCGCCGGCGCATCGGCGATCTGAGCCTCCCGAATCTTCAATGGGTTCACCGTTCCGAGAGCTGGACGGACCAGGAGCCGCGATTGCCGAACATCCCAGCTCGTGCTTCAGACGACAGACCGAGGTCAGGTGCGATAGCGGTCCCACATGTTCGACATCCGGGTGGCCTGTCCGGCTGTGAATGTCGTCAGGCATGCGTCGCTGCTGTACGACATGAAGTTGTGCACGGGGTCGCGGCGCCCGCTGTCGTGGCGGCAGGTGTTGCGGGCACCGCACTGCGGATTCCTCGCTGAGGCTCTGCTCATGCGGCCGGTGTCGGCCACGCGATCGCCCGTGCCGGTGCAGTAGCCCTGGAACACGTGATACAGGCCCAGCCAGTGGCCGATCTCGTGGACCAGAGCGTCACCGTCAGCCCGGTTGGCAGGACCGCCGGCAACGCCGGTCATCACGCCACGCTGGATCCAGACGCCGTCCTGCTGCGGGTTCCTGGCAGCCCGCCAGGGCGGGGTGGCCACGCCACGAATGGTGTCTCCGTGATACCGCAGCCGGTTGGCACCGTAGACGTTGAGGACGGCTCTGCCGCCTTCGTGCTCACGGGCCTTGAGCCTCCTGGCTCGTGCGCTGGTGGCCTCGATGGTGGCATTGGACACCTTCACGTTCTCGTAGCTGCCCAACTTGAACTCGAAACGCGTCGTCGAGCCGCCTTGGCCTCCGGCGTACGACCGATTGAGGACCGCGAGCTGCTCCAGCACCTGCTGGTAGGTGAGCTTCTGCGCCTCGGTGCGGTAGAAGTTGTGAAAGTACACCGTCACATCGACGCCCGTGGTGGCCGCCGCCGCCCCTCGACTGGTCACCCAACGATCGAAGGCCCGCTCACGAGCCAGATCGACTCCGCCCCCCACATCGACGCGGCCCGCCAGGAACTGAGATTCGGATCCGGGACTGCTGTCAGCGCCATCGACGCACCGAACGCTGGACCGGTCCGCAGGAGCAGATGGTGCGGCGGCCACGGGTGCGGCGCTGGTCGGCGCAACGAATGCCGCGAAGGCCAGCGCGGCCGCACCGCCGGTGACCGCCAACCGCGTCAACCACCGGCCAGGATCCCCGAAAACGAGATGGTTCACAGCTCTGCCTCCAAAGGGTGCCGGCTCGATCCCTCGGACCCTAGACCCGTCCGGGGCCAAGAGAAAGCGTCGAGGAGACGGAGGTAGCCGACCTGTTCGAGTTTCTCGTCGCCAACGGGTTGCCGTGTCGCTGCCCACGGCGGGGCCGAGGTGCGCACGCCTGTCGAACTCGTTCCGACAACGTATCGCGCCGGGTCCGCTCTGCTCTTCGTTGTGACACTCGCACTGAGGAAGGAAAAGCCATGGCATCCACGGCTCAGATAGTTCGAGCACTCATGTCAGGAAATCGGCTGGCACTGATCATCGCCTTGAACCCGAAGGCGGCCGACGTCATCCCTCGAGGACCGCTCCGGTCCGCGGTGGCCCATTCAGGACTGGGTGACGAGGTCGCACTGAATCCGCAGCCCCTTCCTCCGGCCGAGCTGTCCATCGGCGCGAGCCTGATGCACAAGATCACCGCGGCAGCGATCGCCAGCGAGGAGAGCTTCGGCAGCACGTTGCTCCGCGACGTGGACGACTGGTGCGGTACGGGGTGGCCGCGTCGCTGGCCGAAGGGATGGCCGGTCGGGGGTCCGGTACCCGATCCTCGGGAGACATCGCAGCTGCTGCTTGGTGGGTTGCTCGCCGCCGCCGAGATCGCCGCCCACTATGACGATCCCGAGATCGTCTCTGCGTTTGACAAGGCAATCGAGATGCTAGGGGATGCGGCGGTGAGGCAACTCGGCTGAGTCCATCGGGTACCGAACGCCCACAAGGGACCGCCCCACCCCGAGGTGAGGCTGCTGACAACTCACCGACAGCTTGCTCACGGCAACGCCGATCGCAGCTCGAGTCGCTGCTTTCGGTGACTGATTCGTCGGCCGGCGAAAGCGAGTCCATCGGGGGCGTCAGCCTGGTCGGCGATGTAGGTGGTCGTCACCAAAGGTGCAGGCGAAATGGCGGCGGCGGTGTCGAGAATGGGACCGAGCAGGGCCGGCCGGACACCTACGCCGATCTCCATGAAGTGGTTGAAGCCGTCCCGTAGCAGTCGGGAAACCACGCCCGTCCAGTCCACCGGCGCGACGATCGATCGCACGGTCCAGTCACGCAGGGTTTCTGGGTCGGTGGTCGACTGCGACGTCAGGGCGGAGTACACCGGTACCGACGGTCGCCTGAGTCTCATGGATTGCAGTTCTGCGGCGACTGCGGCTCGCACGGGACGCGCTGCAGGGGTGTGGGCGGCAACCGGGACGGGGACTCGGCGGACCCTGCTCGCTCCAGCGGCCAGCAACTCCGCCGACGCGCGCTGCAGATCCGCCGACGGTCCGGCGACAACCGTCTGGTCAGGACCATTGAATGCGGCCACAGCGACGTTCAGGCCGAGACGGCGGAGCGCGACGCAGGTCCGCTGCACCCGGCGCGCGTCCAGCCCCACGACCGCGAGCATGCCGCTCCGGCCAGCGGGCAACGCCGCCATGGCACGGGCACGGGCTCTGGCGAGCCGCTCGGCCTGTTCCGCCGAGAGCGCTCGGGCGGCTACCAGAGCGGGAAGTTCCCCGAAGCTGTGGCCGAGAACGGCAGCCGGCCCCGCCCCCGCGTCCTGGCAGGCGCTGACACACGCGACGGCGTGGGTGAGCTGAGCGAGGGCACCAGACTCCACCGGCACCCAGATCTCTGGTCCGTCGGCGTGCAGAGGCTCGGTGCTGGGCGCCGTCGGGGTGAGGTCGAGGCCGGCGAACATCCACACCAGGCCCAGGTCTGCGGCCATGGCCGGGCAACCGACCGTCTTCAGCCCCATCCCCAGTTTCGGCAGTCCGCATCGCAGTGCGCGATGGCCGACGTAGTGATCGGGGTGTCGGCTGCGGACTGGGCCCGGGTCGGCGCTGCCGCGCTGGTTTCCATGCGCAGCTCGTGTCGAAATCCTCGAGCCGAGGTGTCGGGTCCGAAGGCGACGACGAACCGGGAGCGACCTGCCGAGGCCGCGCCACGCTCCACCAAGGCCTTGAGTCGGGCGATGGCCTGCCGGTCGCGTTCCAGGACGGACAGCTCGCTCTGTTGTCCTTCGGTCAGTCGGAACCGTGAATTCATCGGCTCCGACAACACGTTCAGCACCGAGCTGTCTGCGCCGGCGGTGATGTGGGCCATCAAGGTGTTGAGCTCGATGACCAGGGTGCTCGGTCCGAATCGTGTCTGGCTGGGCTGGGCTGGGCTTGTCATGGTCGTACTCCTTGCTCTGAGGGATGGTGAATGATTCCGGAATGGGCGGATTGCTGGTCAAAACGTCAGGCGGCGCGGGTGAAGGCCAGGGTGTAGTTGATGCCACCCAGTCCGATGGAGTTGGTGAGGGCGACGTCGATCGGGGCGTCTCTTGCTGCGCCGCTGACGATGTCGAGATCGCAGGCCGGATCGAGGTCTTCGACGTTGAGGGTCGGCGGGATTCTCTGCTGCTGGACGGCGAGGGCGGTTGCGGCGGCTTCGAAGGCGCCCGACGCTCCCAGCAGGTGGCCAGTCATGGACTTCAACGCCATGGTCGGCGGGCTCCTGTCGCTGAACACGGTACGGATGGCGGCCGCCTCGGCTCGGTCACCGAGTGGGGTGGACGCGGCGTGCGCGCTGACCAGTCCCACTTCCCCCGGCGCACTGTCTGCGTCGGTGAGCGCTGCCCGCATCGATCGGCTGGCGCCGCCACCCTCCGGGTCGGGCGTTCCGAGGTGGTAGGCATCGCTGGAGTGTCCGGTGCCTGACAGCAGGGCCACCGGTCGTCCTCTCCGCGCTACCAGCCGGTCGAGGGCTTCGACGACCAAGATCGCTGAACCTTCGCCGAACACGAAGCCGTCCCGACCTCTGTCGAACGGACGACTGGCACGAATCGGTTCGGTGTTGCGTCGAGAAAGCGCCCGGGCAGCGCAGAAGGCCCGCATCGGCAGCGGCGAGATGGCGGCGTCCGTGCCACCGGCGAGAACCACATCAACTCGACCGTTGGCGACCAGCTCGTGGGCGCGGACCACCGCGGCCGCACCGGAGGCGCAGGCTGCGTTCGGGCACTCGATGCCGCCGGTCACTCCGTACGCGATGGCGACCGATGCTGCAGCTGAGGTCGGCGCAGCGGTCATGCTGACCTGGGGCGGGACGCTGCCGAGGTGGCGAGCGAGGCGGCCGCTCTCCTGCTCGACGCGCGCGATGCCGCCGTACGCCGTTCCGAGAACGACCGCCGACCGCTCGCCGGCCATCGACTCGACAGTCAGTCCGGCATCGATGATGGCGTCTCGTGCCGCGGCAAGCGCGAAGGAGACGAATCGCTCCGTACGGCGTCCGGGCGTATCGCTGTGGCCGTGTACCTCGCTGGCAATCCGGCTGGGTAGCTCGCTCGCGTCGAACCGCGTCAGCGGTCCGACCTTCGAGACTCCGCGAAGCAACGACTCCCACACCTCGGTGCTCCCGGATCCCAGGGAGGTGATCCAACCGACTCCCGAGATGGCGACCTGTCGTCTGGTCATGGGCTGACCTTGGCCAGCAGCACTTCGGCTGCGTCCTGAACGACGACCATGTGGCCTACTTCCTCGTCCAGCACCGTGATGTCGAACCGGTCCTCGAGTTCAGAGACGAGCTCCAGCACCCCGAGTGAGTCGAGTCCCAGATCCCGAACGAGGTGGGCCTCGGGCCGCACGTCGTCGACAGGAACATCGAACTCCTTCACCAGCAGTTCGGCGACGACATCCATCGCGTCGAGGTGAGTCGTGAGGGCCATGTCCGTTCCTTTCGGCGAGACCGGGGACCGCTTCCGATTCCCAGGACTCCAGTGCGCCATGGATCAGCGGGGGCGGACATCAGTAGTGACTACGGATTTCTTCGTGGCACCTACTGATCAGAGGCCTTCGGCAAGCTGATCAGAGGCCTTCGGCAAGGGTGGGAGGTTGACCAGTTCGAGAGAAGCGACCAGCGGAACCCGTGTTCGACCGTTGCTGCGGTGATGGGACCCTGTGGCGATGGTGCGCTGGCCGTCGAATCCGGGCTTCCTGGACGACCCGCTTCGCTGGCTGCTGGAAGCCGGGGCTCAGCCAGGGGTCACTTCCCTGTCGTCCGCTGCTTCGGACGACAACAACAGTGAGCAGATGCAGGCCGTGTTCGGGGTCGACGCGGTACGCACCGTGCTCAGCGACCTGGCGACCTTCGGCATGCCCCAGTCACTGGCCGATCGCCATCGGCTACCGCCGGTGGTGGCCAATCTGAACAGCGCGCTGTTCAGCATGACGGGGTCCCGGCATCGCGAGCACCAGCGACTACTGGCGACCGCACTTGGTCCGGCCCGGGAAGCGTCGCAGCGGGCGGCCATCGGGCGAGCCATCACCTACTTCTCGATGGAGCTCGCCATCGACGCCGATTTTCGGTTGATGGAGCAGACCCGACGGCTGGCCCGCCTGGTCGCCTTGGAGGTCATCCTCGACCTGGACGCAACGCACGAACAGGTGGGAATCGAGATCCAGCAGCTGTTCGAGATCCGCCGTGTCGCCAACGCCACCGATGCCCTCGGCGCGGACGTGCGCGACCTCCTCGTCCTCCAGGGCCAGCTCGTCGACAGCCTCCTCCGTGACCTGATCACCGATCGGCGAGGCGCCACGGTCAGCCGCCCCGGGGTGCTGTCGGAGCTGATCGACGAATCCGCGAAGCACACCACGGGTCTGAGTGAGGACGAGCTGGTCGCGCACGCCAACATCCTCTTCATGGCCAGTAGCGAGCCCATCGCTACTGCCTTGGCCTGGATTCTGCTGACGCTCACCCGGCTGCCCTTGTTGGCGGCCGCGATCCGTCGCCAGCTGGTCGGCTCGCCGGACCAGGCCTCACCCTTGCTGCACGGAACTGTCCGTGAGGTTCTGCGGCTGGTTCCGCCGAGCGCCCTCTTGATGCGGGTCCTCCAGCGGGACGTCGTTCTTGCGGGGAACCCGTTGACGGCCGGTCGAGCCGTTCTGATCTCGCCCTTCGTCGAGCACCGTCGCGAAGGCGCATTTCACCGAGCGGCCTCGTTCCGACCGGCACGCTGGCAGACCGAACGACCCGGACCCTTCGAGTTCCTACCGTTCGGCGGCGGTGCCCGCGCCTGCCTCGGTCGACGGATCGCCCTGGCCACGCTCTACCAGGCCGTACGCGCGGTTCTGATCCGAGCAGACGTGGTCCTGGCCGCACCTCAGATGATCGGCTGGCGCCTGCAGGTGACCCTGCAGCCTGACCCGGACCCGCTGCTCCGACTGGTCCCGATCAGATCCGCCGGACCGAACCGCTCCGCCCTGTTGACCGGGCCCGCAGCCGACCTACTTTCGGTCGGCGAATGAACTCCCCTCTGGACTGTTGACATCACCGAGACGATGCGTTTTTCTGGTGGGTAACCCCTGCCAGCGAGGAGGCATCCGATGGATTCTGAGGGTGAGAGCCGGCGGTTCTCCGGCGTCGAGATCAAGCGGAGCACGGAACTCCATTTCGACCTCGACGATGAGAAGATCGAGGCCATCAAATCCTGTTTGGAGAAGGGTCGACTGTCGATCCGCTTCAGCAACGTCGACCTCTCCCAGAGTGTGGGTCGACTGGGCGACCCCTACCTGTACGACTAGCCGTCCCCAGCCCATGCAGTTCCTGGACTCCCGGCCGACGTCGGGAGGTGGCGTTCCGATCGGGCTCGCGTACGGACCCATCGTCCCGCCCTTTCTGGAACGCCATCGCGACCTGGTCGACTACGTCGAGGTTCCGTTCGAACAGCTCAGACACTCCCCTGGCAGCGCACGGATCCAAGATGACGTCCCAGTCGTCCTGCACTGCTCGAGCATGTCCATCGGCGGCTTCGTAGCACCCACCGAGGACACGCTCACCGCGATCGGTGGCCACGCCGCCCGGACCCGGACACCCTGGATCGGTGAGCACCTGGCATTCATCAGCGCTGACCCGGTCGAAGGACTGGAATGCGATCTCGACCCGATCGAGCTGACCTACACGGTGTGCCCTCAGCTCAGTCAGGAAACGATCGAACGCGTCGAGACGAACCTGGCCAGGGTGCGCGGATGGTTCCCGATGCCCATCATCTTGGAGAACTCCCCGCAGTACTTCGAGATGCCGGGCTCGACGATGACCATGCCCGAGTTCGTCGCCGAGGTGTCCCAGCAGTGCGATGTCGACCTCCTGCTAGACATCACCCACTTCTTGATCGCCACCACGAACATGGGCCTGGATCCGACCAAGAGTCTCGAGCTGTGGCCCGTCGAGCGGGTCGTAGAAGTCCACCTGTCCGGCATGTCGCAGCAAGCAGGTTCCTGGTGGGATGACCACTCCGCTCCGGTCCCGGATGCTGCGTTCGACGTGTTGACGCAGGTCGCGGAGCGTGTGCAGCCCCAGGCTGTGACCTTCGAATACAACTGGGCGCCCTCGATCCCGGACTCGATGCTGCAGGCGCAGATCTCTCGCGTGCGAGAGCTGTTCCCCGCGTGAACCGAACCGGACCCCGTGCCGCCCTGGTCCATTCGGTGATCGCCTCGGGACTGGCGGACCCCACCCGACTGCGGAGCTGGGCCGCCGACACCACCACGCTGGCGAATCTGGGGATTGACCCGACAACGATGGACCTGGAGGCGCTGAGCAAGTTCGCGGGCCTCGGGGAGAAGGTCCGACACAACCGGACACGGGCCATGCTGCCGATGACGTTTCGGCTGCTCCATCTGCTCGGTCTCGACATCGACCTGTTCCGCGCCTACGCGCTGAGTGCCCGCAACCCCGGCAGGGGCTCCGCACCGCTGGATCGAGTCGACGCGCTCGCCGGGTTCGTCGAGGACTGGGCCGGAGACGACACCGACCGGACACTCGTCCGCGACATGGTCCGCCACGAGCACGCCCTGACCCACCTGCAGATGATGGATCCGCCCGTCGACGATCACCGCGACCCGACCACCCGTCCAGAGCTGACCCCGACAGGCACCCTGTTGGTGCGGCAGCTCAGCACCGATCCGCAGCAGCTCGTGGAAGCCCTTCGCCAACAGCACCCGCAACTCAGCCAGCTCGACCGCGGCTCCTGGACCTTCGTCTACCAGCGAGCAGCCGGACACCCCATCCGCGTCCTCGGCGTCGACCCGGCAGTGGCTGATCTGCTCCTGCTCGTCGGCGACGGCGTGTCGATGACATCACTCGCAGAGCGGCTGAGGAGCAGAGCCGACGATCCTGCACTGGTCATGGCTCTCGACCAGCTGGTCGACGCCGGACTGCTGACCCGGGGACGGTGAGTGCCGTGCGACTCACCTTGGTCGACAACTTTCTGCTTCCCGCCGAGAACGAGCTGCATCTGCTCGACGTCCATCCCCATCTCGGCCTGCTGTCTCTGGCTGCCGCGGCCGGCGCCGACGGACACGATGTGACGATCTACGATCCGAAATGGCGTGTTCGCACCGGGCAGCTCCCCTACGACCAAACG
The DNA here is from genome assembly GCA_036525335.1 of Microlunatus sp. Classification (GTDB taxonomy): domain Bacteria; phylum Actinomycetota; class Actinomycetes; order Propionibacteriales; family Propionibacteriaceae; genus Microlunatus. The sequence continues at coordinate 7,765 of DATDAP010000657.1, read as the reverse complement.
ATCTACGCTCAGGTCGCAGACGAGCTGCTGGCTGACGATCCGGAGGCCATCGGTTTCACCACGCTCGGATGCAGCTTCCTCTTCACCGTCGGCGTCGGTCGGGAACTGGAACGCAGGGCGCCTGAGATTCCCATTCTCCTCGGTGGACCGCATGCCACGATGCTGGCTCGGCCCATCCTGGAGACCTACAGCCCGTTCGACATCGTGGTGCGGCACGAAGCCGAGCAGACGCTCCCGCTGCTCCTGGATCATCTCGACGGGCGAGAGTTCGGTGACGTCCCAGGGATCACGTGGCGAGCGGCGAGCGGCATCGCCGAGACCGCCGGCGCCCCCAGGATCGACGACCTGGACTCGCTGCCTCTCCTCAGCTACGACCTCTATCCCATGGATCAGCTCGATCTGCCGCTGATGCGCGTGGAGGCTGGCCGAGGATGCCCGTTCGCGTGCACCTTCTGTTCGACCGCAACTTTCTTCCAACGCCGTTACCGACTCAAGTCACCCCAACGGCTGGTGTCGGAGATGGACGCCATCCGTGACCGCTACGCGCCGAGCGAGTTCAAGCTCGACCACGACCTGTTCACCGTCAACCGTCGCAAGGTCCAGGAGTTCTGCCAGGCCGTCGCCGACCACGGACATCAATGGCGAGTCTCGGCCCGGGTCGACTGCGTGGACGAGGACCTCCTCGAACAGATGGCTGCGGCCGGCTGCGTCGGCCTCTACTTCGGTGTCGAGACCGGATCCCAACGCATGCAGAAGATCGCCGCCAAACGACTTCACCTCGACCTGGTCGAACCCACCCTCGACATCTGCGAACGGCTGGGCATCGAAGCGACAGCCTCCTTCATCACCGGGTATCCCGAGGAGGAAGCCACCGATCAGGATGCGACCTTGGACATGCTCGGCGACATGTTCGGCCGACCACGCAGAGCGTGCCTGCCGCAGCTGCACATCCTGACCCCCGAGCCGGGAACACCTCTGTGGGACGAACTGGGCGACGCGCTGCAGTTCGACGGATACGCCACACCGTTCAACTCCTGGCTCCTACGACCCACCGATCGCGACGAGGTACGCGCCCAACCCGAGATCTTCGCCTCGTACCACTTCTATCCGGGACAGCTGACGCGACAGACCCACATCGCGGTGATCGAGTGGGTCGATCTTCTGCGGACGCTCGGTCATCCCACGCTGGCCGCACTGATCGCCAGCCACGGCGGCAGCCTGGCCACGCTCGTCCGCCAACTCATCGCCGCAGCATCGTGCGACCCGGCAAGACCCCGGGCAGCCGACCTGGCAGAGTATGTCCGCCGGACCCTGGGCGACCAGAACCCGCTGACGTCGGTCGTTCGCTACCACGCGTTCTGTCTGACCGCACCATCGGACGATCCATTCCAGGGTCTTGTGGGCGGCCGATACCGGATCCCGGAAGGACTGCAATCCTTGGCCAACGTCCACGACTGCACAGAAGTTCTAGCCCGGCTGGAATCCGGAGCTGACCTCGACGGTATCGCCCGGGTGTCCTATCTGCGGCTACCCGACCAGCCCACGCCGCTGCTCGTCGACCCCGCCGTCGCCGACCTGATGAACCTACTGAGAACCTGCGATGGCTTCGAGGCCGCCACCCTGCTCGTCGGGAGCGGCAACGTGACAACAGAGCCGGAGTGGGTCGACGACCTCGTCGCAGCCGGTCTGCTGGTGACCGCTTGACCTCGATCCACCGATCGGTTCAAGTGATCAGTTTGGCCTGCAGGGATCGCGGCCGGCAATCGCGCCGTCGGTCTTCAGTGGCTCCCCAGCCTTGGCCTCTGCCGCGTGCACCTCGGCGGGTTGCTCGCCGAATCCTCGAGGTGAGACCGCAGCCGGTCCTGCCGCGGTGATCTTGTGCATCAGGCTCACGCCCATGGACAACTCGGCCGGAGGCAGGTCAGTCGCCATCGGGCGAATGCGGTCACGACGCACGGATTCAGGCATGACCTGAGTGTGCACGTGTGTACCGAAGCACGGTAGCTCTTCGGCAGGCTGTCACCCGAACTGTCACTCAATGCGACGAGCCGAACCCCACCCCACTGGCGGAGCCATGCTGCCATGCGTGCATGAATCATCCAGATCAGATGAGGTGGCGGCTGATAAGACCCTAGGCTCGCCGGGGGCAGAAGATCCACGACGATGTGCAGCTACGACGAGAGGCGAGGACTGATGGGCGACAGCGTGACACCGGAGGGCTACAACACGTCTGTACCGGCCAAGATCCTGACACCGGACCGGGTGGACACCCGTCTTGGCACGCTTGAGTTCACCGACGGTTTCCCGACCCAGACGACCGCACAGCTCCTCTTCGATCACCTGGACTTCCTGCGCGCGGTCGAGGCGTTCCTCAGCTGTGTGCCGGCGGCTTCTCTGGAGGCAATGCGCATGGGCATGGAGGAGGTCGGCGTGACTGCCTGTCACCAGGTCGGCATCATGGACCGACTGCTGGATTCGACCTCCCTGTTCCTGACCGGCAACACCGACACCGTGTACGTCTCGGGCATCCTCGATCTCGAGCGGGACGGCCCCACCGTGGTCGAGGTCCCACCCGGTTGCGGCCCCACCACCGTCAACGACGCGTGGTTCCGGTTCATCACCGACATGGGCCGCCCGGGTCCGGATCGCGGAGCCGGTGGCAAGTACCTGATCCTGCCCACCGGATACGACGGCCCGGTTCCGGACGGGTACTTCGTGTCGCGGTCGACGTCGCGAATGAACTGGCTGATCATGCGCGGTCTGCTCGTCGACGGCAAGCCCGAGGCGCCGACGCGGAACTTTCGCGACGGCCTGCGGGTCTACCCGCTGTCACAGGCGGACGCTCCGCCGACGATGGAGTTCATCTCGTTGTCGGAGAGGGAGTTCAACACCATCCATGCCAACGACGTCACCTTCTTCCAGGAGCTGAACGCCGTGGTTCAGCGTGAGCCGCTGGACGTGATCGAGCCGGAGACCCGAGGTCTGCTCGCCTCGATCGGCATCACCAAGGGAACCGAGTTCGCGCCCGACGACCGCATGCAGGGACTGCTCACCGAGGCTGCCGCCGTCGCGAACGGCACCGCGCGAGCCATCGCATTCAAGACCCGGGACCCGGAGGCGTACCTCTACCCGAACAGTCGATGGAAGACCGGATTCGTCGGGAACGACTACCGGTGGCTCCGCGCCGATGGCGTGGGCGGACGCAACCTCGATGCCCGGACGCTGTTCTTCTACGTCGCGACGGTCAACACCCCGGCCATGGCCCTGCGCATACCGGGGGTAGGTTCCCAGTACGCATTCACCGAGCACGACAGCCACGGTGAGTTTCTCGACGGGGCCAAACAGTACCGGCTCACCCTACCGCCCGACGTGCCCGCCAAGGACTTCTGGTCGGTCGTCGTGTACGACCCTCAGACCCGCTCCGAGCTTCAGACCGGTCAGCCGTATCCGAGCCGCAACAGCACCCGCGACGCGATGACCACGAACCCGGACGGCTCGATCACCCTGACGTTCGGCCCGACCGCACCGGAGGACGATGCCGGCAACTGGATCCAGACCACCGCCGGCAAGAACTGGTTCACCCTGTTCCGGCTCTACGGACCGCTGGAGCCGTGGTTCGAGAAGACATGGGTGCCCGGCGACATCGAACTGGCCCAACGCTGAGCGGGATCACTCTATGAGAGCGCGGGCGAAGACCGGCCCGCAGCGAGCGCTAGTGAGCGGGGTCACGGACCGCAGCCCGGCGAGCGCAGCGAGCCGTCTTGATCCATCAGAGGCAAATTCAGCAGAAGAGAGCCAGACTCCTCTGCCAGACTCCTTGAGCCAGACTCGTTGCCGGATTCTCGCCGCCGAGGATTCTGAGGGCCCTTGATCGCGGTGCTCCGGTTGCCATTTCGTTACCTTGCGACGCGCCTCTTGCCAAGCACTGAGATCCGGTGGGGTCGGCTCCCACCAACGGCAACGAGCCTTCCCCCAAGAGACTGCCGCTGATTATCCTCCTTCCCTCTTTTCGTTGTGTCGTTGCTTTCCTCGACGTCGGGCGACTGTTCTGAATACGGCGAGCTTGCGCTCCCTTTACGGGTGCTTGAACCGATCGGTCCCGGCGGGCGATGGCTCGCGACTTGGTCTCCCGAAACGTGGTTCAGGTCGTGAGTCTCCCTACCGGCCGAGTAGGGCGGCCGTCGAAGTCGCTGACGCCGCCGAACGTGGATGGCGTCCTGAGCAAGACCGCGCCGGATCGCCTGCACAACTACATCGTCCTGTCGCTTCTGAGTGTGGCCCGCACTGAGGAGTTGCGGGCGCTTCGTTGGGAGCAGGTCCACCTGGACGGGGAACCTTCGCCGGTGCCGCCGGTACCGCCGTACATGGAGGTCTGGCGGTCAGTGCGTCACGGTGGCGACACCAAGACCAGCAGGTCTCGACGGACGCTGGCCCTCCCTACAGATGTGTCGATGCTCTCCGACGGCAACGCACGCTGCAGGCGACCGAGCGACTTGTGGCTGCGGACTGGCAGGAGTCCGGCTTGGTGTTCACGACCACCGCCGGAACGGCTCTGAACGCGGCGAACGTCCGTCGAGATCTCCGGCGCGCGCTGAGCCTTGTCCCGGGAGTCGAACCGGATCAGTGGACACCGCGTGAGTTGCGGCACTCGTTCGTCTCGGTTCTCTCCGATGCTGGCGTCCCGGTCGAACAGATCTCGCAGCTCTTTGGTCACCGCGGAACCACCGTGGCCGAACTCGTCTACCGCCACCAGTTGCGCCCGTCTTGCAGACGGGTGCGACGGTGATGGATGCCCTCGTTGGGGCGAAGGATTTGAGCGTCCCGCCGCCTGGGAACGCCTAGCGGTGTCACTCAGTTCGTCACTCGGGCCGGCAACGCAACCGGCCGGCCGGGGTGAACCACCTGGTCATGAGGGTGGAGCATAGGAGATTCGAACTCCTGACCTCTTCCATGCCATGGAAGCGCGCTACCAACTGCGCCAATGCCCCGCTGTGCTCTCGATCCCGATCTGACGGCTCCGAGCGCCCGATGAACAATACAGGCTCACGTGCGCCGAGGTGAAATCGAGCCGGTGCCGGTGGCGACGACCTCAGGCGGTCCTCGAGGAGCCGGCCGACCGCTTCTGCCACCACTGGTACGCGAGGGTGACCAGGATGGCTCCGACGACGGAGCCGATGATCCCGCTCGGGCGAAGGTTGAGGCCGTTGCCGGTCAGCAGGCTGATCAGCAGTCCGCCGACGAACGATCCGATCAGACCGGTGACGAGGGCCATCGTCCAGTTGATCTTCCAGCCAGACCGGCCAAGGATCAGCTGGGCGAGGGCACCGGCCATCAGGCCGAAGACGATGAGTCCGAGGATGAGCACGCGAGCATCCTAAGCCAGACAGCCGCCTGGACCCGGCAACTCCACTCCCATCGAGTGGTGAGCGGTGGTTGTTTCCGGGGTACGTGAAGCAACCACAAGGCACCACTCGATGGCCCGGGCCCTTCACGCGCCGAGATCGTCCTCTACGAACCGGCTGCGTCCGGCGAACACGCCGGCGATCCCCTGCGGGACCAGGAGCACGAGCAGGAGCGCGAGCGGGAGGTGCCAGCTGCCGGTCGCCCCGTACAGCGCACCGACCACGATCGGACCAGGGATGGAGATCAGGTAGCCGATGCTCTGCCCGAACGACGACAGTCCCACCGTGCCGGCCGCCGACCGGGTCCGCAACCCGATCATCGTCAGGGCCAGCGGAAAGACGCCTTGGGAGATGCCCAACACGATCACCCAGAGCCAGGGCGCCGTGGTCGGCATGATCCAGAGCCCCAGGTAGCCGATGAAACCGAGGCCCGTCAGCGCGACCGCGACACCGCCCTGGTTGCGCATCCGGGCCGCGAGCGTGGGTACCAGGAACGAGGTCGGCACGCCGACGGCGGGGATCAGCGCGAGCAGTACGCCGGCGTACGTGGCCGACAGTCCCGCATCGCGGTAGATCTGCGGCACCCAGCCCATCGTCACGTACGCCTGCGTCGACTGCAGTCCGAACAGGATCGCCACCGCCCACGCCGTACGGCTGCGGGTGAGCCGGAGCCCGCCGCTGCTCGCACCGGCCGGATGCCCGCCGGCGCGTTGCCGGATGTAGCGGGCGACGCCCATCCACAGCAGCATGGCCAGCACCGCGGGGATGGCCCAGAAGGCCAAACCGTACCGCCAGTCACCGCCGAGGGCTGCGGTCAAAGGCACGGTCACGGCGGCCGCGGTCGCGGCACCGAGGGTCAATCCCATCGAGTAGACCCCGGTGACCATGCCGATCCGCTGTGGGAAGGCCCTCCGGACCACGACCGGCATCATGATGTTGGCCACCCCGATGCCTCCGAGGGCGAGGCAGCTGACCAGCACGAAGGTGGCCGTACCGGGCATGAACGGTCGTACCGCCAGGCCGAGGGTCACGGCGGCCAGAGCGATCCAGATCAGTCGGCTGGGGAACGTCCGGGCCACCAGCCGCGGGGCCAGCGAACCGAACGCCACGAAGCAGGCCGCCGGGAGTGCGGTCAGCAGACCGGCCACCACCCCGCCCATGCCCAGACCGGTCCGGATCTCCTCCAGCACCGGTCCGACACTGGTCACGGCGGGCCGCAGGTTGAAGGCGGCCACCACCAGGGCGACGAGGATGACGATCCTGGCCACCGGCCCCGGCGACACCGTCCCCGGCTCGCCCGGTGCATCCCGACCGAGCTCGTCGGCGTCGTTCACGGGCGCGGTGCGGTCACGTTGTACTCGGTGATCCGCCAGTAGTCGCCGGTGCGGTGTCGCTCGACGCTGATCCAGCCGCAGTTGTGCAGCCCGCTCAACCGTTTCCAGGTCTCGGCCGGGAAGCCGACCAGCCGGCAGACGCCGGCCCGGGCCGCCATTCCGTGCATCACCACGACCACGGTGGAACCGTCCGGGGCAGCCAGGCCGATTTCGTCCAGGGCAACCCCGGCCCGCTCGCCGACTTCGGCGACCGTCTCACCGGTCGGTGAGCGGCGGACGTCCTCGCCCGACAAGTAGGCGCGTTTCAGGTCGTCGTCGAGCTGGCCGAGCAGGTCATCGATGGTCAGCCCCTCCCAGGTGCCGACGTGGATCTCCCGCAGCCGTTCGTCGGTGAGCACCGGCAACCCGCATCGCGCGGCCAGCGGGGCGGCCGTCTGGCGGGCGCGGGACAGGTCGCTGGAGTGGATCGCCGTCGGCGCCAGCTCGGCCAGCACCTCGGCTGCCTGCTCGGCCTGCGCCCTACCGCGCTCGTCCAGGCCGATGTCGGCCTGACCCTGGAACCGGCCGGTGGCGTTCCACGCCGTCCGACCGTGTCGCAACACGATCAGCTGGGCGGCCGTCAACGCCGGTTGTCCACGAGCAGCGGGATCCGGGGGCAGTCGTGCCAGAGGCGCTCGAGGGCGTACAGGCGGCGTTCGTCGTCGTGCTGGATGTGCACCACGACGTCCAGGTAGTCCAGCAGCACCCAGCGCTGCTCCCGGTCGCCTTCCCGCCGAGCGGGCTTGGCGTCCAGCGCGCGCAGCGCCTCCTCGATGCCGTCGACGATCGAGCCCACCTGACGTTCGTTGGTGGCGGTGACGACGAGGAACACGTCGGTGATGGCCAGCTGCTCGGAGACGTCGAAGGCGACGATGTCGGTGCCGAGCTTGTCGGCGGCGGCCGCAGCAGCGGCCTGGGTGAGCTGCAGGGCGTGATCGGTGGCGGTCAAGGAACTCTCTTCTATCTCGTACGGTCGGCCCGGTGCCGGTC
>DATDAP010000656.1:0-9376 GCA_036525335.1 Microlunatus sp. | reverse complement strand
TGATGCTCCAGGCGGCCGGCTCGATGCTCAGCCGGCTGCTCCACACGGTCTGGGTGGAGTTGACCGACGGAGTCATCCGGGCTTCGTTGTAGGAGGCGCGGACCGGCGAGGCGTACCGGAATCCGGTCTTGTGCACGATGTTGAGGCGCATCAGCGGGTCCCCTCGGTGATCCACGCGGTCGGGTCGGCGGCGGCGAAGAAGGTGGTGGCGACCACCTCGCTGACCACCGCACACACCCCCTGGACCCCGGTCATCTCGTCGTCCAGGGCACTGAGGATCTCCTGGATCGGGGTGTACTCCAACCTCGCCCGGAGCTGGCCCAGCAGTCGGGTCGCCTCCCGCGACTGCTCGATCCCGCTGGGGTTGAGCAGGGTGACCTTCTCCAGGCACTCCTGCGCGGCCACCAGTCCGTGCATCACCGACCGCGGGAACCGGGCGTCGACCAGCAGGAACTCGGCGGCTTCAGCGTCGGTGTGCAGGCCCTTGTACGTGCGCAGGAACGCGTCGTGGCCACCGACCCCTCGCAGCACCGACGGCCAGTTGGCGCTCCCGGTGGTCGGGGAGGCCGAGGCGACCATCCGCGAGGTCATGTCGACCTGCTCGAGGCAGCGGCCGAGCAGGAAGAACTGCCAGCCGTCGTCGCGGACCATCGTGCTGCGGGCCAGACCGCTGACCAGGGCGCTGCGGTCGCGAGCCCAGTCGAGGAAGGAGTAGGCGCGCACGGTGTTGAACCGGCCCGTCGGCAGCTTCTGCCAGGTGGTGTTGATGCACTCCCAGACCTCGAGCGGAATCACTTCCCGGGCCCGCCGGGCGTTGTCCCGGGCCGCGGCCCAGGCGTAGAAGATCGACGTCGACTCCCGGGCGTCCCAGCAGAGCAGCCGCAGCAGGTCGGCGGCGTTGGGCTCGGGGTAGTCGTCCTCGTCGATGCTCATCAGGGCGAGCAGGTTCCGGCAGGAGTCCGACTCGCCGCGCGAGGTGTCCTCGGCGATCAGCCGGAGCTGGGTCTGCACCATCCGGGCCGTGTTGTCGCCCCGCTCCACGTAGCGACCGATCCAGAACATCGACTCCGCGATCCGGCTCAGCATCGCCGATCTCCACCCGGGGCGTCCATCGGACCGGTCTGCTGCTGCCCGGTCTGTTGCTGCTGCTCGGACTGCTGCTGGAGGGTCTCGGGTCGGCCGCCGATGGTGCCGGGGGCGCCGCCGACCAGCAGCGGTACGGCCGATGGGATGACCTTCGGTCCGTTCGATCGGGCCACCGCGGCGGCGACCGGGGCGGTGACGGGAGCGGGCACGACCGGGGCCGCACCGGGTGGAGCGGCGTGCGGTGGGGGCGGGGCCGGCGGATTCGGGGTGGTGTCGACCTCGGTCTCGGAATCCTCGTCGTCATCCTCCTCCGGGACCGACTCGGGCGCGTGCAGGCGCAGCGGCTGGCTGAGCACCCAGGTGTCCTTGCTGCCACCGCCCTGGCTGCTGTTCACCACGATCTCGCCCTTGGGCAGGGCCACCCGGGTCAGACCGCCCGGCAGCACCCAGATGTCGTCACCGCTGTTCACCGCGAACGGCCGCAGGTCGACGTGCCGCGGCTCCAGCCCGGAGCCGATCAGGGTGGGGACGGTGGAGAGCTGGACCAGGGGCTGGGCGATCCAGCCGCGCGGGTCGGCCAGCACCCGTACCCGCAGGGCGTCCAGCTCCTCGGTGGTCGCGGCCGGCCCGATCACGATGCCCTTGCCGCCGGAACCGTCCACCGGCTTGACCACGAGCTCGGCCAGCCGGTCCATCACCTCCTCGCGGGCCGCGTCCTCCTCCAGCCGCCAGGTGTCGACGTTGCGGATGATCGGCTCCTCGCGGAGGTAGTAGCGGATCAGGTCCGGCACGTAGGTGTAGATCAGCTTGTCGTCGGCCACCCCGTTGCCGATCGCGTTCGCCAGGGCGACCCCGCCGCTGCGCACCGCGTTGACCAGGCCGGGGACGCCGAGCATCGAGTCCTGCCGGAAGTGCACCGGGTCGATGAAGTCGTCGTCGATCCGGCGGTAGATCACATCGACCCGCCGCAGTCCGGCCGTGGTGCGCATGAACACCCGACCGCGCCGGCATTCCAGGTCGCGGCCCTCGACCAGCTCGACGCCCATGGTGCGGGCCAGCAGGGTGTGCTCGAAGTAGGCCGAGTTGTAGACCCCGGGGGTCAGCACGACCACCGTGGGGTCGTCCATCCCGCTCGGCGCGGCCTTGCGCAGCGCTGCCAGCAGCCGCTGCGGGTAGCCGTTGACCGGCCGGATCCGTTGGGTGCCGAACGCCTCCGGCATCGCGGTCACCATCGCGCTGCGGTTGGTCATCACGTACGACACCCCGCTGGGCACCCGGACGTTGTCCTCCAGCACCCGGACGTCACCCTCGGGCGTACGGATCAGGTCGATGCCGCCGACGTGCACCCGGACGCCGTTCGGCGGCTCGATGCCCCAGACCGCGCGGTGGTAGTGGCTTGACGAGGTGATCAGCTGGCGCGGGATGACCCCGTCGGTGATCACCCGGCCGTCGGAGTAGACGTCGGCCAGGAACGCTTCCAGGGCACGGATCCGCTGGGAGACACCGGAGTCGATGATGTCCCAGTCGTCGGCCGGGATGACCCGGGGCACCACGTCCAACGGGAACGGTCGCTCCACCCCGCCGACGTCGAAGGTGACCCCGGCCTGGGAGTAGTTGTTCGCGAGTGACTCAGCGATCGACCGCAGCTCGTCCGGGGCCGCCCGCCGCAGCGTCTCGTACACCGCTGCGTACGACGGACGGACAGCACCGTCGGAGTCGATCATCTCGTCGAACGCGGCACCCGTTTCGTAACTCGCGAGGACGTCCTCCATGGGTGGAGCGTACTGAACCCCTCGTTACCGCGCGGTAAACGGTGTCGACGGGGTTCCGGGGGGCTCAACTACCCTGGGCCGGTGCCTGACCAGACCTCCACCGCCACGCCAGGAGCCGACGTTCCCGAGCAGATCCGGGTCCGTCGGGAGAAGCGTGCCCAGCTGCTGGCCGCCGAGCGCGAGCCGTACCCGGTGTCCGTCCCCCGGACCCACGCGCTGCGCGACGTACGGGCCGGGTGGGCGCACCTGGCCACGGGCGAGGAGACCGAGGACGTGGTCTCGGTCGCGGGTCGGGTGGTGTTCATCCGGAACACCGGCAAGCTGTGCTTCGCGACTCTGCAGGAGGGTCTGTCGCTGGCCGACTCCGGCACCCGGCTGCAGGTGATGCTGTCGCTGGCCGAGGTGGGTGAGGAGACCCTGGCGGACTGGAAGGCCGATGTCGACCTCGGTGACTTCGTCAGCGTGACGGGCCGGGTCATCTCCTCCCGCCGCGGCGAGCTGTCGGTGCTCGCGAGTGGGTGGACGCTGGCGTCCAAGGCGCTGCGCCCGCTGCCGACGCTGCACAACGAGCTGTCCGACGAGAACCGGGTACGGCAGCGCTACGCCGACCTGACCGTCCGCGAGGCCGCTCGGGAGATGGTCCGGACTCGGGCCGCGATCACCCGCAGCATCCGGGAGACGTTGCACCGCGACGACTACGTGGAGATCGAGACCCCGGTGCTGCAGCTGGTGCACGGTGGCGCCAACGCCCGGCCCTTCCACACGCACCTGAACGCCTTCGACACCCCGATGACTCTGCGGATCGCCCTCGAGCTGTTCCTCAAGAGAGCCGTGGTTGGCGGCGTGGAGCGGGTCTACGAGATGGGCCGCATCTTCCGCAACGAGGGCATCGACTCCACCCACAGCGCAGAGTTCACGATGCTCGAGGTCTACCAGGCCTGGGGCGACCAGCGGACCATCGCCGCCTTGATGCAGCGGGTCATCGTGGATGCGGCCGACGTGCTCGGCTCGCGACAGATCGAGACGGCCGCCGGGGTGGTCGACCTGGACGGTGACTGGGCCTGGCTGGGGGTCTACCCGGGGCTGTCCGCGCGGGTCGAGCAGGAGATCACCCCGGAGACGTCGGTCGAGGTGCTGCGGAAGCTTTCCGAGCGGCACGGGATCGAGATCGACCCCGGTTGGGGGGCCGAGAAGCTGGTGCTGGAGCTGTTCGGCGAGCTGGTCGAGCCGGAGCTGATCCAGCCGACCTTCGTCTGTGACTACCCGCCCTCGGCCCAGCCGCTGGCCCGTACGCACCGCAGCGACCCGCGGCTGATCGAGGCGTGGGACCTGATCATCGGTGGGATGGAACGGGGCACCGGGTTCTCTGAGCTGATCGACCCGGTGGTCCAGCGTGACCGGCTGGTCGCGCAGTCCCTCGCAGCTGCGGCCGGTGATCCGGAGGCCATGCAGCTGGATGAGGACTTCCTGACCGCGCTCGAGTTCGGGGCACCGCCGATGGGCGGACTCGGGATGGGCGTCGACCGGGTGGTGATGCTGTTCACCAACGCCGGCATCCGCGAGACCATCCTGTTCCCGCTGCTCAAGCCCGGATCCTGACTTCCGAGTTGTCAGATTCCGTGGTCGTCCGAGCCACCGCTGCGGCTGACAACTCGGTGTGGGCGGGTGGGGCCGGTGCGGTGTTCAAGGGGTACGCCGACGTGACGGCCGTCCTGGTCGAGGCCGGGGCCGCCCCGGATCTCGGCTCGCCCACCGCGCGCCAGGCGGCGGGAATCTTCGAGCGGCCGGACCTGACCGCCCTGCTGGAGGCGTAGGCCTGGATAAGCGGCACCTGGAAACCGGCGACTCCGCGAGGGTTCGAGCACACGCTGGCTAGTCCGAGAGGTCCCCCCGCTGCCGACGAGATGCCGCGATCACTCGGCCGACCGTGGCCAGTGCGGCTCGCAGCTCGTCGGCGCCGACCTCCGCGCCGACCGCGTCGGCCCAGGTGTGCTGGGCGGCGCGCAGCCGCAGCAGGGTGTCGCGGCCGGACCGGGTCGGTTCGAGCAGCTTGGCCCGCCGGTGGAGGGGGTTGTCGCGGTAGGTCGCCCAGCCCTGGTCGACGAGCAGGTCCGCGGTCCGTTGCACACTCTGCCGGGCCAACCCCAGACCCACCCGACGGGCGATCTCGGCCACCGGCAGCGGCTCGTCGAGGGTGGCGCCCAGCACCTGCCACCAGGCGGGGGTCAGCCCGGCCGGCTCGGCGATGTCCTTGGCCGCGGCCAGGAACTCCCCGTTGAGCTCGAACACCGGCAGCACCAGGGCGGTCAGGGCATCTCCGGCAGGCGACCGGGCCGGCGCACCCGATGACTGTCCGCTGTCATCGGCCACCGATCAGGCCCCGACCAAGGCGTCGTAGAAGCGACGTTCGCCGGTCGTATAGAGGCCGTACCACGCTTCGATCACCGGTTCAGGGAACACCTCGAGGGCCTCGAACACCGCGCGGGCGAAGTCGACGGGGGCGGTCGCGGGCGCGGTGATCAGACCCCGATCGTGCACGGCCCGCGCCTCTTGGTAGTGGTCGGCGCCGCCGTACCCGGGCACCCCGGCGAGGAAGTCGGCCGCGTTGCTCGTGTGGTCGCGGTCGTCCAGCAGGCCTGCCCGGGCCAGACCGTACGTGGCTCCGCAGATCGCGGCCACCACGCCGCCGCCGGCCAGGGTGCGCTTTGGCAGAGCCAGCACCGTCTCGTGACCGGTGAACCAGGTGTCCGCGCCGGGCAGCACGAGGGCCCCGATCCCGGCCGGCTCCAGCTCGGAGAGCGAGACCTCGGGGGTCACCCGCAGCCCGCCCTTGCTGGTCACGGGGTCGCCGTTCTCGCTCGCGACCAGCACCCGGAAGGAGCCCGGCACCTGCTCGTTCGCCATCGCGAGACCGGCCAGCAGGTAGCCGTACTCCCAGTCCGCCATCGTGTCGGTCGCGTAGAAGACCACGGTCGTCGTCATGTGTCGAGCACCTCCGGAGTTTGACAGGATGCTGTCAACTCTAGTGCTGTTGACAGGACGCTGTCAATGTCGGCTGAGGTCGATCACGGTCATGCCGGCGGTCGAAGCGGTCGGGGAGTCCATGGCCATCAACGCGGTGGGAGCGTCGGCCAGGCTGATGACCCGGCCGACCAGCTCGTGCGGGCGCAGCACCCCGGAGGTCACCATGGCCAGCAGGGTCGGGTAGTCACGGGCGGCCATGCCATGGGAGCCGTACACCTCGAGCTCGTACGCCACCACCAGGTCCCAGGGCAGCGGAGCGCGGGCATCATCTCCGAGCATCAGCCCGACCTGGACGTAGCGCCCGCGGCGGCGCAAACTCCGTACGCCGGCCAGCGAGGTCGAGGCCGACCCGAGCGCGTCGATCGCCAGGTGCGCGCCGCCGCCGGTCAGCTCCACGACCCGCTCGACCGACCCGTCGATCCCCAGGCTGGTCGCCCCGAGCTCCTGAGCGCGGCGGCGAGCCGGCTCGGCCACGTCGACCGCCACCACCCGGGCGCCCAGGGCCAGGGCGATCTGGATCGCGGACAGACCGACCCCTCCACAGCCGTACACCGCGACCCAGTCGCCCTCGCCGACCCGGCCGTGGGCGGTGACGGCTCGGTACGCGGTCGCGAACCGACAGCCGAGCGAGGCCGCGACGACAGGGTCCATGCCGTCGGGCAGCCGGACCAGGTTGGTGTCCGCGGCGAACAGGGCGACCTGCTCGGCGAACGAGCCGTGGTGGGTGAAACCGGGCTGGGTCTGGGCGGGGCAGACCTGCGCGTCGCCGCCGCGGCAGTGCGCACACAGCCCGCAGCCGTTGACGAAGGGGGTGGTGACCAGGTCGCCGAGGCCGAAGTCGGTGACCTCCCGGCCGACCTGGCTGATCACGCCGGCCAGCTCGTGACCGGGTACGTGGGGCAGCGAGACCGGGTCGTGGCCACGCCAGGCGTGCCAATCCGATCGGCAGACCCCGGTGGCCAGCACGTCGAGGACGACGCCGTCGTCGGGGCAGACGGGTGAGGGCATCTCGACCAGCTCGGGCGACGAACCGTAGCTGGTGTAGCGGACGGCGAGCATCGACTCAGTCGGGGTCGCGCAGGTCGGAGAAGTTGTAGTCGTCGTCCTTGGCTCTGGTCCGCCGACGGAGCCGGCTCTGCTTCGGCAGCACGATGGTGGCGTCGTCGTCGCGGCCGTCAGTGGTCGAGGATCCGTCCGTCGCGGGCGGGCCGGCGGTCGGCGAATTTCCATCCGAGGCGGCCGGGCCGGTGGTCGGCGAATTTCCATCCACGGATGACGAATCGCGCCCGGCGGCAGCATTCTGAGCGGAATCACCATCCGTGGATGGAAATTGCCCTGGGCCCTTGCCCGTCGGCGTACGGGCGGGCTTGGAGGGTTTGGCGGTCCGCGAGGCCCGGACCACGGCGACCCCGATCGCGGTGGTCAGGGGCACCGCGAGGATCAGACCGATCGAGCCGACCATGGTCCGGATGAGCTCGGCCGCGAACTGCTCGGTCTGCAGCACCTGGAACAGCGGCCGGTTGTAGATCGCGATCAGCAGCAGCACCGGCAACGAGGCGCCCGCGGTGGCGAAGGCGATCGTGTAGACGGTTGAGGCGATGTGATCCCGGCCGATCCGCATGGCCTTGGAGAACAGCCGCTTCTGGTCGGGATCGGAGTCGGCCAGCTCCCAGACCGCGGAGGCCTGGGTGATGGTGACGTCGTTGAGCACACCGAGACCGGCCACGATGATGCCGACGAGCACCACCGAGGTCAGCGACAGATCGGGTGCGGCGGCCGCGAGCACGTAGTCGTCCTCCGCGGTCACCCCGGTCAGATGGGCCCAGTTGGTTGCACCCCAGCCCAGGAACGCCGCGGTCACCAGTCCGAACAGGGTACCGACCAGGGCCGTCGAGGTGCGCGCGGAGAACCCGTGGGCGGCGTACAGCACGACGAACATGATCGCCGAGCTGCCGACGAGCCCGACCAACAGCGGGTTGGACCCGCTGACCAGCGCCGGGAACATGAACTCGACCAGGATGAAGCCGGCGAAGCCGAGACCGAGCAGGGCCGCGAAGCCGCGCCAGCGCGCGACGAGGATCACCGACGCGGCGAAGACCAGGGTGATGACCAGCAGCGGGACCCGCCGTTCGAAGTCCGAGAACTGGTACTGAGCGGGCTGCCCGTCGATCGGGGGGATCCGGATCAGCGTCACCCGCTGGCCGACGCTGGTGCCGCTGTTGAACAGGGCGTCGGTGAGCGGGATCCCGGCGACCTCCCTGCCCGTGTCGTCGCCGTCCAGGACCCGTACCGCGATGGTCGCGCAGGTCTGGTCGGCCACCCCGGGAGTGGAGCCGGCCATGCCCTCGCACGAGACCGGCTGGATGGCCGTGATCTCCGCCGTCGGGTAGGTGACCCCGGCGATGCTGTAGCCGGCGACGTCGGCGTTGATGTGGCTCGACGCGTCGTCGGGCCAGAGCGCGATCAGCCCGGCGAAGGTCCAGATGCCGAGCGGGATGAGCACGACGACCAGGATCCGGAGCGCCCGCTGGTGTCGGGCGGCCTCGTTGCGACCACGCCGACGCGACGGATCAGATCGACGTCTGGTGGTGTCGGTCGCGTGTGAGTGGGGCATTCTCCGCCTAGGGTTGGTCATCGTGACTCCACGGCCGCTTCGCCACCTGGGTGAACCCGGCCCGCAGAGCGGCCCTCAATCTACCTTCCGCGGCGGGCGGCCCGGCCCGCGTCAGCTGCGGCGACCGATCCAGGCACGGCGACCGAGCCAGGCACGGCGACCGAGCCCGCTCAGACGGCACTGGCCCGAGGCCGCGCTCGGCGCGCTCGGCGCGGGTGCCCTGGTCGCTGCCCTGCTCGTCTCCGGCGGATCCGGCGCCGGAGCCCAGTCCGGGCCGACGGCACCAATGACCGGGTCGGTCTCGACGGCGGTCGGAGGGGCCGACACGACGTCTCGCCCGGACGAGCCCACGGCGGGATCGTCGGCGACGGAGAAGGGGCCCGGGACGACGCCGAAGAAGACCGGGAAGAAGGTCAGGATCCCCGAACGCGGTTCCGGCAGCTTCGTCCGGGCCGACGTCGACGGACCGAAGGTGGGCGAGTCCGGCGCCCGACTGCTGCGGTATGCCGTCAAGGTCGAGAAGGGACTCCCGTACGACGCCGACGAGACGGCCCTGGCGATCCAGGCCACCCTGAGCGACTCACGGAGCTGGATCGGTGGCGGCGACTGGCGGCTCGAGCTGGTGAGCGATCCCGCGCGAGCGAGCTTCACCGTCTTCCTGGCCACCCCGGGCACCGTGGACCGCTACTGCTGGCCGCTGCGGACGTACGGTCGGGTGTCCTGCCAGGCCGGCAACCGGGTGATGCTGAACGCCTGGCGCTGGGCGCACGGAGCGGACGCGTACGGTTCGGATGTCGGTGCCTACCGGGAGTATCTGGTCAACCACGAGGTCGGGCACCGGCTCGGCCACTACCACGTGGGCTGTCCAGGCAAGGGGAAG
>DATDAP010000655.1:0-7984 GCA_036525335.1 Microlunatus sp. | reverse complement strand
CTTCTCCCGGTACATGCGGATGAGCGGCCACGACGTGCTGATGGTCTCCGGCACCGACGAGCACGGCACGCCGATCCTGGTCCAGGCCGAGCGGGAAGGGCTGACCACCCGGGAGACCGCGGACAAGTACAACCGGGTGATTGCCGAGGATCTGCAGGGTCTCGGGCTGTCGTACAACCTCTTCACCCGCACGATCACCCGGAACCACTACCGCGTGGTGCAGGACGTGTTCAAGGGCCTGTACGACAACGGCTACATCGTGGCCAAGCAGTCCAAGGGCGCGGTCTCGCCGTCGACGGGCCGGACGCTGCCCGATCGCTACATCGAGGGCACCTGTCCGATCTGCGGGTACGACGGCGCCCGCGGCGACCAGTGCGACAACTGCGGCAACCAGCTGGACCCGATCGACCTGATCAACCCGCACTCCCGGATCAACGGCGAGACGCCGAAGTTCGTCGAGACCGAGCACCTCTTCCTGGACCTGCCGGCGCTGGCCGGATCGCTGGGCAGCTGGCTCTCCTCGCGTACCGACTGGCGCCCCAACGTGTTGAAGTTCAGCCAGAACCTGCTCCAGGACCTCAAGCCGCGGGCGATCACCCGGGACCTCGACTGGGGGGTGCCGGTGCCGCTCGACGGCTGGTCCGAGCAGCCGATGAAGCGGCTGTACGTCTGGTTCGACGCGGTGATCGGCTACCTGTCCGCCTCCGTCGAGTGGGCCCGGTGGACCGGCGACCCGGAGGCGTGGCGGAAGTGGTGGGAGGACCCAGAGGCCCTCGGTTACTACTTCATGGGCAAGGACAACATCGTCTTCCACTCCGTCATCTGGCCGGGCATCCTGCTCGGTCACAACGGGCAGGGTGATCACGGCGGCCAGGTCGGCCCGCTCGGAGAGCTGCGGCTGCCCGACGAGATCGTCTCGAGCGAATTCCTCACCATGAGCGGGTCGAAGTTCTCCACCTCGCGGGGTCAGGTGATCTACGTCGGGGACTTCATCAACGAGTTCGGGCCGGATGCGCTGCGCTACTTCATCTCGGTGGCCGGTCCGGAGAACCAGGATACGGACTTCACCTGGGACGAGTTCGTCCGACGCAACAACTTCGAGCTGGCCAACGAGTGGGGCAACCTGGTCAACCGCTCGGTGTCCATGGCGCACAAGAACGTCGGCGCGATCCCCGAGGCTCTCGATCTCCGCGACATCGATCACGAGCTGATGCGGGCCTCCCGGCAGGCGTTCGACACCGTCGGTGCGCTGTTGCGGCGCAGCCGGTTCAAGCAGGCGATCGGTGAGGCGATGCGCGTGGTCGGCACGGCCAACAAGTACATCTCCGACACCGAGCCGTGGAAGCTGAGGGACGACACCGCCCGTCGGGACACGGTGCTGCACACCGCGCTGCAGGTGGTCTCCGACGCCAACACCCTGCTCACCCCGTTCCTGCCGCACGCAGCGCAGCAGGTGCACGAGGCACTGGGTGGCTCCGGGGTGTGGGCGGCGCAGCCCGAGATCCGTACGGTCTCCGAAGACGGCGGTCCGGACTACCAGGTGCTGATGGGCGATTACGCCGGCGAGCAGGCCCGCTGGGAGTCGGTGCCGATCGAGGCCGGCAAGCCGTTGGCCAAGCCGTCGCCGCTGTTCACCAAGCTGGACGAGAAGCTGGGGGAGACCGGCCCCGACTTCGCCCGGCTGGCCTGATCTTTCCCTGGCGGCTCTCGCGGTGCCGCCGACAGCGCGGTGATCTTGTACGAGGCCGCCCTCGGTCTCGGCATCGCCATCGGCCCGCTGCTCGGTGGCGCGCTGGGCAGCAACTCCTGGCGCGGGCCGTTCTTCGGTACGGCCGTCCTGATGGCGATCGGACTGATCGCCTTGACGATCCTGCTGGGCAGGGACACCGCCAGGCCGGAGCCGGTCGCTCTCACCACGACCTTCCGCGCCCTGCAGCGCCCGGCGTTGCTCACCCTCGGCCTGGCCGCGCTCTTCTACAGCTTCGGCTTCTTCAGCCTGTTCGCCTGGAGTCCGTTCCCGCTCGAGGCAGCTGCCCATGCGGCCGGGATCACCACCTTCGGAGCCCATGAGCTCGGTCTGATCTCCACCTGGCCCGGATCGACTCGCACCTCGCCGAAGACACTCTCGACCAGGCGGTCGCGCTCACCGCAGACCGACGCCTGAGTCACCGTCGCCCTGAGTCACCGTCGCGAGGCGGTCACCTTGTAGATGACGTCGCCCTTGACGTTGGAGGTGGTGAAGTAGAGCGCACCGTCGGGACCCTGCTGCACGGTGCGGATCCGGCCGTAGCCGGTCAAGATGGTCGCCGTCCGCTTGGTCTTGCCGGACTTGGACACCGTGAACACCATCACGCCCTTGCCCTTCAGCTTGGCCACGAGCAGCCTGCCCTTCCAGGACTGCCACTGCGAACCGGTGACGAACGTCGCACCGCTGGTGGCCACGGTCGACGAGCCGGACCTCCACTTCGCGCTGTAGGCCTTCGGGTAGCGCCTCTTGTCCGTCATCGACCGAGCCTCGTTGTAGCCCGGCGTCGGGGACCACCCGTAGTTGCGTCCCTTCAGGATCTTGTTCACCTCGTCGTCCCGGGCCGGGCCGTGCTCGGCGGTCCACATCTGGTTCTTGCCCTTCCGGAAGGTGAGTCCCTGGATGTTGCGGTGACCGTAGGACCACACCAACCGCGCGTTGCGACCCTTGGCGTAGAACGGATTGGACTTCGGGATCGACCCGTCTCCCCTGATCCGGAGCACCTTGCCGCCCAGGGACTGCAGGTTCTGCGGGTTCGTGCCGATCGCCGCGTCCCCGGTGCCGACGTAGAGCATCGTGGCCGACCGGAACCGCAGGCGGCAGCCGGAATGCCGTCCCGAGGAGGACAGCGGGATGTTCGTGATGAGCGGCTTCACCTTGACCGCCGTGGTGTCGGAGGTGAGCCGCCACTTCCACACCTCGACGTTCTTGGCCCTGCCGTTGGGGCTCGCCACGGCCATGCAGGTGTAGAAGTTCTTGTTGCTCGACGCCTTCGGGTCGGCCACCACGCCCAGCATGCCGCCCTCCCCGGTGTGGTAGATGTTGGGCAGCGGCATCCTGACGGGATGCGGAGCAGCGGAGCCACGCTTCGACCAGATGCCACCGGAGCGTTGGTCGAACAGCATCAGCGACCCGACCCAGGTGACATCCCAGGGCACCGAGAGATTGCTCACCACCCTGGTCACGGTCAGCCTCGGGGTGGCGGCCTCGGCTGTCTGCGGCGCCGCCAGCGACGCCCCCAGGGCGACCGCGCCGGAGACCAGGGCCACGAGGGCGGTACGGACGACTGCGTGCATGGCAATATCTCCCAGATTCATTCGGCCCCCGAGCCAGGCACAGCGTAGCGCTGGGTGACCTGGTCGTGTCTCGTCCGCTTCGTGTTGTTCAGGATCAGCGACGAACGCTGCCCACTGCGCACCAGGTGTAGGCCTCGAGACTGAACGAACCCGCGGGCCGCCCGAGCAGCTCGAAGCTCCGGCTGCGGACCTGCTCGCGTTCGGCCGCGGTCATCGTGCGGTACTGGGCGCCGACCGGACCGGCGCCCCCGGTGAAGGACGACCACCAGTCGTCCACATCGGCGTACTCGGCGGTGGCGCGCAGCGACGACTCCGTCACGCTGTTCAGTCCGGTCGCCTCGAGCAGACCGGCCAGCTGACCCTGCCGGCGGCCGAACCGATCCGCTTCGCCCACCGCGGCCGGGTCGACCTCGGACACGGCTCGCCAGAAGGTGGTGAGCAGCGGCATCCGTTCGAACTCCCAGAAGCAGAGACCGATCCGGCCACCGGGTCGGGTGACCCGTCGCATCTGCTGGGCGGCGGCGGCCGGGTCGCTCAGGAAGCCGGAGACGAGGGAGCCCAGCGTGACATCGAACTCGTCGTCGGACCAGGGCAGGTCCTCGGCCGCCCCGGACCGCACGTCGACGCCGGGATGGCGCTCGCGACACGCCGCGACGAAGGAAGGCGACGGGTCGACGGCGGCCACCGCCGTCGGACCGAGCCGCCGGACCAGCTCAGTCGTGAGGCCACCCGGTCCACACCCCACGTCCAGGGCGCGCATGCCGGGGTCGACCCGAGCCGCGTCGGCGAAGGCCGCCGACAACGTCGGTAGATAGCGCCCCATCAGCCTGTCGTAGGCCTCGGCCGGCACCGCGAACAGAGGTCCTGCATCCTGCTCCGACATCGCCCTCATCTCCCGAGTCGCTCCGACCCCTTCAGGCTAGCGGTGCGAGGCCGTACGGTGGGATTATCCGTCGAGGACGGAGCCGGTCACGCAGCGAAGCGAGGATCCATGGCACGTCACCCTGCACCCGGTCTCATCGGGACCGTCCTGGTGGCCGCCCTGGTGCTCACCGCAGCACCGGTCGCGGCCACACCGTCGCCGCGCGGTTGGAGTGGCGGGGTCGACTCCTGGATCACCGACCTGACCACCGGTCAGCGGCTCGAGCGTCAGCCCGCTCTGCGCTGGAAGAGCGGCGTCGTCGACCAGGACGCGATCGTGGTCGACCCGACCCGGCGCTACCAGTCGATGACCGGCTTCGGCGCCTCGATGACGGACTCGTCGGCGTACGTGCTGTCTGGTCTGCCGGCGAAGACCCGGACGTCGATCATGACCGACCTGTTCTCCACCCGCGACGGCATCGGGTTGTCGATGCTGCGGCAGCCGATGGGTGCGTCCGACTTCGCGGTGGGCCAGGCGTACTCCTACGACGACCAGCCGGCCGGTCAGACCGATCGCGACCTGTCCGACTTCAGCATCGCGCACGACCGGGCGTACATCCTGCCCAGGCTGCGGGAGGCGTACGCGATCAACCCGGAGCTCACCTTCATGGCCAGTCCCTGGAGCGCACCGGGTTGGATGAAGGACTCCGACTCCCTGGTCCAGGGGTCGCTGCGGGAGAAGTACGAGAAGACCTACGCCCAGTACTTCGTGAAGTTCATCCGGGCGTACGCCAAGGCGGGCATTCCCACCGACTACGTGTCGCTGCAGAACGAGCCGCTGTACGAGCCGGAGGACTACCCCGGCATGGGGGTGATGCCCGACCAGGCGGCGCGCTTCCTCGGCCGGCATCTCGGACCGGCGCTGGATCGGACCGGCCTGGACGACACCACGATCCTGGGCTACGACCACAACTGGGACATCACCGACTACCCCGAGGCGATCTACCACGATCGGCGGGCGGCCCGGTTCGTCCCCGGCACGGCCTGGCACTGCTACGGCGGTGAGGTGCCGGCGCAGTCGGTGTCGCACAACAACTATCCGCATGCGCAGGCGTTCCTGACCGAGTGCTCGGGCGGGGAGTGGCAGGGGACGCCCGACCGGGCGTTCGACCTCACGATGGATTCCGTCATCGGCGTGCCGCGCAACTGGGGGCAGGCGGTGATCTTGTGGAATCTCGCCCTCGATCAACGCAACGGGCCGTTCATCGGCGGGTGCAAGACGTGCCGCGGCGTGGTCACGGTGAACGACGATGGCACTGTGACCAGAAACCTGGAGTACTGGGCACTGGCCCACGCGAGCCGCTTCGTCGCACCGGGAGCGGTTCGGATCGGGTCCTCCCAATCGGCCGGATCTCCCGTGAGCAACGTGGCGTATCGGAACCGCGACGGCTCGCTGGTCGTGGTTGCACACAATCAGGGCCACCAGGCGCGGTCGGTCGATCTCGCGGTGGGTGACCGCCATGTGAGCGCCACTCTGGCCCCGGGAGCCGCGGCGACCTACCGCTTCCGAGCCCCCGACCGGCTCCCGCCGGCCGGCGACCTCGGTTGGGTGGACCTGGACTACGGTCGCGGCCCCGCGGGCACCCCGAGCGGTCGGCTGACGGCCAGCGTCGGCCCCGATGTGATAGCGGCGATGAGCCAGGTCAAGCTCGGCAACCGCTGGCTGGCGTACGCGCTGCCGTACGGCGCCGAGCTGCAGCGCACCGGGGCCACCGCACTCGACCGGACCAACTGGACGGTGACGGCCACCGGCGTCACCCCCACGGCGGCCGATCCGCCGGAGAAGATGCTCGACGGCAATCTGACCACCCGGTGGAGCTCTGGCAAGGGACAGGACGACGACATGAGCCTGACCGTCGACCTGGGTGGTTCCCAGACCTTCACCGAGGTCTCCCTCGATGTGGGCGCCAGCGTCGGGGACTACCTCCGCTCCTACGTCGTCCAAGTCTCCGATGACAAGGCCAGCTGGCGGTCGATCGCGCGTGGACCGGGGCGGACCGGCGAGATGATCATCGCGCTGCCGGAGACGACGGCCCGCTACGTCCGGATCTCCAGCGCGACCACGTCGGGCAGCTGGTGGTCGATCGCTGAGCTGAATCTCCGGCACGCCGACCTGGCCACGACACCGGGTCCGGGTGGCCGGGATCTGATCCGGGACAGCGCCTCCCTGGCCGACGGGTCGCGGGTCGTCGGCTACTACAACGACGGCCGCCGGGTCCAGAACGTGCCCTGGCCGGTCACCGGTTTCGGCTACGACTACCGACTGCCGGCGACCGCCGCCGCGACCTTTGTGGTGATCGACGGCTAGCTGAGGAGCCGGTACCTACTTCTGGTGCGGCGCTCGTCGTCCGACCAGCACGGGGCACGGTGCGGAGTGCTGCAGCTTCTGTGCCGTGCTGCCGATCAAGATGGTGGACGTGAGACCGCGAGCGCCGGCGGCGACCACGATCAGATCGGCGGGAAGCTCCTCGGCCACCTTGATGATCTCCGAGGCCGGCGAACCGCTCCGCAGTCGGCGGCTGACGGCAGGGCCCCATCCCTCGAACTCGGCCATCAGCGAGGCCGTCGCTCCGCGTGCCTCGGCCTCGAAGCTCAGGTTGACGGCCTCGTCGACGGAGCCGGGGTTGGTTCGGTGGGACAGCTCGTTCTCGAACGGCACCACGGCCAGCGGGCTGACCACGGCGACGATCACGACCTCCGTGATCTTGCCGGGGTCGGCGAAGGACTTGAACTGCTGAGCGGCCGAGAGGGAAGCTTTCGATCCGTCGGTGGCGACGATGACCTGCATGATCAGACCTCCATGTCGTCCATGTCGTCGGCGTCGGGAAGACCCACTCGGCCTCCGTGCCGCTTCTTGCTGAGGTACTCCGCCAGGTAGAGCACGAAGCCGACCGCGAGCAGTCCGGCTACCCAGAGCAGGGACGAAGGGTCGTCGATGATCACGTACGCGAGCAGCACGACGTTGCCGACGATGCCGATGTAGAGCAGTGGTGTGTTGGCCCGATAGGTGTCCGGCCGCTCTTCGGTGCCGCGCAGCTTGAGAGCCGACACGATCACCAGGGCGTAGATGAAGAGCAGGAAGACGACCGTCACGTTGGCCAGGGTGGCCACGATGTCGAGATCCGGGTTGACCAGCTTGAGCAGGGCCCCCACCGTGAGCAGAGCTGCGACCACGATGCCCTGGAAGATGAGCGCGACCCACGGGCTGCGCCGAGTGGGGTGCAGCTTGCGGAACATCTTCGGGAAGATGTTCTCCCGCGACATCCCGTACAGGATGCGCGACTGGGTGACGACGGCGACCAGGGTGGTGTTGGTGATCGCCGTCATGGCGATCAGGGCGAAGAGGATGATCATGGCGCCGACCGGAACCGGCAGGATGCCGGCTCGGACCACCTCGAGCAGGGCCGCGGGTGCGGCGGCCAGCGTGTCCACCGGGACGACCAGCGCGGCACTGATCGCCACGATGACGTAGATGACGCCGGCCGCGACCATGCCGCCGATCAGCGCCCGTGGGAACGTCTTCGACGGGTTGATGGTCTCCTCGGCGACGTTCGCCGCGTTCTCGAAGCCGGTCATGGCGAAGAACGCGAGAGCGACGCCGGCGACGATGGCGAAGATCGGGTTGCCCTCGGCGTTGAACTCGGTCAGCGCGCCCCAGTTGGCGTTGCCCTGGAAGACGTAGATGATCCCGATCAGCATCACGATCGCCAGACCCGACACCTCCACGATCGTCATGATCATG
>DATDAP010000654.1:0-8966 GCA_036525335.1 Microlunatus sp. | reverse complement strand
GTTCCCGACCATGGCGTACCCGACGTACGAGGTCGGTGCCCGGATCGCCGGCTGTCGGTTCCTGGCCGCGGACGACCCCGCCGAGGTGGGAGACGAACGGCCGGCCCTGGTCTGGCTGAACTCACCGTCCAACCCGACCGGCCAGATCCTGGACGCCGGCGAGCTGCGGCGACGCGTCGACTGGGCCCGTGAGCGGGGAACGATCGTCGCCTCCGACGAGTGCTACGGCGAGTTCGGCTGGGACGCCGAGCCGGTGTCGGTCCTGCACCCATCGGTGTCCGGCGGCGACCTGACCGATCTGCTGGCGCTGCACTCACTGTCCAAGCGGTCCAACCTGGCCGGCTACCGGGCCGGCTTCGTGGCCGGCGACGACGCCCTGGTGGGCGAGCTGCTGGCCGTCCGCAAGCACGCCGGGATGATCCTGCCCCGGCCCGTGCAGGAGGCCATGCGGGTGCTGCTGGCCGACCAGGAGCACGTCCTCGAGCAGCGGGACCGGTACGCCCGGCGGCGGGCGCTGCTTCGACCGGCGTTGGAGGACTCCGGCTTCACCATCGACCACTCGGAAGGCTCGCTCTACCTGTGGGCCACCCGGGGCGAGAGCGGCCGTACGACGGTCGACTGGCTCGCTGACCGCGGCATCCTGGTCGCGCCCGGCGACTTCTACGGTGCGGCCGCGGTCCAGCACGTACGCGTGGCGCTGACCGCCACCGACGAGCGGATCGCCGCTGCCGCCGACCGCCTGACCGTCTGAGCCGGACCTCAGAACCGCCCGGGAAGTCGGGACACCGCGCCCTGATGTCTGGGCGCCCGGGCGGGAGATCGTGGTTCCACGTCGGCAACACGGCCGACGCTCTTCGGGGGAGGAACCACCCACATGACCACGATCGACCCCAGTCCCACCGACCTCGCCGGCGCAGGCCCGGCCGCACCGGCTCGCAGCAATCCGCGGGGCTGGGCGGTGGCCGGTGTGCTCGGCGGTCTGGCCGCCATCGCCAGCATCCAGCTGTCGATGAGCGCCGGACCGGTGTACGACCCGGCGACCCCGCCGACGCCCGAGTGGATCGCCGAACAGCTCGCACCGAAGGTGCCGCTGTTGATCGGCTTCCACGTCGCCACCACGGCCGCAGCCCTGCTGCTGATGGTGTTCACGGCCGGCCTGAAGCGCCGGCTGGACGCCCAGGCGCCGGCGGACTCGCTGTTGCCGAACGTGGCGGCGATCGGACTGGTCATCACCTCGACGATCCTGATCATGGGCGCCGGACTGAACACCGAGTTCATCTTCGGCCTGGCCAGCCCAGGCATGATGCCGGCCACGGACGTGTCGCTCTACTCGCACTGGGTGGCCACCATCTCCTGGCTGTGGGTGGCGGCCGGCGTCAGCGCGATCGCGTTGGGCCTGGCCGCGATCAAGGGTGCCGCGCCCCGCTGGATCGGACTGGTCAGCCTGGTGCTGGGCGCCCTGACCGCGCTGCTGGGGATCTCGCCGCTGCAGTACATGGCCGGGTTCGTCGGCCCGGTCTGGCTGCTGGTGGTCGCCGTGGGCTTCACCTTCGGAGATCGCCGGTCGGCGTGACGGTTCGGCACTACTCTCTGGGTCGATGACGATCGTCGAAGCGGCCCCCCGCCACCAGGCCGCCCCGGGTTCTCCGCGGGCGGCCTGGGTCGTGGGCGTCACCTGCTGGCTGCTCGGTCTGTCGTCTCTGGTGCTCTTCTTCAGCTCTGCCGCCTCCGGCCCGCTCACCGACGACTGGTTGTTCGTGGTCACCGACGCCGGGATGGCCGCCGTCTACGGGACTGTGGCCTCGTTGCTGCTGGCCCGGCGGCGACACGTGGTGATCATCTTCCTGCTCGTCGCCGCGGTCGGCGGCGGGCTCGCCGCCTTCGGCGGCGCGTGGCGGCAGGCCGCCCTGATCGGCCGACTGCCCGGTGCGCCGCTGATCGAGGGCATGTTCAGCGTGGCCTGGGTGCCGGGCACGCTGAGTCTGTTCCTGGTGGTGCCGTGGCTCGTCCGCCGAGGGCTCGACCGCAGGGCACGGCTCGAGGCCCTGCCGGGCCTGGCCATCACGGCCGCCTTCCTGGTCGTCGGGCAGCTGATCCCGGAGGATGCGTTCGTCGTCGTGATCGGTCTGCTGGTGCTCGTCGTGGCCTGGGGCCTGGTCAGTGCGGCGGCGGTGGAGCTCCGGCGGCGTACGGCCGTGGTGGGGGAGTCCGAAGGACTGGCCTGGCTCGCCGTCGGCACGGCCGTGATGGCCCTGTCCTTCGTGCCGCTGATCCTCCCGTACGGGCTGGTGCCCTTCTGGATCGTGCCGGCCCTGCACCTGGCCTGTCAGTCGGTGTTCCCGGTGGCGATCCTGGCGGTCGTCGCCCGGCAACGCCTGTGGGGTCTCGAGCTGTCGGTCTCCCGGGCTGCGGTCGCCGGCGCGCTGACGGCTGTCCTGGTCGCGGTCTACCTCGTCGTCAGCGTGGCGATCTCGGGAGCGATCGGCAACCAGACCGTCGCCTCGGTCGCCGCCACCGCTGCCGTGGTCGCCGTCCTGCAGCCCTCCCGGCTCTGGCTGCAGCGTCGGGTGCGCCGGATGGTCTATGGGGAGGGCGCCGATCCGACGACGGCGGCCGCGCGGATGGGCTCGACCCTCGGGCGCGCAGCCTCGGAGGAGGAGCTGCTGGACTCGGTCACCCAGACCCTCGGACGCACGCTGCGGCTGGAGTCGGTGACCCTGGTGGGAGCGGACACTCAGGTCCGGGCTCGGTGGGGCACGCCGACGTCGGAGCCCGAACAGCGCGCGCTGGCCCACCGTGGCCGTCCGATCGGCGTCCTGGCGATCACCGCCCCGCCCGGTGAGGTGCTGGACGGACGGGACCGCTCGGCTCTGGACCAGCTGGTGGAGATCGTGGCCGCCGCCCTCGCCCTCGCCGACAGTGCGGCGGACCTGCAGATGATCCGGGAGCGGCTGACCACCGCGCGGCTGCGGGAACGCCAGGTGATCCGCCGTGAGCTGCACGACGGTCTGGTGCCCTGGCTGGCCGGGCTGCGACTGGGTCTGCAGGGGGTACAGAACACCATCACCGGCGATCCCGCGACCGCCATGGAGATGCTCACCGAGCTGCATTCCGAGCTGACCCGACGGATCGACGACGTCCGGTCCGCCTCCCGCAGCCTGCTGCCACCCGTGCTGTCCGAGCTCGGCCTGTACGCCGCTCTGGTCGAGCTCGTCGACCGCCAGCGCGCCATCGGCATGACCGTCGAGCTCGTCTGCCCGCCGGGGGCGGCCACGGCCCTCACCGGACTGCCCGAAGGGCTCGCCGCGGCCGCGTACGGGATCGCCAGCGAGGCGGTGACCAACGCCGCCCGGCACAGTGGCACCGATCGGTGCGTGCTCGAGGTCGTGGTCGACGAGACGGACCTGCTGATCCGGTGCCGCGACACCGGGTCGGGGATCGCCGCCGACGCTGTCGTGGGCGTCGGGACCCGCTCCATGATCGAACGGGCGGAGGACCAGGGTGGGACCGTGAGCAGATCCGCCGGCGTGCCCAGTGGCACCGTGGTGACCGCAGTCCTGCCCCTGCGCCAGCCGTCGAGGACGGTCCCAGGATGAGCGACGCCGTGATCGAGGTCGTGGTCGTCGACGATCACCCGCTCTTCCGCCTCGGCCTGGTCGGTCTGCTCGGCTCCCTCGACGGCATCCGGGTGACCGGTCAGGCCGCGGACCGCGCGGGGTTGGACCGGGTGATCGTCGAGCCGCCGCACGTGATCTTGATGGATCTCCACCTGGACAAGCCATCCGGGGAGCGTGAGTCCGGGATAGAGCTGACGCGATGGCTGCATCACACCCACCCCGAGATCGCCGTCCTGGTGATCACCATGAGCGACGACGATACCTCGGTGGCGGCGGCGATGCGTGCCGGTGCGCGCGGCTATCTGCTCAAGGCGGCGGCGCCGGACGAGGTCGAACGAGCCGTCCGGGCGGTGGCCAACGGCGAGATGATCTTGGGTCCGCAAGTGGCGGCGCGGGCCATGGCCCAAGTGCTGAGTGGTCGAACCGCCGTCCGCGTACCGTTCCCTGAGCTGACCGACCGGGAGCGTGAGGTGCTCGACCTGGTCGCCCGCGGCTTCGACAACGCCACCATCTCCCAGCGCCTGCTGCTGAGTCCCAAAACGGTCCGCAACCACGTCGCCAACGTGATGGCCAAGTTGTCGCTGAAGGACCGTGCCGCAGCGATCATCGCCGCCCGCGAGGCGGGTCTCGGCGCCTGACGAGCAGATCGTCAGCGCACGGTGATCCGGACCTGCTTGGCCTTCGCCGGGGTCTCGGCCGCGACCCACTCCGGCAGAGTCATCGAGTTCGTGTCCCACTGCTGATCGGAGACCACCACCTGCAGCGTCCCGTACTGTGCGGAGTTCGCCACCGCGAACGATCCGTACGCCCAGGCCAGATCGACCGAGTCGGCGGTGACGGTCAGCACCTTGCCATCTCGGGTCGCCTCCGCGTCGGACCCGAAGGTCTTGGTCAACGCCGAAGCCAGCCCCTTGGCGTCGCCGTCCGCGCCCGTCCGATCCAGGCAGCTGAACCCGGCCGGGGTCTGGCCGGTCAGGGTGCTGGCCAGCACGCGGGCGTCGGTCTCGTGGTCGCGGTAGGCCTCCGGGTGGCCACTGATCTGGACGGCCTGGGCAACGTCGTTGATGTCGCGAGTGCGCCAGCTCTTGATCCTGACCAGAGCCGTGTAGAACTTCTGCGTCGCGTAGTAGGGATCCCTCAGCTGCTTCTCGGTGCCCCAACCCTGGGAGGGGCGTTGCTGGAAGAGTCCGACCGAGTCGCGGTCGCCGTGGTCCAGGTTGCGGATGTCGCTCTCCTGGTACGCCGTGGCCAGCGCGATCGACGCGGCCCGCGGCGGCAGATCCCGCTTGACAGACAGCCCCGCGATGATCGAGGCGTAGTGCGCCTGGTCGAGGCTGATCGCGGTGGAGGTGTCCCCGGAGGTCGCCACGCAGCGCTGCTGCCCGGGGGTGGGGGGTGGCTCCCACCGGCCGGCGAACCAGGAGAAGCCGCCGACGGCGAGGGCCACGATGGCGGCGAGCGCCAGCACGGCGATGATGATGCACCCGCCGAAGCGAGCGTTCGAGGAGGGCACGGTGCGGCTGCGCGCCTCAGTTGGCGTGCAGCGACGCGTTCAGCTCCACGGACCGGCCCGCCCGACGCCGGACCTCGATGGCGCCGCTGACCGAGTTGCGGATGTAGAGCAGACCGCTCTGGCCCGACAGCTCGGCGGCCTTGACCACCTGGCCGCCGGGCAGACTGACCTTGGTGGCGGCAGTGACGTAGAGACCGGCCTCCACGATGCAGTCGTCGCCGAGGGAGATCCCGATCCCGGCGTTGGCACCGAGCAGGCAGCGTTCTCCGACGGAGATCTGCTGCTTGCCACCGCCGGAAAGGGTGCCCATGATCGAGGCGCCACCGCCGATGTCGGAGTCCTGACCGACCAGCACCCCGGCCGAGATCCGCCCCTCCACCATCGACGTACCCAGCGTGCCGGCGTTGAAGTTGACGAAGCCTTCGTGCATCACGGTGGTGCCCTCGGCCAGGTGCGCGCCGAGGCGGACCCGGTCCGCATCGGCCATCCGGACCCCGGTCGGCAGCACGTAGTCGACCATTCGCGGGAACTTGTCGACCCCGTACACGGTCACCGAGCCGCGCTCAGCCCGCAGCCGGATCCGGACGACCTCGAAGCCGGCCACCGCGCAGGGACCGGCGGAGGTCCACACCACGTTCGGCAGGGACGCGAAGATGCCGTCCAGGTTGATCGTGCGGGGCTGGACGAGTCGATGGCTGAGCAGGTGCAGGCGCAGGTAGGCGTCGGCGGTGTCGGCCGGCGCCGCGTCCAGCTCGATGACCGTCCGCACCAGCTCGGTCCGGACCCCCCGGAGGGTGTCCTCACCGACCAGCGACGCGAGCCCGACGGGCTCGGCGCCGGGGTCGGACCCCAGCACCGGGGCGGGGTAGTACGCGTCGAGGGTGCCGGTGGCATGCACGGTGACGACCCCCCAGGCGGCAGCGGTGCGGGCGGCGTCGGCGGTCTCGGCCGGAGAACTCATGGGCCCGAGGATACCGGCGTCGGTAAGGTGCCCAGCATGTCGACAGCGCACGCAGACACCGTCCGACTCGACCTGGACGGTGACCCCGTCGAGCTGTTGAAGACCCTGATCGACATCGAGTCGGTGAGCGGCGACGAGCTCCGGATCACGGACGCCGTCGAGGCCGCCCTGCGCGCGTACGCGCACCTCGAGGTGATCCGCGACGGCAACGTCGTGGTCGCGCGGACCCAACTCGGCCGGTCGGAGCGGGTGGTGATCGCTGGTCATCTCGACACCGTGCCGATCGCCGACAACGTGCCGCACTGGACCGCCAAGGACGGCGTGGAGCTGGAGATCTGGGGCCGGGGAGCCTGTGACATGAAGGGCGGGGTGGCGGTGCAGCTGGTCTGCGCGGCGGCCTTGACCGAGCCGCAGCGTGACCTGACCTGGATCTTCTACGACAACGAGGAGGTCGCCGCCGAGCTCAACGGTCTGGGCCGGATCGGCCGGGAGCGGCCGGAGCTGCTCGCCGGCGGGTTCGCCGTCCTGTGCGAGCCGACCAACGCCCAGATCGAGGGCGGCTGCCAGGGCACCATGCGGCTGATCTGCGAGCTGTCCGGGGTCGCCGCCCACTCGGCCCGAGCCTGGATGGGCCACAACGCGATCCACGATGCGGGAGCCCTGCTGCGGCTGCTGGCTGAGCACGTGCCGGCTCAGGTTGATGTCGACGGTCTCACCTACCGCGAGGGCTTGAACGCCGTGGCCATCAGCGGCGGCATTGCCGGTAACGTGATCCCGGACCGCTGTCGGATCGAGATCAACTACCGGTTCGCGCCCGACAGGTCGGCCGAGGACGCGGCGGCGTACGTCCGCGGGGTGCTGCCGGGGTACGAGCTGGAGGTCACCGATGTCGCCATCGGCGCCCGACCGGGTCTGGACCAACCGGCCGCCGCGGAGTTCCTGGCCGCACTCGGGGCCGAGGCCAGCGCCAAGTTCGGCTGGACCGACGTCGCCAGGTTCGCCGAGATGGGTATCCCGGCGGTGAACTTCGGTCCGGGTAACCCGAGCAAGGCGCACGCCGACGACGAGTTCTGTCCGGCCGCGGAGGTCTACCGCTGCCGCGATGCCCTGATCGCCTGGCTGCGCTGAGCTGATCGCCTGGCTGCGCTGAGCTGAACGCCTGGCTGCGCTGACGCATCTCGCGTCGTCACACCGACCCCCAACTAGGGTCGCTGTGTGAGTGAAGAGATCCCGTCGACCCGACCCGAGCAGATCGTCCGACCGGAGCAGATCGTCCGGAGCGGGCGCCGAGCCCGCTTCTTCCAGGGTCCGGTGATGCGCAGCGAGGACCAGGTGCTGCCCACCACCACGGACGAACGACTGCTCGACTCCCGGGGTTCGAGCGACTGGGTGCACACCGACCCCTGGCGGGTGCTGCGGATCCAGAGCGAGTTCGTCGAGGGCTTCGGCACGTTGGCAGAGCTCGGTCCGGCGGTCAGCGTGTTCGGTTCGGCGCGCATAGGGCGCGATCACGGGAGCTACGCGGCCGCGGTCGAGGTGGGGAGGCTGCTGGCCCGGTCCGGTTTCACCGTGATCACCGGCGGAGGTCCGGGGATCATGGAGGCCGCCAACAAGGGCGCGGCCGAGGCCGGCGGCGTCTCGGTCGGACTGGGGATCGAGCTGCCCTTCGAGCAGGGGCTGAACGACTACGTGAACCTCGGCATCAACTTCCGCTACTTCTTCGCCCGCAAGACGATGTTCGTCAAGTACGCGCAGGGCTTCATCGTGATGCCGGGCGGCTTCGGAACCCTCGACGAGCTGTTCGAGGCGCTGACCCTGGTCCAGACCCGCAAGGTCACCTCGTTCCCGGTGGTGCTCTTCGGCTCCGACTACTGGCAGGGCCTGCTCGACTGGGCCCGGGGATCGGTGCTGTCGTACGGCTGCATCGCCGAGCGGGACCTCGCCCTGTTCAACGTCACCGACGACGTCGAGGAAGCAGTCGCCATCATGGGCAGCGCCACGCCGTCGGATCCCCCGGACTGATCCACCACCCTCCGGACCCGGTGACGCACGCTTCCCGTGGCTCACGCACCTGCTGCTGCACCGCGTGCGCGAGCGCAGCAACCCGTGCGTCAGTGGTCGGACGTGGCACGATCGGGGGGTGGAGTGGTTCATCGCGGTGGTCGTCGTGGCCGCGCTCGGAGTGGCCGCCATCGTCGCGGCAGGAGGGCTGGGGTCGATGACCGCCGAACCGACGCGGGACGTCTTCCGTCAGGACCTGCCGAACGATCGGGCGCTCACCGGCGAGGATCTGCAGCGGCTCAGGTTCGGCGTCTCTCTCCGTGGCTACGCGATGAGCCAGGTGGATGACGTGCTGGACCGGCTCAGCGGCGAGCTCGCCGTCCGCGACCAGCGCATCGCCGAGCTCGAGGCCCAGCTCGGTGAGCGGACCCCGTACGCGGTGGTCGACACCACCGGTGACCCTCCCTCGTGAGTGTCGACCTTCGGGTGTCCCACACCATCGCCGCGCCCCCCACCGCCGTCTGGCCGGTGCTGGTCGACTGGGCGGGCCAGGCGCGCTGGATCCCGTTCACCACCGTCCGGGTGGTCAGCGATCACGACGAGGGACTGGGTGTGCGCTGCGAGGCGCTGTCCGGCTTCTGGCTCGGACGAGTGCCGCTGGGTTTGCTCGACCGGTTCACCGTCACGGCCTGCCGGGCACCGACCGACACCGTGCCTGGCATCCTCGAGGTCGTGCACACCGGCCCCTACTTCCGCGGACCGGGGACCTTCGAGCTGCTGCCGGGTGTCGGTGGCGGCACCGAGGTGCGGTGCACGGAGATCTTCGACGTGCTGGGCGGCGCCGTCCCCACCCGGCTCGCGGCCTTCCTGCTGC
>DATDAP010000653.1:0-5447 GCA_036525335.1 Microlunatus sp. | reverse complement strand
GACGCGCGGGAGGCGGACGACGGCGATCCGAAGTCGATCATGATCATCGGCAACCCGGGTCCGGGTCGAGGATCGCCACGCACCGACCTCGAGAGTGTCCTCGGCGTCGAGCCAGACCCCGGGCAGCCAGGGCAGCACCCCGAGGCAGGCCAGCCCGGTGCGATCGGACAGCATGGCCAATCCTGGCTCCAGCACGCCACGGTCACCGCGGAACTTGTTGATCAGGTAGCCCCTGATCGCGGCCCGGTCGGCCGAGTCCAGCAGGGCGAACGTGCCGTAGAGGGACGCGAACACGCCGCCCCGATCGATGTCACCCACCACCAGCATCGGCAGATCGAAGCGACGGGCGAGTCCCAGATTCACGTAGTCCCCGGCCCGCAGGTTGATCTCCGCGGGTGATCCGGCTCCCTCGGCGATGATCAGCTCATGCCGGTCGGCCAGCTCGGTGTAGGCGGCGAAGGCCGCCTCGGCCAAGGCTGTCCGACCGGTCGCGTACTGACCGGCCTCGAGGGTCCCGTACGGCCGACCGCGGAGCACCACGAAGCTGCGCCGGTCCGAACCGGGCTTGAGCAGCACGGGATTCATCGCCGACGTCGGTTCGACCTGGGCGGCCTGGGCCTGCAGGTACTGCGCCCGTCCGATCTCGGCGCCGTCGGTGCAGACCATCGAGTTGTTGGACATGTTCTGAGCCTTGAAGGGCGCCACGTCGATGCCCCGGCGCCGCAGCGCCCGGCACAGTCCCGTCACCACCAGCGACTTGCCCGCGTCCGACGACGTACCGGCGATCACCACACCACTGGCTCGGGGTCGGTCGGACACCGGGGGAGTCTATGCGGGTCGCCGTCCCTGCTGGGCCTGCACCGTGGCGATACCGGCCAGGATCAGGACGCCACCGACGGCCTGGATCGGCGTCGGGATCTGGCCCAGCAGCAGGGCCGCGAAGATGACGGCCAAGATCACTTCCGACAGCGCGACGAACGACGCGATCGAGCTGCCGAGACGGCGAACCGCCTCGATCCCGGTCACGTACGCCAGTGCGGCCGACACCAGGGCCAGAGCCGCGATGGGCACCCACCACGGCAG
This sequence comes from Microlunatus sp., assembly GCA_036525335.1. Classification (GTDB taxonomy): domain Bacteria; phylum Actinomycetota; class Actinomycetes; order Propionibacteriales; family Propionibacteriaceae; genus Microlunatus. The sequence goes on along the minus strand of DATDAP010000653.1, from coordinate 4,364 downwards.
GGTCTCGGCGGCGATGGTGACCGGCGCCGCGGCCACGGTCAGCGGCACGATCCCGATCAGGCCGGCCACCACCAGCACCGCGGCGCCGACGCCGGTGCCCACCGTGGTCAGCAGGAGCGCGGGCGGGGCCGAGGCGCTGTTCTCGGACATGACGAAGTAGACGCACAGACACAGGGCGGCGCCCAGCCCCCAGGCCACGCCGACCAGGCTGATCCGGACGTCACCGGTCAGGTCCAGCACGAGCACCAGACCGGCCACGGCCAGGGCGGCACCGACCAGCTTGGCCGCGGTCGGACGCTGTCCGCGGCGCCACCAGAACCAGCCGATGAGCAGCACCGGGGCCAGGTACTCCAGCAGCAGCGCCACCCCGACCGACAGGTGCTGGACTGCGCTGAAGTAGCACAGCTGCGCGCCCGCCACGGCCACGACCCCGTACGCCACCATCCGGCCGGTGGCCCGCCCGGTCGGTAGTCCGGTGCGCCGCAGCAGCAGCAGACAGGGGATCAGCAGGGCCAGAAAGGCGCCGCCGACCCGAGCCGCGACCACCGCCGCCGGGGACCAGCCGGTGACCAGCAGGCTGCTGGCCAGCGAGCCCGACAGACCGAAGGCGGCGGCCGAGCACAGTGCGATCGGCAGTCCGGTCCGGACGTCTACGGTGGTGCTGCCGGCGACAGATGACGCCGCTGGCGCGGTGGTGGTCACGATGCACATCCTGTCATTGGTGAAATGCGGTTATGCTGATGACACTACGGGAGGAGGTGTCACGAGTCAAGATGATTTTCACTCATGACACGGAGGTGTCGCTGGCCGAGACGGCGGCTCTGGTCAACACCCTCGACAGCGACGGCGTCGACAGCCTGGCTGAGCCGTCGGGACTGCGTGCCTACCTGGAGCGGCATCCCTTCACCGGGGTCATCCTCGGCACCGACGCAGAGGTGGCCGAGGTGCGGGAGATCCGCACCCAGCTCGGTCGGCTGTGGCAGGTGCCCGATCGCGATGCCGCCGTGCCGATCATCAACGAGATCCTGGCCGCCTGCGACGCACGGCCCTTTCTTGCCCGGCACGACGAGTGGGACTGGCACCTGCACGTGACGCCGCCGGAAGCGCCGTTGGCTCAGCGGATGGCCGCCGAGGCGGCGATGGCGTTCCTCGAGCTGATCCGGGCCGACGACTGGGGACGGCTCAAGACCTGTTCGGCCGCCGACTGCCACGACGTGCTGGTCGACTTGTCCAAGAACCGCTCCAAGCGCTTCTGCGACGACGGCAACTGCGGCAATCGGGCCGCGGTCGCGGCGTACCGCGCGCGGAAGCGGGCCCGGTGAGCAGTCCGACCGGCGCCTCCCGGCGGTCCGCCGTGCCGCCGTTCGCGGTGATGACGGTGCTGCAGCGCGTCGCGGAGGCCCGCGCCGCCGGGCGTGAGGTCATCTCACTCTGTGCCGGCGAGCCCTCCCAGGGTGCTCCGTCCGACGTCCGGCGTCGACTGGCGGAGCTGATGATCGACCGCACCCCCCTCGGCTACAGCGAGACCTTCGGACTCACCAGTCTGCGACGGGCGATCGCCCAGCACTATCGCCGCTGGTACGACCTCGAGGTGCCGATCGAGCAGATCGCCGTCACGACGGGATCGTCGGGCGCCTTTCTGGTCAGCTTCCTGGCGGCATTCGACGTCGGCGATCGGGTGCTCCTTGCCCGGCCGGGCTATCCGGCGTACCGCAACATCTTGCGCAGTCTGGGCTGCGAGGTGGTCGAGCTCCCGTGCGGTCCGTCCGAACGGTTCCAGCCGACCCGGGCGCTGCTCGACGCGGCCCTGCGTGACGGACCGGTCGCCGGACTGGTGCTGGCCTCCCCGGCCAACCCGACCGGCACCATGATCGACCATGATCAGCTCGCCGACCTGGCTGGTTGGTGTCGTGATCATGGTGTCCGGTTGGTCAGTGACGAGATCTATCACGGCATCGTCGATGCGTCTCATGCCGAGCGGGTCGGCGTCGGCTGCTGCGCCTGGCAGCACGACCGCTCGGCGGTGATCATCTCCTCCTTCTCCAAGTACGCCGGGATGACGGGGTGGCGGTTGGGTTGGGCCCTGGTGCCCGATGATCTCGTCGCGGCGATCGACGCCCTGGCCGGGAACTACGCCCTGTGTGCACCGGTGCCCGCGCAGCACGCGGCGATCGAGGCGTTCACCGAGAACTCGTACGCCGAGGCCGAGACCGCCGTACGGGAGTTCGCGGCGGCGCGCTCGCTGGTGCTCGATGCGGTCGATGATCTCGGCTGGACCAGGGTGGCTCCGGCCGACGGCGCCTTCTACGTGTGGGCCGACATCGCCGGGCGGTTGGGGCCGTACCCGGACTCGGTCGCGTGGTGCGCGGCGCTGCTGGACGCCGAGGACGTGGCCGTCACCCCGGGACCCGACTTCGACACGGTCGACGGGGGTACGGCGATCCGGCTGTCACTGGCCGCCGGTCCCGAGGCGATCGCCGCCGCCCTGCTGCGGATCAGGCGGTTCCAGCAAGCGATCGGGCGATCTGACCCGACTCGATCCCGATCTCCCGCAGCACTCCGGTCAGCTCGACCAGGATCCCGGTGAAGTGCAGCCGCGGAGCCTGCGGCAGAGTGCGTCCACCGGAGACCAGCGGGATGCCGCGAGCGTCCAGCACCCCGAGATGCCCGACCAACGGTGGCAGCCCGGTGCGGTAGCCCGTGGCGGCCAGGACGGCGTCGACCTCGACCTCGCTGCCATCGGCCAGCCGGACCGCGCCGTCGACGAATCCGGTGACCGCCGGCACGACCCGCACCCGCCCGGACGTGACGGCGTCGATGAAGCCACAGTCCAGGATGGGCACGGTCCGGGAGCGCTGGAACTGGCTGAAGCCGCCCCTGGTGGGGGCCGGCAGCCCGTAGGCGCTGAGGTCCGGGATCGTCAGCTTGCGCAGCAGTCCCGCCATCGGGTTCTTGATCATCGTCGGCAGCGGGTCCGACGCGATGCCGATCAGCTGACTCGGGACTCCGCGGGTGTCACGACGCACGATGTTCGGTGGAGTACGCACCGCCATGATCACCTCATCGGCCACGCCGGCGAGATCGGTGATCAGGTCACCGGCGGAGTTGCCCGAGCCCACCACCAGCACCCGACGACCGGCGTACGGCGACGGCTCGCGGTAGTCCGACGAGTGGATGACCGAACCCGGGTACGAGTCCCGGCCGGGCCAGTCGGGGACGTACGGGGTGTGGCTGTACCCGCTGGCCACGACCACCGCCTCGGCCGCCAGGGGACCGGCCGACGTCTCGACGCGCCAGCCGGACCCGTCGGCCTCGATGCGACTGGCGGCGACGCCGAGCTCGGGCCGGAGATCGAGCTCCTCGGCGTAGTCCTGCAGGTAGCGCACCACGTCGTCGCGGCGCACCCAGGGCCCGTACGCCTTGGGGATCGGCTTGCCGGGCAGGGCCGAGAGCCAGCGCACGGTGTGCAGCTGGAGGCTGTCGTAGCGATGGCGCCAGGACGCACCTATCGCGTCGCCCGCATCGATCAGCCGATAGGGCAGCCCGCGTTCCCGGAGCCGGGCGGCCGTGGCGAGGCCGGCCGCACCGGCCCCGATGATGATCGTCATCAGGTCAGGTGGTCGAAGTCGCCGCGCACCCAGGCCGCGTGCCGGTCGGCGGAGAAGCGGACCACGGCCCGCGCGTCCGAGTCGATGATCGCCCCGAAGTTGTTGTAGAGCCGGTCGAACTCCAGCCGGTCGGTGGCGTCGGCCAGCCGTTGCACGACCGCCGCGGACAGCGGGATCCGGTTCGGGTAGCTGCGCATGAAGGATGCCGTGCCGTCCGGGTTGGCGAAGATCGTGTCCCCGGCCAGCAGCACACCCTGGCCGGCCGCTCCGGCGCTCCACAGCACCACGCCGCTGCCGGGGAAGTGTCCACCCAGCTCGTACAGGGTGATCGTCGACGTCAGCTGGCGCTCGCCGGACCAGAGCTCGATCGCGTCACCCGGCCGCTGGATCCACTCGGCATCCGACGCATTGACCAGGACGGGCGCGTTCAAGGCCTTGGCCCAGGCCAGCTGAACCCCGTACATGTGCGGGTGGCTGGCGGCGATCGCGACGACCGGACCGAGGCGACGGACGTGGTCGATCGCGGCGTCGGTGATCAGACCGGGCGGGTCCCAGAGCAGGGTGCCTTCATCGGTGCGGACGATCATGGTCTGCTGCCCGATGCCCACCCCGGGCTTGGTGGTCAGCCCGACGAGATCTGGCTCGACCTCGAACCACTCCAGGGTGTGACCGTCGGCGATCAGCGCCTCGACGGTGGTCCAGCGTTGCCCACCCTTCGGCAGGTACTGGCGTTCGTCGCCGCAGATCGGGCAGATC
>DATDAP010000652.1:0-15216 GCA_036525335.1 Microlunatus sp. | reverse complement strand
TGGAGGAATCCTCCGAGCGCCCCCGGACGTTAGACAAGTTGCATAGGCAACGAAAGGGGCCGACGTGGTGACTACGAGCACACGCAATCGAGTATCTGAAGGCATAGATGGCAAGGACGCGGTGGGCCTCTACCTGGAGGGCATCGCGAAGACTCCGCTGCTGACCGCGGCGGAAGAGGTCGAGCTGGCCAAGACGATCGAGGCCGGACTGTACGCGGAGAAGGTCCTCTCCGGAGAGGTCACGTCGGCCGAGCGCGGCAGGAAAGCCAAGCGGCCCACCGCGGACGAGCTGGAGTTCCTGATCGAAGACGGTCAGCGCGCGCTGCAGCGGTTCGTCACGGCGAACCTGCGGCTCGTGGTGTCGGTGGCCCGCAAGTACGGGCGGTCCCAGATGCCGCTGCTGGACCTGGTCCAGGAAGGGAACACCGGTCTGATCCGGGCGGTCGAGAAGTTCGACTACACCAAGGGCTTCAAGTTCTCCACCTACGGCACCTGGTGGGTCCGGCAGTCGATCAGCCGGGGCATCGCGCAGCAGGGCCGGATCGTCCGGCTGCCGGTGCACGTCGCCGAGCAGGTCAACCAGGTCGGCGCCGTGCGTCGCACCCTGGAGCGCCGCCTCGGTCGTGACCCGGAGGTCGTGGAGATCGCCGACGAGATGGGTATCGAGGTCGATCGGGTGTTGGACCTGATCCGCTACGGCCGAGAGCACGTCTCGCTGGACGCTCCCGTCGAGGAGGGCGGTGACACCGCCCTCGGTGATCTGATCGCCCGCGAGCCCATGCCCGGTCCGGACGAGGTCTACATGGACGCCGAGGAGCACCAGCGGCTGGAGTCCCTTCTCGACGAGCTGGACGAGCGGTCCGCGGACGTGGTCCGTCGCCGCTACGGCCTGCTCGACGGTCGGCAGGCCAAGCTCGCCGACATCGGTGCGGTCTGGGGCATCACCGCCGAGCGGGTTCGCCAGATCGAGCGGCACGCCATCGCCAAGCTGCGGAACAAGACGGTTCTCGCCGCCTGATCCGTTCAGCACCTGCACCACGTGCGAAGCCCGTCCCCGGATTCCCGGGGGCGGGCTTTGTCGTCGGTGGGTGGGTCTGGTGGCCGGGTGTCCGGGCGGCCGCGCGATGACCGTTCCTGACTCGCCGGCGGCATCCGGCTGGGTGGTCGGCGGGCCGGGTGACCGTACGTGGCTCGCCGGCGGCAAACGGGCCAAAAGCACGCGCACACGCCAGCCGGACGTGACTCGCCGGCGGAAAGGGCTGGCCAAGGGGCGGGCCTGCACACCGGACGTGACTTCCCGGCGGGAAACGGCTTGCCGTCGGGTGTCACTGAGCACCGGGGCCCGACCAGTTGTCAGCGTACGAGCGCGGCCGCTTCCTGGGGAGGCGCGCTCGCAGTATCGGTACCAGCTCGAGGATCAACACCACCCGGGCGATCGGCCGATCGCCACCACGCTCCGAGCTCCTCGGCGCACTCCCGCGCGGCCGCGCCTCCCAGGTCTCGTCCGGCCAGACGCCGCCCCCGGGGTTGGTCAGGTAGGTCTCGCCGCCGGGTCGGGCTCGCCGCCCAGCACCAGCCGGCCGTCGTCGTCGAGCAGCACCCGGGCCGAGCGAAGCAGCGCCCCCGCAGCCCTCATCGCTCGCGCAGCGGCCGGATCAGGCCCTCCTGCGCGACCGTGCAGACCAGCTCGCCGTCCTGGAACAACCGCGCCGTCGACAGCCCCAGGGCCGAGGACGCCGAGGGCGAGACCTGGTCGTACAGCAGCCACTGGTCGGCCCGGAACGGCCGGTGGAACCACATCGCGTGGTCGATCGAGGCGGCCTGCACGTTGAGGCCGATGATCAGGCCGTGCGGCGTCGTGCTGGCGGACAGCAGGGTCAGGTCGCTGGCGTACGCGAGGGCGCTCTGGTGCTGGCGGGGGTCGTCATCCAATGCCCCCGACGTGCGGATCCAGACGCGTGCCCGGGCGGGGTGCGCGGGATCGATCAGCCGACCGTCCGGTGGTCGCGAGTCGCCGATGTAGCGGACCTCCAGCGCGCCCCACTCCTGTTCCCACAGCGAAGCGGGGCGTCCCGACACCTGGGCCAGCACCTCGCTCAGGGTCGGGCAGTCCTCCGGGGCCGGCACGTCCGTCGGGACGGCGTCCTCGTGCTCGACCCCGTCCTCGGGGGTGTGGAACGACGACGACGCGAAGAAGATCACCGAGCCGCCCTGCCGGGCCACGGCCCGTCGAGCCGAGAACGAGCGGCCGTCGCGGATGTTCTCCACGTCGAACACGATCGGCAGATCGGTACGGCCGGGCCGGATGAAGTACCCGTGCATCGAGTGCAGCCGGCGGTCCTCCGGCACCGTCCGCGAGGCGGCGACCAGGCCCTGGGCCAACACCTGACCACCGAACACCCGCTGCAGCGCGGTCTTGGGCTGCCGCCCGCGGAAGAGCCCGACCTCGATCTCCTCGAGGTCCAGCAGCTCGACGAGCTCGGTCACTGATCCAGGCATGGGTGCGACCCTATCGACGCCCGGTGGAGGTCATTCCTCGGTGCGATCCCGCTCGGCCAGGAACCGCTCGAACTCCGCACCGATCTCGTCCGCACTCGGCACCTGCTGGCTGGTGTCGGCGGCCATCGCGTCGTACTGCTGCTCCAACGTCGCGACCAGCTCCTGGACCTCGCCCGACTGCGCCATCTCGGTGTTGATGTCGGTCAGGTTGGTGGCCGACGCCTCCTCCAAGGGCTCCAGCGGAATGGCCAGACCGGTGGCCTGACTGAGCTGCCGGGTCAGGGCCAGACCCGCCGCCGGGAACGCGGCCTGGGCCAGGTAGTGCGGCACGTGCGCGGCGAAACCCATGGCCTTGCGATCGAGCTGACCCAGCCGGTACTCCAGCAGGCCGGTGAAGCTCGCGGGCACCTCCACCCGGTCGATCCAGCTGCGGTACCCCTGCACCAGCTCGGGATCGGTGGCGTGGGCCGTCGCGGTGATCGGTCGGCTGTGCGGCACGGCCATCGGGATGCCGTGCAGCGTGATGGTCAACCGGACGTCGAGCTGCTCGATCAACCCGATCACCGCCGACGCCAGCCGCTCCCACTGCACGTCGGGCTCGGGCCCGCTGAACAGCAGGAACACCTCGCCCTGCTCGTCGGTCATCTTGAGCAGGCGCAGCTGCAGATCGGCGTACGAGCGCCACTGGTTGGTGTCGAAGATCATCGCCGGCCGCCGGCTGCGGTAGTCGTGCAGCTGGTCGTGGTCGAACACCGCGACCACCTCCGAATCCAGCTGCTCGATCAGGTTCGCCGTCAGCAGCCTGCCGGCCTGCCCGGCGTCGACGAAGCCGTCGAGCTGGTGCACGAGCACCGGACGATGCCCGGCCAGACCGGCCAGGACGTCCTCGTGCACCGTGTAGAGCTGCCGCGGATCCAACATGGGAACAACCTACCCAGCCAGGGGGAACCAGCGGTCGTCGCGGACAGATCGAGAGATCAGCCACCGAGGCGGCGACGGGCCTCGGCGACCGCGGTCATCACCCGTTTCTCCGACACCGACACCTTGGTCCGCAGGTTCTGGGCGAACAGACTGACCCGCAGCTCTTCCAGCAGCCAGCCGATCGCGTCCAGGTCGGCGGGCAGCGGACCGGACGGGGCGAGGTCGCAGGCCGCGGCGTACGCGTCCTCGCAGCGACCGATCACCTCGGCACCCCGTACGTCGCGGACGGGTGCGGCCACGAGGGCGGTGAGCCGCTGCTCGGCGGCGGACAGGTAGCGCGGCACGTCGACCAGGTGCTCGTGGGCGGTGGCGGCGACGAAGCCGGCGAAGACCAGGTTGCCGAGCTGTTCGGCGACGTCCTCCGCGGCGGCCGGGGCGAGGGCGGCGGCCCGGGGCACCAACGCCAGCGCCCGCTGCCGCAGGGTCAGGGTCTGGGCGACCACGTGGACGATGGACCGCATCTGGTCGGCGTTGTCGACCCGTACGGTGTCGCAGAGCCGCCGGAACGTCGCCTCGTCCCGGGTGTCGTCACCGCCTGCCCGCCGGATCAGCTCGCCGACCGAGGCCAGCCGTGCGTCGGCCAGCAGCGCGGGCACGCTCGCGTACGGGCTGGTGCCCAGAGACAGCTTGTCGGTGTTGCCGAGGTGGCCGATCACCCACTTGGTCGGGTCCGGCGTCTGCAGCTGGACCAGTCGGCGCAGCCCGCGGCGGTGGCTGGCGCGCTGACGTTCGGCGCTCTCGGCCACGGTCACCCCGACGGTGCTGCCCTCGTCGACCAGCGCGGGGTAGCCGACGACCCGATGGCCACCCCGGGACAGCTCGACGGTGGGGGCGATGGTGCCGAACACCCAGTCGTTGGCGCCGGCCCGGGTGTGCTCCGCCGCCGCCCGGGTGAGCGTCTGCTGCACCTTGGGGGCGAGCTCCTCGGCCAGCGCGTCGAGATCCTTGCCCACCGCGACCTCGCCGCGGTCACCCGTGATCACGAAGGTCACCCGCAGGTGACCGGGCACCTTCTCCAGGTCGATCTCGGTCGGCTCGACCCGCTCGCCGGTCAGCCCGCGCAGGGCCCGGGCCAGCGCCTGGGGCAGCGACTCCTGACCACCACCCGGGGACGGGTGGTCGGCCAGCCAGCGCAGCGCCCGTCCGGCGTACTCCGGCGCCGGCACCAGGGTCTTGCGGATGGCCTTCGGCAGCGCGCGGATCATCTCGGTGACGAGCTCCGAGCGCATTCCCGGGACCTGCCAAGAGAAAGGCGTGCTGTCCAGCTGGTTCAACACGGCCAGGGGGATCTCCACGCTCACGCCGTCGCGCGAGTCACCCGGTGAGAACCGGTAGCTGACCGCGAGCTCGTGCGCGCCCCCCCGATCCGAGGTTCCCTTCTGAGCCGATGTCCCCCGCTGCGCCGATGGCACGGTCCAGTGATCCGGGAACGCGGCCCCGCCACCGGTCGGGTCGGCGACCACGAGGTCGTCCATGGTCAGAGTGAGCAGATCGGGCTGCTCGGGCCGGGTCAGCCGCCACCAGCGGTCGAAGTGGGCGCCCGAGGTGATGTCGGCCGGCACCCGGGCGTCGTAGAAGTCGTAGATCACCTGGTCGTCGACCACCAGGTCACGGCGCCGGGTCCGCTCCTCGAGCTCGGCGGCCTCCAGCCGCAGCTGCTGGTTGTCCTCGAAGAAGTGGTGCCGGGTGCGCCACTGCCCCTCGACCAGGGCCGACCGGAGGAAGATCTCGCGGGCCTCGACCGGATTCACCCGCGCGTACGGGACCTTGCGGCCGGCGACGATCGGCACCCCGAACAGGCTGACGGTCTCCGACGCCATCACGGCCGCCTGGCGGGTGGACCAGTGCGGCTCGGCGTACGTGCGCTTGATCACGTGCGCACCGACCTCCTCGACCTGGGCGGCGCTGACCGGACCGACGGTGCGGGCCCACAAACGGGTGGTCTCCACGATCTCCCCGGCCATCACCAGCGGCGGTTGGGTCCTGGCCAGTGACGAGCCGGGGTTGATCGCGAACCGGGTGCCGCGGGCTCCGATGTACTCCCGCAGCGGGGCCCGGCCGCGGGGTTTCCGCTGCCCCAACGCCTTCTCCTCCTTGATGTCGGCCAGCCCGACCTGAGACAGCAGACCGGTGAGGATCGCGGTGTGCACCTGCTCGATCGGCGCGGGGGCGGCGTTGCGCTGCAGCTTCAGGTCGCGGGCGATGTCCCGCAGCTGGGCGTGCAGATCCTGCCACTCCCGGATCCGCAGGAAGTGCAGATACTCCTGCCGACACATCCGCCGGAACGCGTTACCGGACAGGGATCTCTGCTGACTGCGCAAGTAGTCCCAAAGTCGCAGGTACGCCTGGAAGTCGCTGCCGTCGGGGTCGGGCGGAGCGGCCTTGTCCTTCGGGTCCGCCGCGTCCCCTGCCTCCGCGCCCTCCTCGACTCCGGCCATCGGGGCCCAGAACCGGCGGTGCAGGGCCTCCGCCTTGTCTCGCTCCTCGACCGGCCGCTCGCGCGGGTCCTGGATGGACATCCCGGCCACGATGATCATGATCTCGGCCAGGCAGCCGAGCCGCTCACCGGCCAGCAGCATCCGTCCCATCCGCGGATCGACCGGGATCTGGGCCAGACGGCGGCCGATGCCGGTGAGACGTGGCCGCTCCCCCAGTCCGGACGACAGCGCCCCCAGCTCGCTCAGCAGCCGGAGACCGTCGTTGATCTGACTGGAGTCCGGAGCCTCGACGAACGGGAAGGTCGCGATCGCGCCCAGGTCGGCGGCGGTCATCTGCAAGATCACCGAGGCCAGGTTGGTGCGCAGGATCTCCGGCTCGGTGAACTCCGGCCGGCTGATGAAGTCCTCCTCGTCGTACAAGCGGATGCAGACCCCGGGCGCCACCCGGCCGCAGCGACCGGCTCGCTGGTTGGCCGAGGCCTGCGAGATCGGCTCGATGGGCAGCCGCTGCACCTTGGTCCGGGCGGAGTAGCGCGACATCCGGGCGGTTCCGGGATCGACCACGTAGCGGATGCCGGGCACGGTGAGCGAGGTCTCGGCGACGTTGGTGGCCAGCACGATCCGGCGTCCGGTGTGGGCGCTGAACACCCGGTGCTGCTCGGCGGCGGAGAGCCGGGCGTAGAGCGGCAGCACCTCCGTACGCCGCAGGTCCATAGCGGTGATGGCGTCGGCGGCGTCGCGGATCTCCCTTTCGCCGGAGCAGAACACCAGGATGTCGCCGTCCCCCACCGCGCTCAGCTCGGTGATCGCCGCGCAGATGCCGCCGACCTGGTCTGCTTCGCCGTCGGCCAGGATCGGGCGGTAGCGCACCTCGACCGGATAGGTACGGCCGGAGACCTCGATGATCGGCGCGCTGGTGCCGTCGGGCCCGGCGAAGTGGGCGGCGAACCGGTCGGTGTCGATGGTGGCGGAGGTGATGATGATCTTGAGATCGGGCCGCCGGGGAGTGAGGACCTTCAAGTAGCCCAGCAGGAAGTCGATGTTGAGGCTGCGTTCGTGGGCCTCGTCGATGATGATCGTGTCGTAGCGACGAAGATCACGATCATGTCCGATCTCGGCCAGCAGCACGCCGTCGGTCATGATCTTGACCCGGGTCTCGGCGGACGCCTTGCGGGTGAAGCGGACCTGGTAGCCGATCAGGTCACCCAGGGTGCTCTTCAGCTCCTCGGCGACCCGCTCGGCCACGCTGCGGGCCGCGATCCGCCGCGGCTGGGTGTGACCGATCGACGTCCGCCCGAGCTCCAGGCAGATCTTGGGGATCTGAGTGGTCTTGCCGGACCCGGTCTCGCCGGCGATCACCACCACCTGGTTCTCGGCGATGGTTCGGGCGATCTCCTCCCGCCACAGGCTGATCGGCAGCGCCGGGTCGTACGTGATCGGCTGCGCTAGTCCGGGTACGGTCACGCTGCCTGCCTTCGGCAGGACCACAGAAGTCAGCACCGGTCCGGACATTCCGACCATGCTAGTCCGGTCCCTACGCGTTCTCGCTCGGGTTTGTGCCTCTCGCGCTAGCACCAACCCGAGCGAAGGGCACGATCCCGAGCGAGAGGCGGGGTGGGGCGGCGGCTCACCAGTTGGTCAGGGACCGGTTCAGGATGTCCGCGATGTCGTCCTCGGTGGGTGTCCTCGCGCAGGTGGCAAGCAGCCGCTGCTGCTTCCACGTGCCCGGCACGAGGTGCGCGACATCCGCCTCGGTGTAGCCCACTCCCCCGATGCCGTTCGGGATGCCGATGTCGCGCATCAGGTCGACCAGCACCATCGGCAGCTGGTCGGCCGGGTCGGGCGCCCGGTCGGCGGTGGGAGCCAGCAGCGAGGCCACCTTCAGATGTCGCTCCGGTGCCGCGTCGAAGCCGAACCGGAACGACTCCGGTGCGGTCAACGACACCGCCATCCCGTGCGGCACCATCGGCTCGTGCTGCGGGTAGCCGGGCGGCCGGAACTCCTTGACCATCCCCGCGATCGGGTACGCGTTGGCGTGTGGCAGGTGGACACCGGCGTTGCCGAAGCCCATGCCGGCGAAGGTCGCGGCCATCATCATGTCCGTCCGAGACCCCCGGTCGCCCTCGTGCACTGCTCGCCGGAACGATCGCGCCAGCAACGACAGCGCCTGCTCCGACCACACGTCGGAGATCGGGTTGGCGCCGCAGTAGGTGACCCGCTGCTCGGCGGTCTTGGGCTCGAAGTCGGCGTACCACTTGGCGGTGTAGGACTCCGCGGCGTGGCAGAGGATGTCCATCCCGGCCGCGGCGGTCACCTCCGGCGGCAGGGTCATGGTCAACGCCGGGTCGATGACGGCCATCGTCGGCCGCAGCCGCCAGTGGCTGATCCCGGTCTTCACCCGCATCGACAAGACGTCCATGATGCAGACGTTGGTGCTCTCGGCGCCGGTGCCGGCGGTGGTGGGTACGGCGAACAGGGGCTTCAGCTCCCCCGGAGGGATCCGAGCCCGGCCGACGGGTGAGTTGAGGTAGTCCATCAGCACACCGGGGAACGCGGTCAGCAGGTTGACGGCCTTGGCCGTGTCGATGGAGCTTCCCCCACCGACCGCGACGAAACCGTCCCAGGGTCCGCGGTCGGCCGCGTACGCGATGGCCTCCTCCATGCTCTCGTCGGTCGGCTCCACCTGCACCCCGGCGAAGATCTCCCCGGTGATCTCGTACGGCCGCAGCCGGTCCGCGATCCGGTGCGGGATCCCGGTGACCAGCAGCCCGGGATCGGTGACGATCAGCACCCGCCGGACACCGTACTGGCTGAGGTCGAAACCGATCTCGTCGCTCGCGCCCCAGCCGATCTTCAACGGCGGCGCGCCCCAGGTGAAGATGGTTTCCTCACCGCTCACGCCGAAGCCTCCTTCGGGCGCGGGTCCCGACGCCTCACAGGATCGGAGCCAATCGGGCCGCGATCCCCCGCGCCCAGCTGTCGATCTCGTCCCGGTCGCGGTAGTCGGCGGCGACCGAGCTGCTGGTCACCCACCGGCGGAGTCGGTCGTCCGCTCGTGCCGGGTCGAGGTTGCCCCCGAACACGACCGGGCCCAATGCCCCCAGCCGGTGGGCCAGCCAGCGGATGCGCGGCGACGGTCTGGTCCGGCGTCCCTGACCACCGCAGGGACCGCTCTGGAACAGCCACACCGTGCGGGTCTTCAGGACGGCGCGGTGGTCGCGCAGGAACCGGACGGTCTCCCGTCGCCACCGACCGTGGTAGACGGCGCTGCCGACCACCACGGCCTGGAAGCCGTTCGGTGACGGGGCCGTACCGGCGTCGCAGACCACGACCTGCAGACCGGCCCGGCGAAGCTCCTCGGCGAGCCATTCGGCGATCTCCGCCGTCGACCCCATCACGGAGCCGTAGGTGATGAGAACCTGGCGCATCCGTCGTCCGCCGGTCAGCGGGGAATGAGCTGGCGACCGGTCACCTGGTCGATCGGGATGGCCACGAACAAGGTGCGCGGACCCTCGGCCCAGGGATCCGGTGCGTCACCACCGCGCAGCCGGCCCAGCTCCTCCTCGGTAAGCAGCTCCGCGGTGCCGGTGACCACCACACTCCAACCGGCCTCGAGGAAGTCGTCGATGTCGTCGACCTCGAAGGCCACGGTGGTGGTGACCGCCCTGGCTGCCGACCCGTGGGCCAAGGTGCGCAAGACGATGCGCTCGTCGGCCAACGTGAAGTTCATCGGCATGATCATCGGTGCACCCTCGTGCAGGAACCCCAGTCGTCCGACCTTCTTGGCGGCGAGCAGCCGCAGAGACTCCGCCCGATCCAGGTCCAGGATCTTGGCGCCCCGCGACATCGCCAGCCAGTAGTCCTCTTGAGTCGTCATGGTCTCTCCTCGTGTTCGCTCCAGTCTTGCGGACCGGCGAGGAGCCCGCCAGGGACTCCGTACCCGCGGCGCTGGGGACCTTGGTCCCGCCCCGCGCCCACCGCCGGCGTCAGGCCGGCAGGGGCACCTGCCAGACGAACCGGGTGCCGCCCTCGGGTCGGCGGACCGCCTCGGCCAGACCACCGGAGTAGCCGGCCCGGACCGCCGCGTTGCGCAGCCCGTTGCCGTGGGGGCGATCCTCACCGATCCCCACACCGTTGTCCTCGACCTGGACGCGCAGCACCTGGTCGACGGGGTCGGCAGTCACGGTCAGCGAGACGCGGGACGCCTCGGCGTGCTTGGCCACGTTGGTCAACGACTCGCGGACCACGGCGAGCACGTCCGCCCGCAGGTCGTCCGGGACGACGCTGTCCAGCGGACCCACCAAGGTGATCCGGGGGTCGGAACCGAGCATCTCGGACAGATCGGCGACCACACCGAACAGCTCCGTCCGCAGGCTGCGGACCTCGCCGCTCTCCTCGTGCTGCAAAGAGAAGATCGTTGACCGGATGTCCAGGATGGTTGCATCCAGGGCGTTGATGTAGCCGACCAGGCGGTCGGTGATGGCCTGATCGCTCATCCGCCGTACCGTGCTCTGCAGGCCGAGGCCGACGGCGAAGATCCGTTGGATGACGTGGTCGTGCAGGTCCCGCGCGATCCGGTCGCGGTCGGTGTAGACCGCCAGCCGGCGGCGGTTGCGCTCGTTGCGGGCGTGGTCGATGGCCAACGACACGTGACTGGCGAAGGCGACCACCATCTCGCCCTCGTCGGCGCTGAAGGGGGTCTCGCGATGCAGGGCGATCATCCCGAGTGGCTGGTCGTGCACCTGGCAGGTGACCAGCAGCAGGTGCCCCGACGTCAGCCCGTACGGCACGAGTTCCGCCCCGCTCAGCTGCACGGGCAGGGGTCCGGCCGGCAGGCTCTGCCCGGTGAGTCGTCCGAGGTCACCCGCGACGGCGTCGACCACGACCTGTGCCGGTTCATCCGGGCCCAGGTCGCCGGCCGGGTCGGCTGCCGCGGCCGTCTCGGCGACCCCGGGCAGGGACACCATCACACCCCGACAGCGACCCGCCTCGAGGGCGGCCCCGGCGACCAGCTCGGCGCCCGGCCGAGGATCCGCGCTGAGCAGCGGGGCCAGCCGGGCCGCGGCGGCGAGCCAGCGCTGCCGGGACCGTGCTTCGTCGAACAGGCGCGCGTTCTCGAGGGCGACCCCGGCGGCGGCCGCCAGCCCTCGGACCAACCGTTCGTCGTCGGCGCTGAAGCCGCCCGGCTTCTCGGTCAGATAGAGGTTGCCGAACACCTCGCCGCGCACCCGCACCGGCACCCCGAGCAGGGTGTGCATCGGTGGATGGTGATCGGGGAATCCCACCGACGCGGGATGAGCGGTGAGGTCGGTCAGCCGCAGCACCCGGGGATCCTCGACCAGCAGCCCGAGCATCCCGTGGCCTTCCGGCAGCGGACCGATCTCCTCGACCTGCTCCGCGGTCAGTCCCACCTGGTCGAAGCTGACCAGCCGCGGACCCGGCGTGCTCGCCCACCCGGGTCGCAGCACGCCGAGGGCGCCGTAGGCGGCTCCGGTCAGATCGCGGGCACGCGCGACGATGCGGGCGAGTAGATCTCGCAGCTCCAGGTCGCCGGCCAACCCCAGCACAGCGTCCAGCAGCGCGCGCGAGACGGGGTCGTCGACCCACCCGCCGTCGGGACCAGCCGTTCGCTCGCTCATCGTCTCCCTCGTCCGCGACTCCCGGTGCCGTGCCTGTTGCAGGTGTCCGGCCGCGTCACTCCGCGCTGCGCACATTCCAGCAGATGGTCGGACACCGGCGAGCCGCCGCCGGTGGATACCGGCAGCGGCTCGTTGACGCGCTGCGACCTTGCAGCGTGATCGTCGGGCCGTGCTACACCAGCCAGGGGTTCTTCTTCACCAAGCTCTGGCCGGCCCACCAGCGGCCGAGTCCCCAGGTGGTCCCGGCGGCCGTGACGGCGAACAGGATCAGGGTGACCGCGCCGGTGACGTGGTCGTCCAGAATCGGGTTGGTGGTCAGCGGTAGGACGACGGACCACATCATCAGGTACATCACCGCGCCGGCCACGGCGGCGATCCGGAGACCGATGCCGAGGATCAGCGCGACACCGATGCCGAGCAGGCCCAGCATGAACAGCACGTTGATGAAGCCGTTGCCGGCCAGTGCGTGGTAGAAGCCCGAGAACGGACCCTCGGAGCCGCTGAGGAAGCCCTTGGTCGGGCTACCGCCGTTGATCCAGGCCTTGGCCGCCGGCGTGGCGAAACCCAGCCCGAAGGTCTTGTCCAGGAAGGCCCACAGGAAGTAGAAGCCGAACATGATCCGGAGCACGGCCAGCACGCGGCGGGCGGCGAGGCTGTTGACGACCGGCCGGTCGGCGACGGCGGGAGTCGTGGTGACCGGCTCCTGGGTGATGTTGCTCATCGTGCACTCCTGATGTCTGATCTCGGCTGTCTGCCGATACCCTCATCCAACGCCCGCGGCCCTGAGTGTCGGCAGGGTCGCAGGTCGGGACTCTCACGGGCCGAAGGTCCCGTCGCCGGGGATCAACCCAGCAGCTTGGCGGCCAGCACCGCCGCCTGCGTACGACGCTCGAGGCCGAGCTTGGCCAGCAGACTGGACACGTAGTTCTTGACCGTCTTCTCGGCCAGGTAGAGCCGCTGACCGATCTGTCGGTTGGTCAGGCCCTCGGCGATCAGCTCGAGGATCTCCCGTTCGCGTTCGGTCAGCTGGGCCAGCTCGGACGGCGCATCGTCGGCGTGCCGGAGCCGGTCCAGCACCCGGGTGGTGACGGCCGGGTCGAGCAGCGACTGGCCGGCGGCGACACGGCGGACGGCATCGACCAGGTCCGTGCTGCGGATCTGCTTCAGCACGTAGCCGGAGGCGCCGGCCATGATCGCCGCGAACAACGCCTCGTCGTCGTCGTAGGACGTCAGGATGAGCCCGCGAATGGAGGGGTCCCGGGAGCGGATCGAGCGGCAGACGTCGATCCCGCTGCCGTCCGGCAGACGGGCGTCCAGCACGGCGACGTGCGGTCGCAGCGCCGGGATGATCCGCTCGGCCTCCTTCGCCGAACCGCTCTCGCCCACCACGACCAGGTCGTCCTCGGACTCGAACAGGTCGCGCAGGCCGTGCCGGACGATCTCGTGGTCGTCGAGCAGGAAGATCCGGGTACGCCCCGGCTCGTCGGTGGACCCGGTCATGAGGAGGAGATCACCCGACCGGTCACGTGGTCCGGCGTGATGGCGAGGACCAGATTGCGAGTACCGGGCGCCCAGGGGATCAGCTCGTCATGTGTTCTCAGCCCAGCGGTCTCGTCCGAGTCGGTGGCCGCTTGGATCGTGCCCCGGACCAGAACGGTCCAGCCGGTCCGGGTCACCACGTCGAAGTCATCCACCTCGAAGGCGACCCGGTGCGCGTTCCGGAGCTCGGCCAGGGCACCGTACGGTGAGGTACGGAAGACGATCACCCCATCCCGTAGGACGTAGGTCACCGGCAGGATCTGGGGACCGTCCGAGGCATTCCAGCCGATCCGCCCGATCGTGTGTGAGGCCACCAGAGCGAGGCACTCGGTCGCCGGGAGTGAGCTGAACCGCCGCTGCGGCGCATTCGAGAAGGCCATGGCTCAGTCTGTCGCATTCGGTCGCTGCCAGGTCCAGTCCCGGATCTCGGGCATGTCTTCCAGGTGCTCGACGATGTAGGCGTGGTGGCGGTCGAGCTGCGACTGAGCCCAGGCCTTCACCGCGCTCGCCCCGGGTGGGGTGCGTCTGGAGTTGTTGATCGCGTCCATCACCAGGTGGTATCGAGACGCCCGGTTCCGGACGACCATGTCGAACGGCGTCGTCGTGGTGCCCTGGTCGATGAAGCCGCGGACGTGGAACCGATCGGCATCGGGCCGTCCGTGCACCAGCTGGTGGATGGCACCGGGGAACCCGTGGAAGGAGAACACCACGTCGACCCGATCGGTGAACAGCTCGCTGAAGAAGGTGGTGTCCACCCCGTGCGGATGGTCCTGCCGTCTCGGCAGCGTCATCAGGTCGACGACGTTGACGACCCGGACCACGAGGTCGGGCAGCATCTCCCGCAGCAGCTGAGCGGCCGCCACGGTCTCCATGGTGACCACGTCACCGGCGGCGGCCAGCACGACGTCGGGGTCGCGACTGCCGTCGTCGTTGCCGGCCCAGGTCCAGATGCCGGCCCCGGTGGTGCAGTGGGCCACCGCTTCGTCGATGGTCAACCACTGTTGCTGCGGCTGCTTGTCGATGACGATCAGGTTGATGTAGCTCTTCGACCGCAGACAGTGGTCCCACACCGACAACAGCGTGTTGCCGTCCGGTGGCAGATAGACCCGGGAGACGTCCCCACGCTGGGTGATCACGTTCTGGATCAGACCAGGGCCCTGGTGGGAGAACCCGTTGTGGTCGTTCCGCCAGGTGGTGGAGGTCAACAAGATGTTCAGGCTGGGCACCTTGGCCCGCCACGTGAGGTGGTTGGCCTCTTCGAGCCACTTGCTGTGCTGGATCGTCTGCGAGGCGCTGACCATCGCGAAGGCCTCGTAGGTGGCGAACAGGCCGTGACGTCCGGTCAGCGTGTAGCCCTCCAGCCAACCGTGGCAGTTGTGCTCGCTGAGCACCTCCATCACCCGTCCGTCGGACGACAGCTGCACGTCCTCGTCGGTGACGGTCTCCATGAAGGCACGATCCGACACCTGGAACACCGCCCCCAGGCGGTTGGAGTTCGTCTCGTCGGGGCAGAACAGGCGGAAGTTGTCGGGGTTGCGGCGATAGATCTCCGCCGTCATCTCCCCCATCCGCCGGGTCGACTCGACCGCGGTGCCTGGGTCGGTCAGCTCGACCGCGAAGTCGCGGAAGTCCGGCAGGTCCAGGTCGGTGGTCAGCAGACCGCCGTTGGCGTGCGGGGTCGCACTCATCCGCAGGTCACCCGCAGGGTTGGCGGCCAGCACCAGCTCCACCGGGCGGCCCTCGGCGTCGAACAGCTCCTCCGGTCGGTACGACTTCAGCCACTCCTCGAGCACCGCCAGGTGCTCCGGGTTCTCCTTGACGCCGGACAACGGCACCTGGTGACTGCGCCAGGTGCCGGTCACCGTGATCCCGTCGACCTCTTTCGGGCCGGTCCACCCCTTCGGCGAGCGCAGGATGATCATCGGCCAGTGCGGGCGGTGCTCGATCCGGCCCGCGGCTCTCGCCCCGTCCTGGATGGACCTGATCTTGGCGTACGCCTCTGCGAGCACCTCCGCGAACCGGTGGTGCATACCGGGCAGGTCGTCGCCACTCACCTCGAGCACGTCGTACCCGTGGCCCTCCAGCAGCGAGCGCACCTCGGCGTCGGGCTTTCGTCCGAG
>DATDAP010000651.1:0-4930 GCA_036525335.1 Microlunatus sp. | reverse complement strand
GTCACGAACGCCGGAGTCGTCCGCGATCTGCTCGACGGCCGCCCCGGACCCGTCCGCGACGTCGTCTGCCTGAACGCGGCGGCCGCCCTGGTCGCGTACGACGGCCCGGGGGCCGACGACCTGGAGGCGCAGCTGGCCGGGGCGCTGGAACGAGCCCACGGCGCGATCGACTCGGGTGCCGGTAAGGCGAAGCTCGACGCCTGGGTGGCCGCAACCAGGGTGTGAGGGTTTCTTCGCGTTGCCGTTAGTCGGATCGTGCGCCGACGGTGTTCATGGTGCTCGCTCCGCTCGCACGCGGATCGCGCTCGAACCCGACGGTGTCGTCACTCTTCGCGAAACGGGGAAGCGTGTTTCGCTCATCGCTCCTCCATCCGTCGGCGCGCGATCCGGCGTGGGCTGAGTGATCCGGCGTGGGCTGAGTGACCCAGCGTGGGCTGAGTGATCCAGCGTGGGTTGAGAAGGCCCGTTAGTCGATGCGGAGGGAGTCCAGGGAGGTGGCGGCGAGGGTGCGGACCTGCTCGTCGGCGTCGTCCGGGACGGAGCTGAAGGCGACCACGACCGACCCGTCGTCGAGACGGACGAGGATCGCGGTGACGTCGTCGTACCGGCTGGGTAGTCCGGCGATCTCGTAGCTCACCCGCGCGGCGACCCGCACCCCGGTGTGCCCGTCGACGGCGTGTTCGGAGACGTCGACGTGATCGACCTCGGTGGACGCGCTGCCGTAGATCTTGCCGGCGAGCTTCCGTACCGTGGCGACCGAGTCCTCGTCGAGGTCGAAGTCGTCGGCCAGTCGCTCGTTGACCGAGGCGAGACACGTCATCGCCGTCCACCCCGAGTGCTGGTCGGTGCGCGGATGCACGGTGGCCTCGGCGATGAAGACGACGTCCAGCACACCCGGCACCTGGTGGGTGCCGCCGGACACCTTGTACGGCGACGGGGGCAGGTCCATCGTGACCGGGCCGATGCTCGCCCGACGAGCCCGTTCGTCCAGCTGACCGCCGACGGAGGCGGCGGCCTCGTCGGGCTGACGGCTGGAGCCGGAGGGGGGTCCGGACCAGAGCAGCAGCAGGGCGCCCGCCGACGTCGTCAGGACGAGCGCGACGACGACGGTCCAGGCGACCGCCCGCACCATCGGTGACTGGCGGCGGGGCGGACCCACCGCGCCGACGTCCTCGGGTGAGGGCGCGTACGCGTGGTCGGCGGTGTGATCTGTCCAGCTGTCGCCGTCCCACCAGCGGTAGCCGGCGTCAGCTGGGGCGTCGTCGGCGGGGTCGGGATACCAACCCGGTCGCGGCGTCGTGGTCACGAGATCGAGATTAGTTGGCTGCTGGCAAAGCCTTCCCGCTCGTCACTGTCCTGCCCCTGCTACCCGGGTCTGATTAGGCTCCGTGCATGATCTCTCGCGAGCTGGCCCGTGAGCTGGCGACGTACCTGCACTGGCAGCCACAGAACGGTGACCAGTTCTTCATCCCGCGTCCGGAGATCGCCGACTCTGTGTTCCTGATGAGCGACATGGTGGTCGAGCTGATCACCCGCAACGGCGACACCCGGTTCCACTTCAACGGCACGGTGGAGTGGGCGCTCGATTCAGTGGAGCTCGGCGAAGTCGTCTGGTTGCCGCGGGAGGACCAGCTGCGCGAGCGGCTGGGCGACCACTTCTTGTCGCTGGACGTGGGTCCGGACGGTTACGTCGTGGGTTTGAGGGGGCCCGGTCGCGCCCATCACACGGCACCGGAGGCGACGGCCGCGGACGCCTACGGCCGCGCCCTGCTCTATGTCGTCAGCCAGGTGACAACGGCCGCCAGGTAGGCGCCGGCCAAGATCGAGGGAGCGTAGGCGAACCCTCCACCGCGTCCGACCGCCAGTCGGAGGAGACCGACCAGCGCTCCCGCCAGACTGCCGAGCACCAAGGCCCAGGCCAGCAACGACCACGAGCTGGCGGCGGTCGCCGCGCCGACCAGCGGGGCGAATCGCACGTCGCCGAATCCGATCCCTCCCCGGCTGATCAGCCAGACCGCTCCGAACACCGCCCCGGCGACGAGGAACCCACCGAGTCCGCGGAGCAGCTGTCCCCAGCCGCCGAGGACGGCGCCGATGCCGGTGGCCACCACCATGGCCGCCCAGGCCACGCGAGTCAGTGGCAGGGGCAGCCAGGTCGTCGCGGCGTCGATCGCGGCCAGCAGCAGGCCGAGGGTGGCCAGCACCAGCCAGCCGGGGAGCACCGTGGGGGAGAGCGTCAGCCCTGGCGTGGCGACAGCGACCGTCGCCAGCATCCCGACGACGGCGGCGAACCGGTGGGTGGCGAGCGCGGCGTAGGAGATCTTGCTGTCGGTCCCGGTGTCGGGGATCGGCTCGGGCAGGCGGCGCAACACCGCGGGGGTGGCCAGGAAGACGGCCAGACCGGTGGCGGCCGACATGACCACCAGGACCGGGAGCGTCATCGCGCCCAGCTCGAGACGTGGCTCGCCCACGGAGTCAGGCCGCAGCGCTGCAGCTGTCGGCGAGCTCCCGCTCGGTCTCCCACTGCTCGTACGCCGCCGAGATCTTGAGCGCCGCCAGCTGGGGACAGGTGGCCGCCCCGTGATCGAGAACCTGCTCCACGTCCCGGATGCTCAACCCGATGCCGTCCGCGAGCCGTTGGACCGTCCAGCCGGCGGCAGCCATCGATCGCAGCCGATAGCGACTCGGCCGCGCCGGCACGGGTCGGAAGCGGATGGCTCTGGCCTCCATGGTGGTGATCCGCAGCAGCCTCCGGCCGGTGTCGCCGCAGACCCGACGTACCAGCCGACCCCGGCGGCCGTGAGCGAGATGCTCCACCGACCGCACGCTGATCCCGGCCAGCCTGGCGATGACCGGTTCGGTCAGACCGGTGGCCAGCAGGAGCGTGAGATGGGCCCGGAAGGGCGCGGCGTCGATCCACACGCCCTCCTGATCGGGGTCGTAGGAATACAGAATCGGCTGCAGCGCCTGGATCACGGTTCCTCCTCGTCGGCCTTCTACTAAGAGAAGGCCTTCCCGGAGGGGCCGCTGTGAGCGCTGCAGCCGATGTTTCTTGCGGCTGGTGTCGTCGGTTTCCGCGTCGATGTCGTCCCGACTACCGACGTGTCGTCCCGACTACCCTGGTGTCGTCCGAGCGCTACCTGGTGTCGTCGCTCGAGCCCTCGGCGTCCCCCGACGCGGACACCTCGCCGCCCTCGGCCTCGGCGTCCTCGGCAGGCAGCTCACCCGCTTCGTCGCCGTCGGCCTCCGGGTCCACGTCCTCACCGCTTTCCGAACCCAGTTCGGCCTCCGGCTCGGTGACATCCTGGACCGCCTCCGGCTCGGTGACATCCTGGACCGCCTCCGGCTCGGTGGAGTCCTGGACCGCCTCCGGCTCGGTAAGATCCTGGTCGGTCGTGGCTTCGGCGGCGATCTCGTCCTCGACCGCCTCGGTCGCGGCCGTGTCGTCGTCTGTCTCGGCGGCGGTCACGGCGTTGGCGCTGGTCGCCGAGGTGGGGTCGGTGGCGGCCGACCAGGTGCTCGCGGGCGAGGTGGCGGGACCGGCGGGCGTGGTCGCCTTCGGCACGTACGGCGCGGTCGGCCTAGCCGCCTGCCAGTCCGCATCCGAGCTGCCGAGCAGCTTGCGGGCGACGATCGCCGCGATGCCGCCGACGGCGATCACGATGGCCAGCCGCTTGAGCCAGCGGCTCTTCGGCTTGGGGGCCGGGACCTCACCCTTGGCGGCTGCCACGACGGCCTTGCCACGACCGGCCGCCTCCGCCACCACGGTCTTGCCCCGGTCGGTGGCTTCGACCACGATCGGGGCGGCCGCCGCAGCGGCCAGCGCCTCGGCCAGCTTGGGCAGCACGTCATCGTGCATCCTGATCTTGGCGGCCTCCACGGCGGGTGGCACCCTGTCAAGGGCGTCATCGAAGGCCGGCCCGAACTTCTCCACCGCCTCCTGGGCCACCCGGGCGCTCCGCTGCCGGGCCGACTTGGCGTACGGACCGACCGTCTCGCTGACCTGCTGGGCGTACGGGCCCACCTTGTCACCGACCACGTCGGCGGCATGCTGGGCGTACGGGCTGACGGTGTCGACGGCCTGCTGTGCGTACGGCGCGACCCGCTCCTTGGCCTGCTGCGCGTACGGGCTGACGGCGTCCGCCGCCTGGTGAGCCAGCGGTCCGACCCGGTCCGCGGCCGCGCTGATGCGATCAGCCGCGAGATGAGCGAAGTCCTGCACCGCCGGCACGACCTCCTCGGGCACCACCTCGGCTGGGCTGCTCTTCTTCCCCATCACATTCCTCCATCGTCAAGTGCGGCAGTAGCTCCCGGTCCGATCATGGGACGAGGATTCGACCACCGTACCGTCCGCCCGGTCGCCCGCTGGGGCCGGTCGCCTTGCCCGCGCATGACAGGATGGCTCCCGATCTCCTCGACCGCCGATGGAGACAGACGGAAGGTACGACCACCGGTGGCCACCACGGCGACACTGCACACCAATCACGGTGACATCACCATCAACCTGTTCCCCGATCACGCCCCGAAGACGGTGGCGAACTTCGTCGGACTCGCGTCCGGCACCAAGGAGTACGCCGATCCGACGACGGGTGCGCCGACCACGGGCAAGTTCTATGACGGGCTCGTCTTCCACCGGGTGATCGACGGCTTCATGATCCAGGGCGGCTGCCCTCTGGGCACCGGCACCGGCGGCCCGGGCTACGCCTTCGCCGACGAGTTCCATCCCGAGCTCGCCTTCAACAAGCCGTACCTGCTGGCCATGGCCAACGCCGGACCCGGCACCAACGGCTCCCAGTTCTTCATCACCCTCGGTCCGACGCCGCACCTGAACCGCAAGCACACGATCTTCGGCGAGGTGGCCGACCAGGCCAGCCGCGACGTGGTCGACGAGATCGGCAACGTCAAGACCGGGCGGATGGATCGCCCGGCC
>DATDAP010000650.1:0-2248 GCA_036525335.1 Microlunatus sp. | reverse complement strand
CATCAAGACGACCAAGGACGCGATCCGCTACCTGGTGGCGGTGCACGAGGTCGCCGGACCCGAGTGGCTGGATCCGTACTGGTTCCGGTTCGGCGCCTCCTCGGTGCTGAACGACCTGCTGATGCAGCGCCGCAGCCAGCTGTCCGGGCACTACTCCGGATCCGACTACGTCACGATGGACTGATGCACTACTTCGCAGAGACAGACTGAGGAAGATCATGGCCACCGACCGCAGGAAGGACCGCTGATGGACTGGGAGTACGCCCCCGCGCCCGAGTCGGCGGCCATCGGTGCGATCAAGGACCGCTATCTGCCGTTCATCGACGGCACCTTCGTCGAGGGTGGCGGAGACGACCTGATCACGTACAGCCCCGGCACGGCCGAGCAGCTGTCGACCGTCTCGACCGTCAACGAGGCCGACCTCGATCGGGCCGTCGCCGCCGCCCGGCGCGCGTACGAGAAGGTCTGGTCACCGATGTCCGGCGCGGAGCGCGGCAAGTACCTGTTCCGGATCGCCCGCGGCATCGCCGAGCGGGCCCGGGAGCTGGCCGTGGTGGAGACCCTCGACAACGGCAAGCCGATCAAGGAGACCCGCGACTTCGACGTCCCCACGGCAGCGCAGCACTTCTTCTACCACGCAGGGTGGGCCGACAAGCTGCAGCACCTCGGCCTAGGGCCGGACCCGCGTCCGCTCGGCGTGGCCGGGCAGGTGATCCCCTGGAACTTCCCGCTGCTGATGGCGGCCTGGAAGATCGCGCCCGCGCTGGCGGCCGGCAACACCGTGGTGATCAAGCCCGCCGAGACCACCCCGCTGTCGATCCTGGTGCTGGCCGAGGTGATCGCCGACGCCGATCTGCCGCCCGGTGTGGTCAACATCGTGCCCGGTGCGGGCGATGTCGGCTCGACGCTGGTCAACCACCCCGGTCTGGACAAGGTCGCCTTCACCGGCTCGACCCCCGTGGGTCGCTCGATCCAGCAGAGCCTGGCCGGCACCGGCCGCAAGCTCACCCTGGAGCTGGGCGGCAAGGGGGCCAACATCGTGTTCGCCGACGCCGCCCTGGACCAGGCCGTGGAGGGCATCGTCAACGGCATCTTCTTCAACGCCGGGCAGGTGTGCTGCGCCGGGTCCCGGCTGCTGGTCCAGGAGGCGGTCGCCGAGGAGCTGCTGGCCAAGCTGCGCGCCCGGGTCGAGACCCTGCGAGTCGGCGACCCGATGGACAAGAACACCGACGTGGGGGCGATCAACTCCGCCCGCCAGCTGGAGCGGATCACCACGCTCACTCAGGCCGGTCGCGACGAGGGCGCGGAGGTCTGGTCGGCGTCCTGCCCGCTGCCGGAGCTCGGCTGGTACTACCCGCCCACCCTGATCACCGCGGCCAGCGGGTCGATGCGGGTGGCCCGCGACGAGATCTTCGGACCGGTGCTGACCGTGCTGACCTTCCGGACGCCCGATGAGGCGCTGGCCAAGGCCAACAACACCCCGTACGGGCTGTCGGCCGGAGTGTGGACCGAGAAGGGCTCCCGGGCGATGGGGATGGCCGCGGGTCTGCGGGCCGGTGTGATCTGGGACAACACGTTCAACCGGTTCGACCCGTCCGCCTCGTTCGGCGGGTACGGCGAGTCCGGCTTCGGCCGCGAGGGTGGGCCGTCCGGGATGGCGGCCTATCTGGACACCGACGACGAACCGGTGCTGCCGGTGTCCCGCAGCGGAAGGAAGGCGCGCCGATGAGCCACCTGGCCGTGCCCAAGACGTACAAGCTCTATCTGGGGGGCAAGTTCCCCCGCTCCGAGTCGGGGCGCACCTATCCGCTCCGCGACGCCGACGGTCAGCTGCTGGCCAACGCGGCTCGGGCCTCCCGCAAGGACGCCCGGGACGCCGTGGTCGCCGCCCGCAAGGGGTTCACGGCCTGGTCGGGCGCGACGCCGTACAACCGGGGTCAGGTGATCTACCGGATCGCGGAGATGCTGGACGGTCGACGGCCCGAGTTCGTCGAGCTGCTGACCCGTGGCGGCGCCCGGGCGTCGGCGGCCGGCACCGAGGTCGACGCCGCAGTGGACCGGCTCGTGCACTACGCGGGCTGGACCGACAAGCTCCCGGCCGTGATCGGATCCAGCAACCCGATCTCAGGTCCCTACTTCTCCTACTCCGCCCCCGAGCCCACCGGCGTGGTCGCGCCGCTCGCTCCCGGGGACGCCCCGCTGCTCGGTCTGGTCTCGGTGATCGCGCCGATCATGACCGGCGGCAACG
>DATDAP010000649.1:0-3352 GCA_036525335.1 Microlunatus sp. | reverse complement strand
CCCTGCGGGGCGCCTTCGCTGGAGTCGACTCCGTCATCTCCTGTCTGGGCGCGCCGATGGCGTTCAGCGGCGGCGATCGTCGCAGCTTTCGCGAGCTGGACACCGTGGCGAACCTCAACCTGATCGGAGCAGCCCGGGCGGCCGGCGTACGACGGTTCGTCTACGTCTCGCTGCTGGTGCGACCGGCCTGGTCGGCCACGGTCTACGCCCGGGCTCACGAGGAGGTGGTCGAAGAGCTGGCCCGCTCGGGCCTGTCCTACGGGGTGGTCCGCCCGACCGGCATGTTTCCCATCTTCGACCCGTTCCTGACGATGGCTCGGCGCGGTATCGCCTGGATCCCCGGCGACGGGCAGGCACAGACCAATCCTGTTCACCCGCACGAGGTCGCCGAGGCCTGTTTGGAGGTCCTGACCAGCGAAGACACCGACTCCACCATGGTCGGCGGCCCGGAGATCCTGACCCGTCAGGAGATCGTCGAACTGGCCTTCCGCGCGGTGGGCACCCGGCCCCGGATCCTTCACCTCCCGCCTCGGGCGCTGCTCGCCGGATCAGCGCTTCTCCGCCCGGTCCACCCTCGGCTCAGCGAGGTCACCGACTTCGCCTCCCGTGCGCTGACCAATGCCTTTCTGGCCCCGCCGAGCGGCCATCGTCGACTCGCCGACCACTTCACCGACGTCGTGAGCTCAGCAGGTCATCCGGCGGCACCGAAGTCTGTGCGGACGGCAGCTCGATGACCACCAAGAAGCTGACCGGCCGAGTCGGCCAGACCTCGGCCGCCACCACCTCACGTGCAGGAGCTTTGATGAATCCCATCCATCACGTCCGTCGGCACCCCATGGTGAGCTTCGCGGCCCTGGCCTGTCTGTTCGGCTGGTCGAACTACATCGCAGCCGCATTCGGGCTCGGCTCCGATCCCGGCAACAATCCCTTGGGTCCGCTGGTGGCCGCGCTCGTGGTCGTCACCTGTCAGGGACGAGCCGTGCTGAGCGGCTACTGGAAACGCCTTCGCTCGTGGAGAGCATCCCCCGGCTGGTACGCCCTGGCACTGCTGGTCCCCCTCGCCGTCCACCTGGTCATCGTGGCGATCAACCACGGTTTCGGGGCACCGCTACCCACGGCCGGTCAGCTCAGCCACTGGCCAGAGCTCCCCGTCATCTTCGTCGTGAATCTCGTGTTCATCGGGATCGGCGAGGAGGCCGGCTGGACCGCCTTCGCGGCTCCGCTGCTGTTGCACCGTCATAGTCTGCTGCGAGCCTGGGCGATCCTGGCTGCGCTGCGCATCCTGTGGCACCTGCCGCTGATGATCACCGGACAGTCGGGCTGGATGATGGGGATCATCGGCAACGCCGCCTTCCAGATGATCTTGCTACAGCTGTTCTACCTCAGCGGCGGCCGGTGGTCCCTCGCTGCCGTCTGGCACGCCAGCCTCAACACATTCGGCGGATCCTTCTTCACCGCCATGGTCATCGGGGCCGACCACGTACGATATGGACTGCTCCTTTCGGCCAGCTACACACTGCTGGCAATCTTCGCCGCTAGTGGTCACGGCCGGAAGTTCGTCGGGGTCTCCGGCGCCCAGGCACGCACCTCGCTGCGTTCTCCTCGGTCGCGATGCGACTCGGCATCCCTCTCTCGTCGGCCTGGCGATGCACGCACCTGGACACCGGAGTCCCTTGACGAACTTCCGGCCGCAACCACTAGTCTGGGCGGCCATCGCGGCAGAGCACAGCAGAGCAAGATCACGAGCGCAGCGATGTTCAGCTCCGGTCCTGACGACGCCGCAACGGCACGGGCTGGAGCCGGAGACAAGATCGAACCCAGACCAGCTGGCCCGGTGCCCCACAGGTGAGATGATCAAGACGACTACCAGGCGCTTTGCGGGCACGAACAGGGACTTCAAGAACTGGAGCGGTCGAACGCCACCAAGAGCACGACATCAGCGTCGTCGAGTTGATCAAGCCAGACGAGTCAGCCCGGCGAGTAGGTGGCGCGTCGGTCAACTGGTTTGCGACAGCGCGTCTCTCGCGATCCGGAGACAGCCATCTCCCGTGAGCTGAAAGCTACGTTGTAACGCGCGTCGCGGTGCGTGTGGAATGGCGCTCCGGTGGTGGCGAGGGTGAAGATGATCGGCATAGTCGGTGGCCCGGTTGGGCCGTCGCCGATGCCGAGGAGGACGATCTGGCCGTCGAGGCGGTCGAGTGTGGCCACGACCTGGGTTGTCAGGTTGGCTGGGGTGGTGCCGACGACCGTCATGATGGTGCCACTCCGCCCAGCCGGTTGGCCGTGTTGTCTAGGCCGGTCGGTGCTGACGATCTGGTCGCCGAGGCCGAGGTGGGGCCCATGCGGCCGACGTCGATGACAGCAAATTGGTCGGTTTCGGTGGTGAGATGTAGCACGGTCCGGCAGGTGAGCTGTCGGGTCTGGTCGGTCTTGCTGACGCGACCATGTTCGACCCGACGACGAGGGTGCCGCCCAGCCTGCTGTCGAACAGGTCGAGGGTGGAGATGCGGGTGCCGCGACGGCGGATCCAGACGTGGGATGCACGTTGGCCGGTGTCGGATCCGGGAACGATGACGGGTGAGGTGTACTGCACCCGCTGATTCACCGGAGGGACGACGCTGCGGGGTGACCTGAACGTCGTCACCCCGCCGAGTGGCAATCATGAACCGCCTCAGTACTCACCTCAGGAGTTGTCAGTACTCACCCCAGGAGTCATCGGCAGAGGCTACGGATGTCAGGAACATGCGGCGGCGCCACGCTCGATGTAGCCAACCCTGGCTTCGAAGAAAGGCACCAGCATGATGAACCACAGGATCAGCACCAACGCCAGGAATGCCACACTGGCCGCAGCCGCCGTGGCGACGCTCACGGGCGGGATGCTCGCCGCCGGCCCGGCTGGCGCCGAGCTCGCCGGCGTCATCGCACCCCCGCCGAACGCGGCCGCAGCGGTCGTGAACGACCGGCTCGCTGTGACCGGCGGCGCCGGCAGCAACGACCTCGCCGTGTCGCTGTTGTCGCCGGCGCGTTACCTGATCACCGACAATGCGCCGATCACCGCCGGCGAGGGCTGCGTCGTGGCGCAGGTGCCGACCCCGCGGTTCGGCGTCATGTGCCGGGCCGTCCAGTCGGCCGGGGTGTACTTGTCCTTCAAGGTCGACCTGGGCTCCGGCGACGACCGGGTCGTGACCACGGCACCGGCTCGGATGTCGGTGCTGGGCGGCGTGGGGAACGACACCATGATCGGCGGGCCGTCACCGGACAGCTTCTTCGACACCACCGGCCGCGACACCATGATCGGCAACGGCGGCGGCGACTCCCTGTTCGCGGAGAGCAACACCGACACGCTGCCCGA
>DATDAP010000648.1:0-16385 GCA_036525335.1 Microlunatus sp. | reverse complement strand
CGGGCGAGCAGCCCTCGAACGCTTCCGCGAGTGCCCGGAGGCACCCTTCTTGATCTTGCTCCGGGTGGGGTTTGCCTAGCCACCCCGGTCACCCGGGGTGCTGGTGGTCTCTTACACCGCCGTTTCACCCTTACCCCGTCCACCCTCGCGGGCGGTCGGGGCGGTCTGTTCTCTGTGGCACTGTCCCGCGGGTTGCCCCGGGTGGGTGTTGCCCACCACCCTGCTCGGTGGAGTCCGGACTTTCCTCGATGCCTCGCAGCACCGCGACCGCCCGGCCGACTCGTCCGCGGGACAGCGTACCGGTCATCTCGCTCGGGGCTGGCGCGTGACCACTCAGGAAGAGAGCGGAGCGTGAGAGGTGAGAGCGATCCCACGAAAACCGACAGCAGTGGCGGTGCCGTCCGGGGCCCCCGAGCAGCGGTCTAGCATGGCGAGCTATGACGGTCGACGAAGGTGCGGTTCGCTGGACTGAGCGCGCCAACGGGCCGGCCGGGGGGGTCGACGGCAAACCCGAAGGGGTCTACGCCCGGCGCACCCGGATCCGCAAGCAGGAGATCCTCGACTCTGCGTTGGTGGCCTTCGGTCAGAAGGGCTTCTACAAGGCGACACTGGCCGATGTGGCGAGCGCGGCGGGGATCACGGCCGCCGGACTCCTGCACCACTTCAAGACCAAGGAGGCCCTGCTCGTCGAGCTCCTGGAGCAGCGGGATCTCCTCGGCCTGCAGGAGGCGACCGGTGGCGAGCTACCGCGCGGCCGGGAGCTGCTGCAGCACCTGGTGGACACGATGGCCCGCAACATGACGAGGCCGGTGACCACCCAGATGTACGCGGTGCTGTCCGTCGAAGGAGCCACCGAAGCGCATCCCGCCCGCTCCTGGTTCCTCGACCGCTATCAGCGGCTGCGGGCGCTGATCGTGACGGCGATCATCGATGGCGCGTGCGACGGGGACTTCGAGGCTCCGGCGGACATCGAAGCGACCGCGGCGGCCGTCGTCGCGGTGATGGACGGGCTGCAGATCCAGTGGCTGTACGAGCCGGACTCCGTCGACATGTCGCAGGTCACCTGTCGAGTGATCAACGCACTGGTGCGACCCGCCGTACCGTTGGTGTCCCGGATACCGGCGACGCCGCCCCCTCCGGCCTGAGTCGACACCTCCCGCTCCGGAAGGACCTGACCCGATGGATCCCCTCACCGGCTCTGTGCAGCACTACGCCTGGGGCTCGACCACGGCGCTGCCCGAGTTCCTGGGTGTCGAACCCGACGGACGGCCGCAGGCCGAGCTGTGGTTGGGGGCGCACCACTCGGCCCCGTCCCGGGTCGGTGACCAGTCGCTGGCCGACGTGATCGCCGCCGACTCCGACGGTGTCGTCGGCGAGGCGGCGGTCGGGGAGTTCGGGGCGCAGCTGCCGTACCTGCTGAAGGTGCTGGCCGCAGCTCAGCCGCTCTCTCTCCAGGCCCACCCCTCGCGAGCGGGTGCGGAAGCCGGGTTCGCCCGTGAGGAGGAGTCGGGCCTCGACCGGGGTGCGCCGACCCGGCTCTACCGTGACGACTGGCCGAAGCCGGAGATGTTCGTCGCCCTCGGCGACGTCGAGGCGCTGTGCGGATTCCGGGAGCCGGACGAGACGTACGCGCTCTTCGCTCGGCTCGGCGTGCCGGCGGCGACCGACCTGGTGGCTCCGCTGCGCGGCGGCGGGCCGGACCAGCTGGCCGTGGTGTTCGCGCGGGTGCTCGGACTGACTGACGGCGAGCGTGCCGTGGTCGCCCAGGTCGTCACGGCGTCAGCGGAGCTGGTCGAGGGCGGCGACGCGGCCGCGGACGCCGACCTGGCCCGGTTCGCGCGGACGGCCGTCGAGCTGGACGAGCACTTTCCGGGTGACCCCGGTGTGCTGGCCGCGCTGTTGATGAACCGGATGGGCTTCGGTCGATTCCAGGGTCTGTTCCTGCCGGCCGGCAACCTGCACGCGTACCTGCAGGGGATCGGGGTGGAGATCATGGCCAACTCCGACAACGTGATGCGCGGTGGACTCACCCCCAAGCACGTGGACGTGTCCGAGCTGCTGGCGATCCTGGACTTCACCCCGGGGGTGCCGCCCCTGGTCGACGTCGTGGCCGAGTCGACCGGGGTCTGGCGATACCGGACCCCGGCCCCCGAGTTCGCCCTGTGGCGGGTCGAGGCCGATCCGGCCGGCGTGCGGCTGCCGGCGGCTGAGAGCGGCCGCGTGGTGCTGGTCGTCGAGGGTGCGGTCGAGATCGGCGACGGCACGGTGACTCGGCCACTCGCCCGAGGTGCCGCGGTGTACGGCTACCCGGGGGAGGAGCTGACGGTCACGGGCGACGGAATCGTGATGATGGCGGCGCCGGGGATCTAGCGGTCGCAACCGCTAGCGACCGCTGCGCGCGTCGGCGAACCGCTCGGCGAACCAGTCCAGCTGAGCGTCGATCTGGTATGGGCCGCCGCCCTCGTGACCGTTGTGGCCGTAGACGCGGATCTCCTTGTCCGACACGGGATCCGGGGCATCGGCGCCGTAGGCGTGGTACGCCGCGAAGACTGTCGAGGCGGGGCAGATCGGGTCCATCAGGGCGACCGAGAACAGCGTCGGCGCATTCGCCAGTCGGCCGAGGACGGCGCCGTCGAAGTAGGCCAGGGTCGCGTAGGTCTGCTCGGCGTGATCACGCCAGGCGGCCAGGTACTGGGTGATCTCGCCGTACGGCAGCCGGTCGGTGAGCTCCACCGCGCGGCGGAAGTGGCAGAGGAACGGCACATCGGGCGCCGACCCGACCAGCGGGATGTCGGAAAGGGCGGCGAGGGCGGCCGCGGCGATGGTGATCCCACCACCCTGGCTGCCCCCGGCGACGATGATCTTGGCCGGGTCGACCTCAGGCAGGGCGAGGGCGACATCGAGCAGCCGTACGGCGTCGCTGTAGACCCGCCGGTAGTAGTACTGGCGCGGATCGGCGAGTCCGGACGTCATGAACCCGGGGGTGTGGTTCAACCCGGCTTCGGGAGCCCAGTCAGCGGTGCCACTGGCTCCGCCGGCGCTCCAGCCCTGGCCGCGGGTGTCCATCACCAGATGGGCGTAGCCGGCCTGGGCCCAGGTGGTGGTGGCGTGCGGGAAGCCGCGGCCGCCGGAGTAGCCGTGGTACTGCACGACCGTGGGCAGCGGGCCGCTGACTCCGGCGGGTCGGTGCAGCCACGCCTTGACCGGGGTGCCCCCGAAGCCGGCGTAGGTGAGGTCGTCGGTCTCGATCAGGGCCAGCTTGTTGTCGTACGGCGTCCGGCTCAGCGCCAGGTCGTGGTCGCGCGTCTCGACCAGGGTGTCGGTCCAGAACGGCACCAGATCCGTCGGGATCGGGATCTCCGGTGCGTAGGACTCGAGCTCGGACAGTGGCAGGTCGAAGAGCGGCACCTAGTCTTCGCCCCAGTCGTCGTCATCGTCCCAGGCCTTGTTGTTCTCCTCGACCTTCGCGAGGGCTCCCTCGGCCTCCTCCCGGGTGGCGTACGGTCCGAGCCGGTCCGTCGCCTTGGTGTCGTTGTCGTCCGTGATCACGGACTTCGTGGTGAGGTCGTACCAGAAGTGCTTGTCGGCCATGGGCGCGACGCTACTCCGTACGATCTGTGGCTGTGACCGGCATCCGACCCGCCCCGATCTCGCCGACCCGGCCCGTGCCCGGCTGGATCCCGCGACCGCACTACGTCGGTCGGGCCGCTCCCGACCCGTACCGGGGGCCCCATGTGCAGACCGTCGAGACGATCGAGCGGATGCGGGTGGCCGGGCGGATCGCGGCGCAGGCGGCCCGGGCCGGCGCCGCGGCGGTGGCGCCCGGCGTGACCACCGATGCCATCGATGCGGTCGTGCACGCCTTCCTGATCGAGCAGGGCGCGTACCCGTCGACGCTGGGCTACCGCGGTTTTCCGAAGTCCTGCTGCACCTCGGTGAACGAAGTCATCTGCCACGGCATCCCGGATGCCCGGCCACTCGAGGACGGCGACCTGGTCAAGATCGACGTCACGGCGTTCGTGGACCGGGTGCACGGTGACACCTGCCTCACGGTGTACTGCGGAAACGTCGACACCGAGTCACGGCAGCTCAGCGAGCGGACCGAGGAGGCGTTGCGACGGGCCATCGCGGCGGTCAAGCCGGGGCGGCAGGTGAACGTGCTCGGACGGGTGATCGAGAGCTACGCGAAGCGGTTCGGCTGTCACGTGATCCGCGACTACACCGGGCACGGCGTGCACAGCAGCTTCCACTCCGGGCTGGTCATCCCGCACTACGACAGCCCCCACCACGACACGGTGATGGAGCCGGGCATGACCTTCACGATCGAGCCGATGCTCGCTCTCGGCACCCACGAGTGGGAGATGTGGGACGACGGCTGGACCGTGCTGACCCTGGACGGCTCCCGGTGCGCCCAGTTCGAACACACCCTGGTGGTCACCGACCGCGGCGCCGAGATCCTCACTGTGTGATCCTCACTCGCTGACGCACTCCTCCGTGCGCTCACGCACGAGCTGCAGAGGTTGCGTGAGCGCACCCAGGAGTGCGTCAGCGCGTTTCCACCTCAGCCGCAAGGTTCTGGTCATAGATGCGGGTGTGAGGTTGGCCCGTGTGGAGATTCACACGGCTTCTGGTGCTATCCGGAGGCCTGATACCAGTAACGTGTCTGGTCTAGTCCAGGGCTCATCCTGGTCTCGTCCACGACTCACAGCCGGAGGTAGCCGATGGGGATCTCGACACCCGACGGGCCGACGGCCGACCCGCACGCCGTGCCGGTGTTCTTCCTCTCCGACAGCACCGGCATCAGCGCCGAGACCATGGGCAACGCCCTGCTGATCCAGTTCCCGGATCTGCGTTTCGACCGGCGGCTGATCCCCTTCATCACCACCGTCGAGGAGGCGCGCAAGGTCGTGGCGACGCTCGATGCGGCCATGGACGGTCCGGTCACCCCGCTGGCCTTCTCCACCACCGCGGTGACCGAGATCCGCGACGAGCTGCATAAGTCGCGCTGCCCCCTGATCGACTTCTTCGACCTGCACATGACGAAGGTGGAGGCCACCCTGGGGCAGCAGGGTCAGCGGGTCGCCGCTCGGCTGCACGGACTGGGCGACGTCAAGCGCTACAACGCGCGGATGGCGGCGGTCGAGTACGCCATCGAGCACGACGACGGCCAGAGCATGCGGGCCCTGGACAAGGCGGATGTGATCTTGATCGCCCCGTCCCGCTGCGGCAAGACCCCGACCACGATGTACCTCGCCCTGCAGCACGGGATCTTCGTGGCCAACTACCCGCTGGTCGAGGAGGACTTCGACACCAACGAGCTGCCGAAGCCGATCCGGCACCTGCGTGGCCGGTGCTTCGGCATCACCACCACCCCGGCCCGGCTCAGCCAGGTGCGCCATGAGCGGCGCGCGAACTCCCGGTACGCCTCGCTGGAGCAGTGCACCTTCGAACTGCGTCGGGCCGAGACCCTCTACCGCATCCACAAGATCCCCTCGATCAACTCCTCGGCCAAGTCGGTGGAGGAGATGTCCACCGTGATCCTGCAGTCCCGCCACACCCAGCCCGCCAGCTGATCCACGCCAACTGATCGCACGCACACCGACCCACCGCCCCGCCCCTCGAGAGGACCCCCGGATGACCACCGCGACCCCCACCAGTGCAGGCCCCGACACCGACAACATCCGTTGGTTCTCCCAGCTGGGTCTCGCCGACCTCGAGCAGGTCGGCGGCAAGAACTCCTCGCTCGGGGAGATGGTGGCCAACCTGACCTCGGCCGGCGTGAAGGTCCCCGACGGCTTCGCCACCACCGCGGACGCGTTCCGTCGCTTCATCTCCCAGACCGGGTTGGGCGATCTGATCAACGCCAAGCTCGCCGATCTCGATACCGACGACGTGGACGAGCTGGCCCGGGTGGGCAAGGGGATCCGGACGGCGGTCATCGAGCAGCCGTTCCCGGCCGATCTGGAGGCCGACATCAAGGCGGCGTACGAGAAGCTGGCCGGGGACAATGCCGAAGCCTCCTTCGCGGTCCGCTCCAGCGCGACCGCCGAGGACCTGCCGGATGCGTCCTTCGCCGGCCAGCAGGAGACTTTCCTCAACATCCGCGGCATCGATGCCGTGCTGACCGCCGTACGGGAGGTGTTCGCCTCGCTCTACAACGACCGGGCGATCGCATACCGGGTTCATCACTCGTTCGAGCACGAGGCCGTGGCCCTGTCGGCCGGGGTGCAGAAGATGGTGCGCTCCGACATCGGCGCCTCCGGCGTGATGTTCACCATGGACACCGAGTCCGGCTTCGACGACGCGGTGTTCATCACGTCCTCGTACGGACTGGGCGAGGCGGTCGTACAGGGGGCGGTCAACCCCGACGAGTTCTACGTCTACAAGCCCGCGCTTCGGGCGGGCCGGCCGGCGATCCTGAAGCGCGGCATCGGCGGCAAGGCGATCAAGATGATCTACACCTCCGACGCCACGGTGGGCAAGACCACGGAGTTCGTCGACGTGGAGGAGTCGCAACGGGGCCTGCTCAGCCTCACCGACGAGGAGGTGACCGAGCTTGCCCGCCAGGCGTTGGCGATCGAGGAGCACTATGGCCGGCCGATGGACATCGAGTGGGGTCGGGACGGCGGCGACGGTGGTCTCTACATCCTGCAGGCGCGGCCCGAGACGGTGCAGTCGCGGGCGGGTACCACGGTGCGGCGCTACCGGCTGAACGACAAGGGTGCGGTGCTGATCGAGGGTCGCGCCATCGGTCAGAAGATCGGGGCCGGCCCGGTGCGAGTGCTCAGCTCGGTGTCGCAGATGGCCAGCTTCGTACCCGGCGAGGTGCTGGTGGCCGACATGACCGATCCCGACTGGGAGCCGATCATGAAGCGGGCCTCGGCGATCGTCACCAACCGGGGCGGACGAACCTGTCACGCGGCGATCATCGCCCGCGAGCTGGGGATCCCGGCGGTGGTCGGCACCGGCAGCGCGACCCAGGAGCTCGCGGCAGGTCAGGAGGTCACCGTCTCCTGCGCCGAGGGCGACACCGGCTTCATCTACGCCGGCCTGCTCGACTTCACCGTGCAGGAGACGGCGATGGAGTCGATGCCGGACATCCCGGTCAAGATCATGATGAACGTCGGCACCCCCGACCAGGCGTTCTCGTTCGCGAAGCTGCCGAACGCCGGCATCGGCCTGGCCCGGCTGGAGTTCATCATCAACCGGCAGATCGGCATCCACCCCAAGGCCCTGCTCGATCTCGACACCCTCGCCGACGAGACGTTGAAGCAGCAGATCAGCGAGGCGGTGGCGGCGTACGACAGCCCGCGGGACTACTTCGTGACCCGGGTGGCGGAGGGGGTGTCGATGCTGGCGGCGGCCTTCGCCCCCCACCCGGTGATCGTGCGGATGAGCGACTTCAAGTCCAACGAGTACGCCAACCTGGTGGCCGGTGACCTGTACGAGCCACACGAGGAGAACCCGATGATCGGCTACCGCGGTGCCTCGCGGTATCTCTCGCCGGAGTTCGCCGACTGCTTCGCGATGGAGTGCGAGGCACTCAAGTACGTGCGCAACGAGATGGGTCTGACCAACGTCAAGATCATGATCCCGTTCGTCCGGACCCTGGGCGAGGCGAAAGGAGTGATCGACCTGCTCGCCACCCACGGTCTGGTCCGCGGGGAGAACGGGCTGGAGGTGATCATGATGTGCGAGCTGCCGTCGAACGCGGTGATCGCCGATCAGTTCCTGGACCACTTCGACGGGTTCTCGATCGGCTCGAACGACATGACCCAGCTGACGTTGGGTCTGGATCGCGACTCCAGCCTGATCGCGGCGTCCTTCGACGAACGGGACCCGGCGGTGAAGTTCATGATCAGCGCCGCGATCCGGGCCTGCAAGGCCCGCGGCAAGTACGTCGGCATCTGTGGTCAGGGTCCCAGCGACCACGCCGACCTGGCCGAGTGGCTGCTGGAGGAGGGGATCGACAGCATGTCCCTCAACCCGGACACGGTGGTCGAGACCTGGACCCGTCTCGGCCAGCTGGTCGCCAAGGCCTGACCCAACGTCGACTCCGCGGTGGACATGTCCACCGCGGAGTCGGGGTGGAGGTGCACGGAGATCGGCTTTAGTTGAACCATTCCAGAAACCGTGGTTCTCTAGGGCGATGACCACCGCAGTGCAAGCGCTCAGCTGGGCCGAGCGCCTCCGGGCGGTCGGCCTGCGGGTGACTCAGCCCCGGCTCGCCGTGCTAGACGTGGTCCACGCCGATCCGCACCTCAGTGCGGACCAGGTGGCGGAGCGGGTCCGCGCCGGGATCGGCGCAGTGTCGACCCAGGCGATCTACGACGCGCTGAACACCCTGACCGAACACAACATCCTGCGCCGGTTCGAGCCGGCCGGGTCAGCCATGAAGTTCGAGGTGGCCACCGGTGACAACCACCATCACCTCGTCTGTCGCACCTGCGGCACCGTGACCGATGTGCCGTGCGCCGTCGGGTCGATGCCGTGCGCGATTCCCGAAGACACCCACGGGTATCTGGTGGATGAGGCCGAGGTCACCTACTGGGGGACCTGTCGCACCTGCATCCGAGCCCGGGCTAGCACCTGAGTCACCTCCCCCGTGACGGCGACATCTCGCTGGTCGTCTCCACCACCGAC
Organism: Microlunatus sp.; assembly: GCA_036525335.1. Lineage (GTDB taxonomy): Bacteria > Actinomycetota > Actinomycetes > Propionibacteriales > Propionibacteriaceae > Microlunatus. The sequence goes on along the minus strand of DATDAP010000648.1, from coordinate 7,742 downwards.
ACCGGCGCCCCGGGGGATCCCCAGGTCCTGGCGGGAGATGAACGGCTACGGCTCGCACACTGCCTGTGGGTGAACGCGGCCGGGGACCGGTCCTGGGTGAAGTACCACTTCCAGAGCGCCCGGGGCGTGCACAACCTGAAACGACGAGGCGGCCGCACGGCCCCGCTCCGGTCGGCGACCCGGACACCCCGTGAACGAGAACACCAGACCCTCACTCCACCCGCAGGTTCTTGATCGTGGAGTCGAGCGTCTTCTGCAGGGGCTTGTCGCCGATGTCGGCGGCGCCGACGAACATCGCCAGCGACTCCGGCGAGCCGGTGTCGACCACGATCACCTCGACGGTGTCGCCCTTCGTGCGCAGCTCCGGGTAGTCGACGAGCACGTCGGCGCGGATCGACCAGCCAGGGTGCCCGTCGACCGTCACGGCCTTGGACCAGATGTTCTCGCGTCCGACCAGGTTCTTGTAGAGACCGGAGGTGATCATGCACTGCATGACCAGCTCGGCGGAGCGGCGAGGTTCATCGAAACCGTCACCGGTGAACAACGCGCCGACGGTCAGATCCGAGTACCAGTTCGGGGACTCCGCGAGCTTGACCTGCGAGCCGACGTCATACGCCCAGCTGTACGCGAATCCCGAGGTGCTCTCCCAACCCCTGGCCTCCGGGAACGACAGCCCACCCCCGTGGATGCGCCCGTCGGAGGGGTGGTCCTGCCGTGCCATGGGTTGGCCCTCGGGACAGGGCTGCAGTGGCTGCTCCTCGGTGGGAGTCGGGGTGGGGGTCGACGTAGGTGTGGGTGTGGTCGGCTGCGACACCGTCGGGGCCGGCGTCTGCGGCTCGGTGGTCGGACTGCTGTCGTCCCAGCCGGACACGGTCGAGGATGGCAGCGGACCCGGGTCGACGATGGGGGGGTCGGCGAACAGGCCCCGCACGACGAGAACGCCGACCAGCAGCAGCACGACCAGGGCGGCCAGCGCGAGGATCAGCGGTCCGAAACGGCGCCGGCTCCCCTTCGTCGGTGGTGAGCCCGCACCACCGGAGTCCTTGGTTCCGCCCGGACCCGCGGGACCGGCCGGCGCTGCAGCGGGGTCGTCGGTGGTGTCGGACGACCAGGCCCGACCGTCCCAGTAGCGGAAGCGCCGCGGCGTCCCGGCGGGATCGGGATACCACCCGGGCAACGACATTGACTCAGGTTAACGGCGCGAGGCTCATCAGCCGGGGAGCCGGCCGAGCCGGTGTCCTGCGTCACGGGCGCGAGACACGGGGCACCTCCGTACCCGACGACGTCCGGCAGACGGCAGACTGGGCGCCGTGGACAAGCAGACCGAGTTCGTGTTGCGGGCCATCGAGGAGCGGGACGTCCGGTTCGTCCGGATGTGGTTCACCGATGTCCTGGGGTTCTTGAAGTCGGTGGCCATCGCACCCGCCGAGCTCGAGGGAGCCTTCTCCGAGGGGCTCGGCTTCGACGGCTCCGCGATCGAGGGGTTCGCCCGGGTCTACGAGTCCGACATGGTGCTGCGGCCGGATCCCTCCACCTTCCAGGTGCTGCCGTGGCGCGACTCGAGTCCGGCGACGGCCCGGATGTTCTGCGACATCGCCATGCCCGACGGCTCCCCGTCCTACGCCGACCCACGGTACGTGCTCAAGCGCACCCTGAAGAAGGCCGCCGATCTGGGCTTCACGTTCTACACCCACCCCGAGGTCGAGTTCTTCCTGTTCAAGGACCCGCTGCTGCCGGGGGTCTCGCCCACGCCGGTGGACTCCTCCGGCTACTTCGACCACACCCCGCAGAGCACCGGCAGCGACTTCCGGCGCAAGGCGATCACCATGCTCGAGCAGATGGGCATCTCGGTCGAGTTCTCCCACCACGAGGGCGCGCCGGGCCAGCAGGAGATCGACCTCCGGTACGCCGACGCGCTGTCCACCGCCGACAACCTGATGACCTTCCGCGTGGTGGTGAAGGAGGTGGCGCTGTCGCAGGGCATCAACGCCTCCTTCATGCCCAAGCCGTTCAGCGACCAGGCGGGGTCGGGGATGCACACCCACATGTCGCTGTTCGAGGGCGACAACAACGCGTTCTACGACGCCAGCGCCGAATACCACCTGAGCGAGGTGGCCCGCTACTTCATCGCCGGTCTGTTGCGGCACGCCGCCGAGATCACCGCGGTGACCAACCAGTGGGTGAACTCGTACAAGCGACTGGTCGGCGGCGGTGAGGCGCCGAGCTACATCTGCTGGGGCCGGAACAACCGCTCGGCGCTGGTGCGGGTGCCGATGTACAAGCCGAACAAGGGGTCATCGGCTCGGGTGGAGCTTCGCTCGATCGACTCCGCGGCCAACCCGTACCTGGCCTTCGCCCTGATGCTGGCCGCCGGCTTGGCCGGGATCGAGGGGGAGTACGAGCTGCCCGAAGGCGCCGAGGACGACGTCTGGAGCCTGACCGAGCGGGAGCGTCAGGCGCTCGGCATCGAACCGCTGCCGCGAAACCTGGACGAGGCGATCCGGATCATGGAGCGCTCGGACCTGGTGGCCGAGACCCTGGGCGACCACGTCTTCGACTTCTTCCTGCGGAACAAGCGGGCCGAGTTCGACGAGTACCGCCGCCAGGTGACCCCGATGGAGCTCCAGAAGCTGCTGCCGGTTCTCTGAAGTCGTCACTCGCTGTTCCGCTGCGCGCCGATTCGCTCTGACTTCCCTCGTCGATCGCAAACGGTGAAGCGTTGTTTGCACTCTCCTCAGTCCAGACAGAGCGAGGCGCTCCGCTGCACGGCCGCTCGCGACGGGAGCCGTCGCTCGCTGCGCTCGCTGACGGCAGACGTCTCTGGTTGAAGGGACGTCAAGAAAGCAGAGGCAGGGCGCTGGAGAGGTCGGCGCGGAGGCCGGAGGCGTGGACCTTTCCGGCCGCGACGGCGTCGGCCCAGGACAGCCGTCCGGTGGCCAGCCGCAGGAAGGTGAGCGCGTCGGTCTCCACCACGTTGGGCGGGGTGCCGCGGGTGTGGGTGGGGCCGGGGTCGCCCAGACCGCACTGGACGGCGGCGTACGGCGGGATGCGCACCTCCACCGATCGTCCCGGATGGGCGTCGGCGAGCATCTGGGCGAGAGCGCGCATCGTCCTGCCCAGCGCCGAGCGGACCAAGGGAATCGGTGGGCGCTCCGAAAAGGTCCGGTTGAGGTCGTCGGCGTGCACCACCAGCTCGATGATCCGTGTCTCTATCCAGTCCTCGGTGCGCAAGGGCCCGCGCGGCGCCTGCAGGACCGGTGGGTGCGGTCCGGCCAGAGCGGCAGGGGCCGCTTCGATGGCCTCGCGCAGGGCCGCCACGAGCTCGGAACCGGAATGGTCGCCGGCGGTCTCCGCCGTCGACGCGGCGATGGCCTCGACGCTCGACCGGTAGCGCGCGACGAAGGCGTACGGCGACAGCGGCTTCTCCGAGCTCGGCAGCCCCAGCACCCGCACCGTGCCGCGCTCGACCAGCACCAGGTGAGCGACCAGCATCCGTACGTCCCAACCGGCCAGCACCGTCGGTCGCGGGTAGGTGTCGTCGGGCAGCTCCGACAGCCAGCCGAGCAGGGCGCGGCTCTGCTCGATCAGGGACTCGGCGGCAGTGGCTCGGCTACGCACCGACCCATCTTGGCGCACGCGCGGATGGCGCCGGGTCCGGTGGTTACACACAAGTAACATCAAGTCCCGTGAGCCGGATCGAGACCACCCAGGGCGTACTGGCCAGGCGCGGCTTCAACGACGCCGCGGCCGCCGTACGGATCCTGTCGGAGTGGGACGCCGACCGGGAGTACCTGCTGGACCTGATCGCCGACGCCGCCGACCCCGATCTGGCGTTGACCGGCCTCGACCGCCTTGCCGAGGTGATTCCCGATCTGATGGACCGGCTGGCCGGCCCGGGCGAGCTCGCCAGGCACCTGGTCGGGGTGCTGGGCAACAGCGAGTCGCTCGGTCGGCACCTGATCGCGCACCCGGACCATCTGGACTGGCTCGACGGGTCGGTGGAACCGCTCACCGCTGAGGGCATCCGGGCCGAGCTGCTCAGGTCGGTGGGGGCCGATCCCGACGACCCGATGCCGGTGGCGACCGATCCCGTCGGCGACGGTCTGCGGCTCGCCTACCGCGGCCACCTGCTCCGGATCGCGGGATGGGACGTGTGTGATCCGGAGCCGATCGAGGTGATGCCGCGAGTCGCCTCGGCGCTGTCGGACCTGGCCGATGCCACCCTCGAGGCGGCGTTGGCGATGGGTCGAGCCAAGGTCGGACCGAACGGACTGAAGACCCGCCTGGCCGTCGTCGGCCTGGGCAAGTGCGGGGCCCAGGAGCTCAACTACGTCAGCGACGTCGACGTGCTGTTCGTCGCCGAACCCGTGCAGGACGACGACGGTGCGCCGTTGATCACCAGCGAGCAGGCGGTCAGCGTGGCGACCCGGATGGCCGCCGAGCTGACCCGGGTCTGCTCGGCGTTCACCGCGGCCGGGACCATCTGGGAGGTGGATTCCGCGCTGCGGCCGGAGGGCAAGGCCGGTCAGCTCGTCCGGACCCTGTCCAGCCATCGCATCTACTACGAGCGATGGGCGAAGACCTGGGAGTTCCAGGCCATGCTCAAGTCCCGACCCAGCGCCGGCGACCTGGCGCTGGCCCAGGACTTCGTGGACATGGTGGCGCCGATGGTATGGCGGGCGGCCGAGCGGGAGAACTTCGTCGCCGACACCCAGGCGATGCGCAAGCGGGTGATCGCGCACATCCCGGCGCGCGACGCCGGGCGTGAGATCAAGCTGGGGGCAGGCGGGCTGAGGGACGTCGAGTTCTCCGTCCAGCTGCTGCAGCTCGTGCACGGCCGGGTCGACGAGCGACTGCGGGACCGCGCCACCCTCGACGCGTTGAAGGCCCTGATCGACAACGGGTACGTGGGGCGTGACGACGGCAAGGGCTTCGGCCTGGCGTACCAGTTCATGCGGACGCTCGAGCACCGCATCCAGCTGTTCCACCTGCGGCGCACGCACGTGCTGCCCGACAACGAGGGCGATCTGCGTCGTCTCGGACGCTCCCTCGGGTACGCCCAGCCGGCCGAGCAGGTCCGGGCGATCTGGAAGCACTCCGGCCAGAAGGTCCGCCGGCTGCACGAGCGGCTGTTCTACTCCCCGCTGCTGGACGCGGTCGCCCGGATCCCCACCAAGGATCTGCGGCTGACCGAGTCCTCGGCGGAGGACCGGCTCAAGGCCCTCGGCTACGCCGACCCCAAGGCCGCCCTCCGGCACATCGCCGCCCTCAGCCAGGGAGTCACCCGGCAGGCCGAGATCCAGCGGCAGCTGCTGCCGGCGATGCTCGGCTGGTTCGCCACGGCCCCGAGTCCCGATCACGGCCTGCTCGCGTTCCGCCAGGTCTCCGACGCCCTCGGCAGCACCCCGTGGTATCTCCGTGCCCTTCGCGACGAGGGGATGATGGCCGAGCGGTTGGCCCGGATCCTCGCCTCGAGCCGGTACGCGGTCGCGCTCCTGCAGCGAGCGCCGCAGACCATGCAGATGCTGGCCGACGACGCCGAGCTGGTGCCGAAGTCGCAGGCCGACCTGTGTGCGGAGATGCAGGCGGCGGCGGGACGCCACAGCGACCCGGTCAAGGCCGTGGAGTCGGTCCGAGGCATCCGCCGCCGAGAGCTGTTCCGGATCGCGGCCGGAGACCTGCTGGGGATGAGTGACGTCCTGGTCGTGGGTGACGCGTTGTCCGAGCTGGCTTCGGCCACCATCGACACCACCCTGGAGATCGCGCGGCGGGCCTCTGACGCGTCCGAGGTGCCGGAGATCGCGGTGATCGGGATGGGTCGCTGGGGCGGCCGCGAGCTGTCGTACGCCTCCGACGCCGACGCCATGTTCGTGATGGAGGACAGCGAACCGGGAGCACCGGACCGCACCAAGATCGCCGGCACCGTGATCTCCGAGCTCCGCCGGCTGCTCACCCGCCCGAGCGCGGACCCGCCACTGAGTCTCGACGCGGACCTGCGGCCCGAGGGCAAGGGCGGGGCCTTGATCCGGACGCTGTCGGCGTACCGCAACTACTACAGCCGCTGGTCGTCCACCTGGGAGATGCAGGCCCTGGTGCGGGCCGATGCGATGGCCGGCAACCGACCGCTCGCGGCCGAGCTGATGGAGCTGATCGACGCCAAGCGGTGGCCCGAGGATGGTCTGTCGCCCGCCCAGGTGCACGAGATCCGCCGACTCAAAGCGCGGGTGGACGCCGAGCGGCTGCCGCGGGGGGCCAACCCGGCCAAGCACACCAAGCTCGGACCCGGTGGACTGGCCGACATCGAGTGGACGGTGCAGATGCTCCAGCTGGAGCACGCGCACGCGGTGCCCGCCCTGCGGACCTCACGCACCATCGAGGCGCTCCGCGTGGCCCAGCAAGCGGGTCTGATGGACCCCCAGGATGCCGGCCACCTGGAGGCGGCCTGGCTGCTGGCCAGCAAGATCAGGAACCAGATCATGCTGGTCCGCGGGCGGGGATCGGACTCGTTGCCCAGCGACAACCGGGAGCTGGCCGCGCTCGCCGAGCTGATGGGCTACGGTCCGGGCGAGTCCTCGCACCTGCTGGCCGACTACCGGCGCGTGACCCGCCGAGCTCACGCGGTGGTCGAGCGGGTGTTCTGGGGCCTCCAGGAAGGCGATCAGCGACCGCACTGAGGGCCCGGCGGCCCCGCAGCCGGGATCGACGGAGCGGTCAGCGCAGGCCGCTGATCGTGACCCGGACCACCGCCTGGGGTCCACCGACGGGGCAGTCCCGGCCGTTGGGGTAGGTCGCCGCCGCCGTCGTGGTGATCTCGGCCAGCTCGGTGCGGTCGGCGCCAGCCTGCAGCTGGCCGCTGATCCGCGCCGGACCGGCCGTCAGCGTGGCCAGGTCGACGAAGCCGACCATCGTGCCGTCCGGGGAGGACGACGCCGAGCAGCTGCCGTCCGGGCCGTCGGGGCTGCAGGTCTCGCCGACGGTGACCGAACCGGGGACCAGCTCGACCCGCCGCTCGACGCAGGCGGCCTGACAGATCCGCAGGGTGAGTGTCATCGAGGGCAGCACCGCGTCCCGGACGACCGTCACCGAGACGCCGGCCGGCGACCCGATCTCCGTGCAGGTGTGGGGCGCCACCCCGGTGGCGGTGCACCCGACCGAGAGGACGGCGCCGACCGCTGCCGCCGCCAGCACGCCCGAACGCCGCCACAGAGTCACCCCGCCATGGTGACCCCGAACGGCCGACTTGTCAGCGTCGTCGGCGTTTCGAGCCACCAGCTGGGCTGACAAATCGATCTGAGGCGTAGCGTTCACCGGGTCGGTCGGCGGGCCCGACTCCTACCCGGCGTCCCTGCCCACTCCGGAGGTTCCATGTCGTCCGACGTCCAGACCGGCACCATCAGCACGGACATCCCCGCCCGCCTCGATCGGCTCCCGTGGTCTCGATTCCACTGGATGATCGTGATCGGACTCGGCACCGTCTGGATCCTCGACGGGCTCGAGGTGACGATCGTCGGGTCGATGTCCGAGGCCCTCAAATCCACCGACACCGGCCTGGGACTGACCAGCGCCCAGATCGGCTTGGCCGGCGCGGTCTACGTCGCCGGGGCCTGTGTCGGGGCGCTGTTCTTCGGTCAGCTCACCGACCGGTTCGGCCGCAAGAAGCTGTTCTTGATCACGCTCGGTCTCTACACCGTGGCCACGGTGCTGACCGCCTTCTCGATGAACCCCACCTGGTACCTGGTCTG
>DATDAP010000647.1:0-9879 GCA_036525335.1 Microlunatus sp. | reverse complement strand
GGTCTCGGTCCCCATCCGGGCCAGGTACTGCGACATGCGGGCATCGACCTGGACACCTCCGAGGCACCCGTCGGCAACGCCGACCCCGCAGACGTAAGCGCTGTGCTGGCCGAGCTCACCAACCCGGTGGTTCGCGCCGACTCGGCCAACCCGAACGGTGTCCTGATCCGACCGCGGCTGGCCGGCCCCACGCACGTGTCGACGGTGCTGGTCCCGATGGCGGAGAACGACCCGGAGACGGGCCGCATGTCCGCCGACCTGCTCGATCTCGTTGACCCCGCCACCGGCGCCATCCGCGCGGGGCTGAACCTTGACGCCGATGTGGCCGGCCGGGCGCAGCACGCGTGGCGCACCCGGGTGCTGGATGTCCGCGCCGGACGCGACAGAAGGGTTGTGCGTGCTGCACGACTGGCTGGCCTGTCACCGTCGTTCACCCGGTCAGGCGTCGAGGGTCGCGACGATGCTGAGGTGGCCGGTGGACCAGATTCCGCCTTGGCCGTGCTGACCAAGGCGACCGGCGGTGTACCCGTGTGGTTCGGTCTCGACCTGTACGAGTACCAGCAGCTCGGCGTGCATGCCGCCCTCGCGGGGCGGTCCCTGGTCGCAGATTCCCCCGGTGCGGGAAAGACGCGGCAGGCCCTTGCGGCTGCCGCAGCGGTGTTGGAACGCGAACGAGCACACGTCGAACGGCGACGGAGGGCGACCGGTGCCGGCATCGGGGCGGTCACCGGCCGCACGGTGATCGTCGTCCCGCCGGTCGTCCTCACCCACTGGGCCCGTGAGACGGTCCGTTCGCACCTGGGGGTCCCGGACCCGACTAGCAAGTCGGCCTGGTGGCCGCGTGATGTCCTGCCAGCCGACGGCTCACCGGCCGCAGACCGTGTGCCCGCCGATGTGGTCGTGGTGCAGCCAGGACGCCGGATGCCCGGTCTGCCCGAGCGTGGCGTGTTGATCGTCGCCGACTCGATCCTCGCGTCCCGTCCAACGCTAGTCGACGAGATCGTCAGCTGGTCTCCGAGTGTGGTGGTCTACGACGAGGCGCACCGTGCTCGGACATGGACCTCCACCCGTTCGCAGACGATCCGTGGCCTGATCACCCGCATCCGCGACACCCGCACCGCCCACCTCGGCTCGAGCTGGGGCGGCGATCCGGAGACGGGCGTGGCCTCGCTGCCGGCCCTCACCGCGCTGCCACTGACCGGCACGCCCATGTTCACGGGGTCGCCGGTGGAGATGATCCCGCTGCTGGCGATGTCTGGGCACCTGGACTGGGTGTTCGGCGGCCGGGCCGCGTTCGCGGAGCGGTTCTGCCGCCGGGACCACTTCGGCCGCTGGGTGGGTCGGACGAAGCACATGGATGAGCTGCGAAGGCTGCTCGACATTCACGTGTGGGTGCGTCGCCACAAAGCCGACATCCTGCCGTGGCTGCCGGAGAAGCGTTGGGTGACCTCCTACGTCGACGTGGCCATGGCCGACATCCGCGCCGCCCAGTCCCACCTGGACGAGATCGTCGATGCGTGGCTGGACGACCAGGCCCCGCACGAGCCGGACGAGGCCGAGGTCGAGGAGCGGTGCCGGGCCCAGATCGGGCTGCTGTCGCCGCTGCGGAAGTCGACCGGCCTGGCGAAGGTGCCGGCCGCTGTGGAGCACCTAGAGACATGGCTGGCAGGGAACCTGCCACGGCCGGATGCCACCGGCGCCTGGACTTTCGAGGAGCCGTTGGTGCTGTGGGCGCATCACCGTGAAGTGATCTCCGCGCTCGCCGACCACGCCCGCGACCTTCTGGAGGCGAAGCTGGGCACGAGCCTGCCACCGGTCGCGGTGATCGACGGCTCGACCAGCCTGGACCGCCGCACCGAGTACGTGGACGCGTTGCAGGCAAAGCATCTGGTCGTGCTGGTCTGCCAAATCACCGCTGCCGGGGTGGGTCTTACCCTGACCGCCTGCGCGAACCCGGTTTTCGTCGAGTCGGACTGGACCGCGCAGCTGATGTCGCAGGCCGAGGACCGGCACCACCGGCCCGGCCAGGACCGCGGGGTGACCCTCACCGCGCTGTGCGCGACCGGCACCCTCGACGAGCACGTGCTGAAGGTCCGCAACACGAAGGAGGATGTGGCGTCGTTGGTGGTCGGCGACCGGGCGGGACGCGCCACCCGCGACAACGACCACGACACCTCCAGCGCGTTCGCCCCCTGGGAGCTGCTGGCCGAGGTGGTGCAGCGGGTCCAGCAGGCAAGGCACAGGCCGTGCCGCAGGCGACGGGCCGCATGAGCAGCCCCGCGGGCGGGCGAACCGGTGGGTGCCGCACACCCTCGACACTGTGAGCCCGCAGACCGGCGACGCCTCCCCCACAAAGGAAGAGATCGCGGGGGCGATGCCCGAGCCGACGTTCGGGATCCACGTCCCCGACGCGCCGCCGTGCGCGCAGGCCGCGTCGCTGGCCGGGATGCTGCTGCGTATCACCCGCCAGCCCACGTGGCCCGCACTAGCCCAGGCCGTCGCCGGCGGCGACGAGAACACCCTGGTCCGGCTCGCCGAGTTTCACCTGACCGACGAGCAGCAGAAGCTGCTGGACGAGTGGGCAGCAGTCATCGAAGTCGCCGTCGCCGAACCTCGAGGCACCGTCTGCGTCTGCTCCAGGTGCGGCGACTGGTCGGTGATCGGCTCACGTAGCGTCCCGTCGGCCTGCCGCACCACCTCCGGCTGCGCCGGCACAGTGACGAAGGCCCCGCGAGCCACCCGGGCGAAGCTGCAGGCCTCTCCGGCACCGAACACCGCATCAGCTAACAACTCGAGCCAGCTGGACGCCGGAATGGCCGCCGTCATACCGCTGTTCGGTGCTACCACGATCGAGACGGTCAACGAAACCGGCCAGGTCCTTGCCGTCGACCCGGACGAGCACTGGACCATCGCCTCGAACGAGGGCTTCGGCTTCGTCGGTGCGGATCGGCATGCCGACGCCGAGACGGACGAAGCCGGCGACTTCGATACTTGAGGCACTCGCGTGCCCATTGCGCAAAGGGTTACCGACCCGGCGGCCCGCTTGGTCGCCTTCGGGCTCAGGGGTGGCCGGCACTGGTAATTAACAGGTGTCTTCCGTTGGGCTGGGTGGACGGAAGGACCCAAGAACTGTCACCGGCAGGGAGCAGATGCCCAAGGATCGCTCGAATTCTCAGGGCGTGCAGCCCCGAGGCTCACCCTCCCTTCGGTAGGCAGCTGCGTTTCACCTCGCCTGGTGTCCACCGAAGAGCCAGATGTGACCGGTTGGCTCTCCCGCAGATACCCCGAAGGCTAGGCGAGCCTGAATCTCGCGCACATGCCGATCAGATGCGCTGCATCGGGGCCACGCCCTTCGCCGACTGCTCAAAGACGGATCCGAATGATGGCAGACTTGGTGATGAAAGCGAGTCTGACTAGGGACGGGGCGGACGGTGCAGGCGTGGATGGCGGCGGGCCAGCTGGCCCGCGAGCTCGGAGTGCCGAAGCGCACCCTGGTCACGTCCCTGATCCGTGTCGGCCTCTGCGACCCCGGCGGCGTCGCCACAGTCAAGGCGATCAACTGGGGCTACGCCCGGCTCACCGGCTTGACCGAAGTGACCGCCGGGACCCAGGTCGCCCGCTGGCACACCCGCCGCTGCATGCGGCTGGTCAAGCAGGAGCCGCCGGGCGGGCGGGAGTGGGACCTGCTGCTGATGGCCGAGGAGGTCGACGACGTGATCGACGAGTGCGCCCGGTTGGAGGCTTCCGGCAACGTCGAGGGCATCTACGGGGTGCTCGCCACCCTCGACGACACCGTCTGCAGCGAGGTGCGGACCAGGCTGCATGCCCCCGTCACCGAAGTGGTAGCCATCCACCGCCGCGCCTGAGGACAACCCCTCCCGGAGCGTGCCGCCGGGATGGGACGGTGGGCGCATCGCCAAACCCGCTGAGCCGCACACCTGAACCGCGTGACTACCCGTACCACCGCCAAGGGCTCCAGCGCGCCAGCAGCGAGCAGCCCACAACCGGTGGCGTTCACCGCACCCGAACAGCACCCCGGCATCGGCCGGCATTGGGTTCCTGACGAGTATCAGCCCCGAATCTCCGGGACCGGCGCGGAGAAGCTGGCCCAGTCGGCGGTCGCGCCGCTGGTGGCAGTCGCCCGCGGCTACGAGACGTTGTTCCACGTCAGCCCGAAAGAGACCACGGCCCAATGTCACCGGCTCGGCATCGACAAGCGCCGCGGCCAGGGCCGCCGGTTCGCCGAGGAGCTACAACTGGGCGACATCCTCATCATGCCGTGGTACCTGGCCGACCGCGCCGTCCGCGCCCAGCGGGTCGGCGCCGCACCGGGTGTCACCTCCGTCCAGTACCGCCCGGCCCGCCCTGTCATGAGCGGCGACGGAACCCGGGAGCTGAAGTACGAGTTCGTGCAGGGTGACGACACCATCCTCGGTGTCCACCCCGCCACACCGGGCGCCTGGTACACCGACCCGGACGTGCCGCTGCTGGTCGCCGAGGGCCAGATCAAGGGCGACTCCTCCATCACCGGGCTCCTTCTCGACGCAGGTGTCAGTCCCGACGACCTGCGGCTCACCAGCACAGAACAGGCGCTCGACAGCGAGGCGATGGTGCTGGCTTCGCAGCAACGGTTGACCATCCTGTTGGATCGGGTCCCGGCCGCCAAACGACTCTGCGTCGTCGCCGTGGCGGGCGTCTACAACTGGCGCAAGAACCCCGAGTGGACCATGTTCACTCTGGCCAACCGCGACGTGTGGGTCAGCATCGACGGCGACGTCACCAGCAACTGGAACGTGTGGAACGCCACCAGCCAGCTATGCGAGCTGCTGGGTCGCAGGAACGCACGGATGGCCCTGCTCGCGCCCTCGGTGTCCAACAGGGGCGGCGGTGCCAAGGTCGGCGCCGACGACTTCCTCGCCGACTACGGCACCTGGTCCGACCTGCTCGAGCAGGTCACCCCGGGCCTTCCGGCGCAGCCGAAGCGGCAGGACTTCGACAAGGTCGGCGAGTACAGGTTCGGCGGCGACGGCACAGTGCTGGAGCGCTGCGAGGAGGACCGGGACGAGAACGGCGAGGTGGTCCGCGGCCTGTGGCGGCCGGTCAAGCCGGTCATGCCGATCGGCGGCCGGGTGGTCGCGCAGACGGTGAAGCGTCGACCCAGCGCAGAGGAGAACCGTACGGGCCGGTTCGCCGCCGACCTCGGGAGGATTCCGGTCGAGGACGAACGGGTCGAGATCGAGGTGTCATGGAAGGGCCCGGACGGCGACACCATCACCGAGGCCGTCGAGGGCCCCTCCGACCTGCTTGTGGAGACCCCGGACCGCTGGCACACCCACAGCAAGGTCAGCATCCCCGCCTCGCTGAAGCTGCACCCGAAGTGGCCCCCACGCGGCCAAGTCGGCCAGGACTGGGTATCGGCGGTGAAAGCGAACCATGCCAACGAGATCCAGAACCGCACCTTGTGGACCCGGATGGGCTGGGTGCCGGTGCCCGGCGACGTGCCCGTATTCGCCGTCGGCAACCAGGTTGTTGGTGAGCGGGTCGAGGGCACCACGCAGTCTGCCGTCGGCGAACTGCTGCACAACGCGGACCTGTTCGGGGTGGGTGACGACGACGGTGCCACCTGGGAGGACGAGGACTACAGGGTCTGCGTCGCCGCCGACCTTCGCACCACGATCGACGCAGTGATGACCGCCTACGGTGATGCGAGCGCGGCTGCGGTGACGCTGGCCGCCGGTGTCCGGGCCGTGGTGCCGATGCGTTCCCCATCGGTTGTGTACCTGGTCGGGCCGCCTGGGTCCGGCAAGTCCTACACCGCCGGGGCGATCTCGGGCTTCTGGGCCCGCAGGCCCGGGGTGTGGGACGGTAACGCCCTACCCGGTTCCGCCAAGGACTCGGTGGCCGCGACCGAAGCAAGCCTGTCGGTGTCGTGCTTCTGGGTGATCGACGACCTCGCCCCGTCCGCCGACGCCAACAAGCAGCGCGGGGAGCAGGCCAACATGGACGATGTCATCCGGATGGTGTTCAACGGCGCCAGCCGTGGCCGGATGACCAAGGACGGCACCCCGCGTCCGGCCAGGATCCCCAACGCGATGCTGGTCGCCACGGCCGAGAACGAGTCAACGGTGGAGTCGATCCGGCAGAGGTCTCTGGCCCTGTGGTTCCGCAAGGGCTCGCTGGCCCAGTCCCGGGACGCCACCGACGCGCTGCAGCGGCTGTGCGAGCACGACGGCGCGCCGGCGCGCGTGACCCAGGGCCTCATCAAGTACGTCCGCAACGAGGCCCAGAACACCCATGGTGGCGACTGGGGTCGGCTGACCGGCTGGACCGAGGAGTGGGTCTACAAGAGCCAGTGCAAGTCGATGATGGCCGCCGCCATGCAGGAGGCAGGCCTGGCGATGGGCAACACCCGCGGCGTCGACACCGGAGCCGACCTGATGCTGTCGCTGTACTTTCTCGGAGAGATGGCGACCGACCTGGGTCTCGACCAGCACTACATCGACCTGCTGACCGACACCGTCGACGGGTTGCCGGCCGCCCTCGCCCAGCTTGTGTCCCGCAACTGGCGCGAGCACGCCAAGTCGACCCCTGGCCGCCGGCTGCTGGCCGCGATCTCGCTGGCGCTGCGATCGGGCCGCGCCCACGTCACCTCCGCGGTCGACCCGCGTGTGGCTCCCGGCGACGGCGACGACCAGGTCGCCCACGCCCTCGGCTGGCAGGTCCGCGGCGACCAGATGGCCCCACTTGGCCCGACGATCGGCGTCTGCGGCACCTTGCAGCGGACCGGTGAGCAGGTCGTGCTGCTCGACTACTCGAACTCGTTCGAGGTCGCGGCCCGGCTCTACCCGGACCTGTTGCCATCAGGCACCCGGCAGAAGGCGACCTGGGAGTCGGCCCGGGACGACGGCCTGCTGGTTGAGGAGGGCACCAACCCGAAGGGTGCCGTCACGACCCGGCACCGACCGGCCGGGGCTGCCCACCGGTTCTCCGGGGTGGCCGTCAGCTTGAACCGGATCCTCACCTCCAATACCGACACCGGCACCGAGGAGGAGTTCGAAGACACCGAGGAGGACGGCGACTGAGCCGTCCGGCATCGTCGAACAGGACCTCGCCGCACACCTCACTCATGAAGCCATCGCCACCAGGCGCTGACCGGAGCAGAGGGTGTGATGCGGCCGATGGGCCTCGACCAGAAAGGCGCTGAGAACTCGGCAGGCATGAGCATTGGCGCCGCCCGCCCCACTGCCCCCGCGACGAAGGTCGCGCCGCTGGCTTCGGCAGAGTTCAGGCCGGCTGCAACGGGCATGGCGACCGTCACCGGCCGGCCCGGAGGTCACGACGTCCAGCCCGACCTCGAGCTGGACGCCGCCGGGGACGACCTGCGGGCCCGGCTCGACGTCATCTCCAAGCGGTTCGCCTGGGACGGCAGGGGGCTCGTCATCAATCACGAGCCGACCCTGACCCGGTTGACGCAGCGCACCATGTCGGCCTCCACGATGCACGCGATGGACGGCTGCACAGCCCGCTGGGCGTTCGAGAAGGTGTGGCCCGGCGAACAGGATCCGTTCGCCCCCTCCGTCCTCGGCAACGGCGGCCACAAGGTGCTGGAGAAGCTGTTCGAGCTGCCCGGCCGCGACCGCACGATAGCCGCCGCCATGACGATCCTGCGGCAGGTCTGCAACGACGCCATGCCCGGCGACGACCCGCTCACCATGGCCGTGCGTGACCGCTGGATGGCCGAGGTGTACGCCGCCTTCAAAGGCATCTTCGACATCGAGGACACCACCCGCGTCGACGTCTACGGCCGCGAGCTGGAGGTCCGGACGACGATCGCGGGAGTCCCATTCGTAGGGTTTGTCGACCGGGTCGACACGCTCCCCTCCGGCGCTCTCAGCGTTGTGGACTTCAAGACTGCACGGGCTATTCCGAAGAACATCAAGGTGTTCGGTGATGAGCACGGCGACCAGCAGCGGCTCTACCTGCTGGCGATGGAGCAGCAGCTGGGACACCGGCCCGAGTCGGCCTGGCTGTACTACACCCGGCTCGGTCAGGCGAAGAAGGTCGCGGTCGCCAAGGCCAGGGTCAACGACACCCGCGACAAGTTCCTGGTCGCGGCGGAGAAGCTGGCCCTGATCGGCGACACGGCGTCCATGACCCCGGCACCGACCGCACTCTGCGGATGGTGCCCGCTGGTCAACGTCTGCCCCTCGGCGAAGGCCGACAAGAAGGCGGACCGCACCGACAAGGCCGTCCCCGCCGAATGGTTACCGATACCCACCATCGGTGCACCTGGCCACGAATTGACCGTGCCATCGCCGCCGGAACGCCTGCGAAACGACGGCGTGGAGGTACCCGGCCAGGTCGTCCAATCGACCTACGCCGCACACGTGGAGGCCGAGAACACCAACACCGAGCCGCAAGGAGCGACCGTGACCCGCCTCAAAGAGGGACAGCCCTACATCGAGCTGTCCGACGGCGACCTGAACCCCAACAGCTACGCCTCGATGGCCGCAACCGATGTGGTCGAGATGGCCGTCTACGCCCTCGACAAGGCAGGGGTTCCGCTGACCAAGGCTGGAGTGCAGTCGCTGGCCGCCATGTACGCCTCCGTCATCGCCGACGTGCAGAAACCGGTCACCGGCTCCGCGTCGATGCAGGACGGCATGAACAGCCGCGCCCGGTTCCTGGTGAAGCGCATCCTGCGCACCCTCCCCACCCCGGTCCACGCCGCCACCGTCGAGGAGTGGGAAACCTGGGCGGAGGCGGTTGTGAAGCGCGCCCGGCTGATGTGGACCGTCGCGTACAGCCTGTGGTCCAACGGCCCCGACGACCCGACCAAGATCGCCGACGAGGTGTTCGCCGCCGTCAGCAAGGCGAAGCAGAAGCAGCCCACCACGATGGCCGCCCGCGCCCAGCAGGAGTCGAACCAGCAGGTCGAGCCGGACTCCGACGAGGAGCCGAACGCCGGGGCCAAGTCTGAGCCCGCGCATCAGAACGACGTGGTCGCCGCGGACGTCTCCAAGCCCGACACCACCGACGACAGCGATGAGGAGGTCGGCTTCGGTGATTTCGACCTCTGACCCGCCCGCCCCGCCCGCCCAGACCACGACATCGGGATCGCGCTGGGCGGCGCACCCACGCGAAAGGCAACCCCCGACGATGACCACCGCTACGCACAACGACGCACCCGAGGCCGGGCCTGTCACCTACCGGCTCGTTCACGACTCGCTCACCCACCGTGCTGGCTCCCTGACCGAGCTGGTCGGCAAGCTGATTCCCGGCTACGCCGACATCCCTCCGGGCACCGAGGGCGATGACGTGGCCCTGCTGGCCCGCTGGGAGTACGCCGTGGCGGCCGCCAACCTGATCCAGCAGGTGTTGATTGGCGCCTCGGTGGAGATCGGCGAGTTTGAGGTCAATACCGCTCCCGAGAACGTGCTGACCGCGCTGTTCGCCAACCGGATCGACCCGGTCGAGGCCGGTGAGTGGACCGAGCGCGTGCCGCTGGTGCTGACCGCGTCTTCTTACGCGCCGTTCACCGACCGGCAGCCGCCCACCGGCAACGTCCGCTGGATCAATCCGCACAACGAGCGCACGTTCCTGGAGTCGATCGCTGGGGTCGGCCTGGTCGAGTTCGAGGCCCTGTCTGCCGACCAGTTCGGCGACGCTGCCGACGAGTTCTGAGCCGCACTCCACCCGGCATCGCCGCATGGACAAGGTGTGAGCGACCTCGACCTGTCCGGCCTCGACCCGAGCGCCGACCGCTCGGACAAGCGTGCAGCCGCTGGCCGTCGGGAGGAGGTTCGCATCCCGCTGCCGAAAGGCTTCGACCCAGCCACGCACCAGGGCTTTCTGCTGCAGAAGCTGTCCGAGCGTCGT
>DATDAP010000646.1:0-4988 GCA_036525335.1 Microlunatus sp. | reverse complement strand
GATCTGCCGTCGGGGCGCAAGCAGGTCGTCGTCTTCACCGACCTGCTCGAGTTGCTGCCTGAGAAGTTCCGCTACCGGGCCGAGGCGACGTGGCTTCCCGGGACGTTGACCGAGGCGGTCACGGAGCCGGACACCACCGCGAAGCTCCGAGCGAACGCGACCTGGCTCGAACAAGACCTGGTCCGATCGCCGTACCCGAGCGATCGAGCACTGATCGGCTCGGTGGTCCACACGCTGCAGTCGCTGACCGAGCGGGAAGCCCGGCTGGACAGCGGCCTGCGCGACCGCTCCGACGCCAGGTGTTCTCACCTGCTTCGCCTCGCCGCGGTGAGCCTGCCGTGACCAGGCCGGAGTTGCCGAAGATCGGCTCGGACGGGCTGCGGGAGCTGACGCAGGTGGCGCTCGGCGCCCGTCCAGGGTCGCTGGCCGAGGTTGCGGCGGTGCTCGGGCGCGCCACGAGGTCGCGGGGAGTGGTGCTGTGGGAGGCCCCGGAGTCGGCGGCTGGGACAGACGAGCTGTCCGTGTTGTGTGCCTGGCGGGCGGCGAACGCGCCGGGCGTGACGGAGGAGGCGCCCCCAGTCGACCTCGGATACACGGTCGACCCCATCACGAAGGAAGCGTACGCACGACGCAATCTGGCGCTTCCCGGGGCCGACGGAGGGAACCTGGTGGGGTTGGTGGTCGACGCCGCGCTGCCGTTCACCTACGCCGACGGATCGCGCGGTGTGCTCACGCTGTGTGGGGCCGGCGGTCTGGACGATGCCGCTTTCGACGCGACTGCCGAGTTGCTCGAGGTGGTGCCGCAGGTGCTGGCGGTCCGGCGCGAGCGGTTGACGCTGGGGCTGGTGAACGCGTGCGGTGACATCCTGCACGCCGCCGACGTGGAGTCCGGCTCGGAGCCGCTGCCGCGGCAACGACTGGTCGCCTACTTCACCGACGTCTGCGAGCGCCTGTCCGAGGCGTTGCAGGAGGCGGAAGTCGCACTCTTCCTCGAGGAACCAGGTGGCGAGGGCCGCTACGACCACTTTGCCGGTTGGCCCGCTGCGGCCAGCGGCGCCCAACCGCCGTCGGCCGCAGAGGCCGACGGGTGCCGACACCGGCTCCGGCCAGGAGAGCGCAGCATCGACCAGCGGCTGATGAGTGGGACGCGCACCTGGGGAATTCTGCGCTGCACCCGCCCAGTCGGTCTGCCGGACTACTTCACGCACTCCGACCTCTCCCTGCTGCGACCGGTGGCCGCCCAGCTCGCGCGCCACTGGGCGACCTGGCTCAACCGGCGGGCCCTGTCGGAAGAGAACAGGTCCTGGTGGGCCCTGGCGAGCGGCATCACCGATTTCAACAAGGTGTTGGCCGACGCGTTGCGGGGCGCAGAATCCACCACTGCGGATCAGCCGACGGTGGCGGAGGCCGCTCTGCGGGTGGCCTCGAACGTCGTGCCCGCCGGAACCGGTGCCGCCGTGTTCAGCGCTGCTCCAACAGGCAGGCGAAAGAGCCCGTCGCTGGTGGTGACGGCCCAGTCCGGTTCGTCAGATCAGGTCAGGACGCGGCACGACCAAGCCATGCGGGCGTACGGCTCAGGGGTGCAGCGGATCTCGTCGGGCTCGACCGGTGCGACCGGCGAAGACAGGTGGATGGTCAGCACGCCGATCCGGGTCGGCACTCAGGCCTACGGGGCGCTGACCGCGGAAGGCATCGGGGCCGAGCCGCCCGCCAACTCCGCCCAGGTGTACGACATCCTGAGCGACCAGCTCGGCCTGTACCGGCACCTCGAGCGCACCATGTCACAGCTGAAGGCGGCGCAGCGAGAGCTCAACGCGAACCTCAACGCGCAAGCCGAGGTGATGGAGGATCTGAAGCACCAGCTGGTCAGCCCGCTGCGCGCCGCCACGGATCGCACCGACCTGGTGATCCGTCAGGGACGGTTCGATCGTCGGACGCAACGCGAGCTGGCCGCGGCCCGCGGACTGTGCCGCAAGGCCAGCCGGGTCGCGATGTCGGCGGGCGTTTTCGCCGCCTTGAGCAAGGGCGAGCGACCGACCGCGCGGAGCGAGCTGCTCGGGGCCGGAGATCTCCAGCGGATGCTCGTCGCCGGTGCCGACGACTGCCGCATCCTCAGCAACCCGGAGATGCGCCGCAGCTTCCAGGTCGATCGGGCATCGCTGAACGGCATCGGCCGAGTCCTCGTGCACGCCGACAGCTCCTTCCTGCAGCAGTGCGTCGGTAACCTGCTCGACAACGCAGACAAGTACAGCTACCCGGAGACAGAGGTGCTGGTCGCGGTGGCGACGCCGTCGGATCAGCAGCTGCGGATCACCGTCACCAGCACCGGAGTGCCGCTGCTGGTGGAGGACCGGCTCCGCTGCCTGGAGCGCAGCTGGCGCGGATCGGCGGCGCGCAACTCGATCGGTGAGGGATCCGGCATCGGTCTGTGGATCGTGGACAACCTGATGAGGTCGATGCAAGGCCGGGTCGAGGTGGTGCCGACCGGCAACGTCCTCACCGTCGGCCTGGTCCTCCCCATCGCCTGAGTCCCCATCGCCCGAGCCCTCATCACCTGAGTCCCCATCGCCTGAGCCCAGCCCCCGAGCCACCCATCGTCGAAGGAGCACACCATGCCACCGGATTTTCTGATCGTCGAGGACGATCACCTGCAGAAGGGCCCGTTGGAGGAGAACCTGAGATCCGCCTTCCCCGAGGTCCGCATCACCGTGCTCGGCTCCGAACACCAGTTCCGCGAGCACCTTCCGCTGCTGGTCGAGGCGCCGCCGAGCTTGGTGCTGATGGACGTGATGCTGCGCTGGAGCCTTCCGTCGCCGACCGCACCCGAGCCGCCGGCCGATGTCACCGAGGGCGGCTACTACCGTGCGGGACTGCGCTGCGCGAACCTGCTGCTGGCCGACGAGCGGAGCCGAGCCGTACCGGTCGTCTTGTACACCATCCTGGAACGCAGCGATCTCGAGCGGGACGGCACGGGTCTGCCCGCGAACAGCAGCTACGTCGGCAAGAGCGGCGACATCGAGGTGCTGCTCCGCAAGGTGCGAGCTCTCCTCGGCTGAGACAGTCTCAGCTCGGCCAAGCTCGGCGGTTCAGAATGCTGCCTCGGCGGTGATCTTGTCGTACTTGCCCCACTTGCCGTCGGGAATGCAGTTGAGCGTCTCCGTCTGACCGGGTTCCGGGCCCCGGTGCTGCACTGCACGTTACCCAGCACCTCACCGTCCTTCGACAAGAAGTGGAAGTGAACGAACGGCGTCTCGTCAGTGACGTTCTTCGCTGTGCCGCTCACACTGAACACCGCCTCATCGCCGAGGGAGACCTTCTCGACCTCCCATCCAGCAAGTCTCTCGTGCTTGCCGATCTCGAACGCATTACCCTCCTCGACGTCGCAGGGCGCGTTGCGGGCCGATTGTCATGCTGACACCTCCACGGTTTCGGACAAAGTCTTGGCGGCGCCTCCGACGAGGGCGATACAGCCAGCAATGCCGAGGACGAACAGCACGACGATGACCAGGAGGACGACGAGCAGGTCTTGCGCTTCTTGGGCGCGGGCGGCGCAGCACCTAACTGGGGGGCGGTGCGCGCAGGAAACTGCACCGTGTTGAAACCTGTGTTCGGCCGCCCGACGAACGGCCGAACGGTAGTCCCGCACTTCCGGCGACATCCGCACCACCTGCGACCGGGGGCATCTCGTGACCCGACGATGATGTAGACCTCGAGATGTCCACGCTCGCCAGGAGGGCCCGACGTGCACCCCGAACGACGTCGACGAACCGCCGCTCTCGCGGAGCTGGCCGAGCACGAGCAGTGGGAGCTGCTCTATCAGCGGCTGATGCTGCAGGAGTTCCCGTACGAGGCCCGGATGGGTTGGCAGCTGGCCTTCCTGCGCACGTTCTCCTCTCCGCGGATGGCGGAGCTGCTGGTGGGCACCGGTCAGCTGATTGGTCACACCCGGAAGCGGGCCAACGACACCGGCTTGATGATCTACGAGATCGTCCACGGCGGCTTCGACTCCCCGCGAACCAGGCAGGCGATCAGCGGCATCAACCGCGCGCATCGGCCGTTGCCGCTGCTCGAGGAGGACCTGACCTACGTGCTGTGCGCGTTCATCGTGACGCCGCTGCGACACATCGAGCGGGTCGGCTGGCGCGCGGTGACGGAGGCCGAACGCGAGTCGGCCGTCCTCTTCTTCGGTCATCTCGGCCGGCTGATGAACATCGCCGTGGTGCCCGCGACGTACGCCGAGGCGGTGCGGCTCTACGACGCGTACGAGAACGCCCACGTCGGCCCGAGTTCGGCGGCCCACCGGCTCGCCGAGGAGCTGGTGGCGGTGCTCGAGGTGATGCAGCCGTGGGTCTCCCGACCGCTCGCGGCGCCGGTGTTCACGCTGCTGTTGGGCGATCGGCGCATATCGCACGCCCTGGGCCTGTGGGTGCCCTCGGTGTTCGCCGAGCGGGTGACCCGCGTCGTCCTGCGGGCGTACGGACAGATCAAGCGTCAAAGCCGCCCGGACGACGCCACGAAGGTGTTCACTCCCGGCATGGCGGTCGAGGGTGTCTACCCGCACGGCTACCGGTTGAGCGACCTGGGGGCACCGGACCTGCGATCCGGTGCCCCCGACGAGCCATCCAGCTGAGGCCCGGGCCACTCGGTCAGAACGCCTCGCAGTTGACGGTGACCTCGGCGTTGTCGCAGAGATCGTCGAAGCCGGCGCCGCCGTCGAGGTTGTCGAGCCCGTTCCCGCCGTCCATCGTGTCGTTGCCGTCCAGGCCCTTCATGACGTCGTTGCCCTCGCCACCGATGAGGAGCCGGCCACCGACCATCAGGTCGTTGCCGTTCTGGCCGAACAGCGAGTCACTCAGGGTGCCGAACAGCTGGTCGTTGCCGTCGTTGCCGCTGAGTCGAGCCTGGCTGATCGAGTTGATGCTCCGCAGGATGTCGTTGCCACTCCCTCCGGTCACCCGGGAGAAGGTGCTCGTGTTGAGCGTCACCCG
>DATDAP010000645.1:0-2096 GCA_036525335.1 Microlunatus sp. | reverse complement strand
GGCCGACCGGGCACCGGTGTCGGCCCGTTCGCGTGCGCTCGCGATGACTTCTCAACGTTAGGCACATTCGTGCCAACAGGGGGATGTAGATCTGTGGGTATGTAGTTCTTCTCTTTAGGGCCGACAAAAATGTCCCTGGGGCCGCCGGAGCTGGCCGACAAAAATGTCCCACCCCCGTCGACACCCTCGTCCCCTGTGGATAACCCCTCAGGGCGCGTGCGGCGGGCGTCCACGGTCACCCCGTCAACGACGGCGAGGAGCTCGGCGGCGACCAGGTCGTCGCGCTGCCGGCGAACCTGTTTGACCGACAGGTCCCACCGCTGCGCCAGCTGAGCCATCGACAGCCGGGTCCGGCCCGGGTTGCCCATCACCCGACGCCACCGCAGATAGGACCGCAGCAGCGCCGGACGCAGCGCCCGGACGTCGGAGCGGGTCACCATCTCCTTGCGCCGCTCCCCCGGCTCGCCGAGCCGCCGGTACACCGGCCGGCTGTGGCCGCCGCCGATCGGCTCCCGGGTCACCGCCAACAGCCCCGCGGCGACGAGTTCCGCAGTCGCCCGCTGCACCCTTCGCTCGACCGTGCCCAGGCCCCCGGTCCAGCCGGCCCGCTGAGCGATCCACCACGCCGCCAAGGGGAACCCGGCGCCCCGGACCTCCGGGTGCATGCCCAGCACGAGCCAGACCTGCACTGCGGTGTCGGACAGGTCAGCCCGGCCGATGACCTCGTGACTTACAAAACACGGCCGCTCATCGGGCGCTAACGATCCACGAACGGCAGCTGAGGGGACGGCCGGCACGTCGGCGGCCATCCGCAGGGTCAGGGTGACTCGGGGATCGGCGGCAGGGTCGACGCCGGACAGCAGGTGCTCGGTCAGCCGCGTCGGGTCCCCGCCGGGCCCAGTCAGCTGTCCTCGAGCCCAGCCGAGGACCTCGGTGAGGTCGGCGACCCCCAGCTGCGGCCACCGAGCCGCCACCGCCGCCACGACCGGCGCGGCCGGATCCACCCCCTCCACGGGGCCGGCGGGGGGCGGCTGTCCTGCCGCGAACACAGCCGCGGTCATCGCTGCATGTCCGCGAATCGGGAGTAGTGGCCCTGAAAGGCCACCGTGACCACCTTGGTCGGGCCGTTGCGGTGTTTGGCGACGTCGAAGTCGGCCTCCCCGGCCCGATCGGACTCCTTGTCGTGCAGATCCGGTCGGTTCAACAAGATCACCAGGTCGGCGTCCTGCTCGAGCGAGCCGGACTCACGCAGGTCCGACAGCATCGGCTTCTTGTCTGTGCGCTGCTCGGGGCCACGGTTCAACTGCGACAGAGCGACGACGGGGATCTCGAGCTCTTTGGCCAGCAGCTTGATCTGCCGGGAGAACTCGCTGACTTCGACCTGGCGAGACTCCACGCGTTTGCCGGAGGTCATCAACTGGATGTAGTCGATCACCATCAGCTGAAGGTTGTGCCGTTGCTTCAGCCGGCGGGCCTTGGCCCGGATCTCCATGATCGTCAGGTTCGGGGAGTCGTCGATGTACATCGGCGCCTCAGAGACCTCGCCCATCCGGGCACTGATGCTCGCCCAGTCTCTGTCACTCATCCGGCCGCTGCGGATGTGCGCCAGCGGCACCGACGCCTCCGCCGACAGCAGCCGCATGGTGATCTCCAGCCGGCTCATCTCCAGGGAGAAGAACGCCGACGTCAGTCCGTGCCGGATTGACGCCGACCGGGCCAGGTCCAAGGCCATCGTGGACTTCCCCGCACCAGGTCTGGCGGCAAGAATGACCATCTGGCCGGGGTGTAGGCCGCCGGTGAGCTCGTCAAGATCAGCGAACCCCGTGGGTACCCCCGCCATGTCGCCGCGGGCGCCGATTGCCTCGATCTCGTCCATCACGGGTTGCATCAGCTGCGACAGCGGCACATAGTCCTCACTGCTGCGCCGATCAGTCACGGCGTACAGCGCGGCCTGCGCACGGTCAACTAGATCGTCCGCCTCGCCCTCCCCCGCGGCCGCCAGCTGCGCAATGTGAGTGGCAGCGTCACTGAGACGTCGCAGTGTCGACTTCTCCCGGACGATGTCGGCATAGAAGCCGGCGCTCGCGGCCAACGGC